>NZ_CP064955.1:1573168-1887802 GCF_011038645.2 Corynebacterium qintianiae | reverse complement strand
GACTCGGAGATCCTGCCCGCCCGCCGCGCCCTGGACACGCTCGCATCCGCTTTGAGGGATTTCTAGTGGAGCCTTTCTGGCCCCGCCACAGCCCGCACTTTCTCGCTTGCCGACGCTCCGTCCGCGCATTCCACGGCCCCGCCATCATCGGATTGTCAGGCGGGGCCGACTCCCTCGCCCTCGTGGCGGCGGCCGCCGCGGAAGGGAAGGATGTCACAGCCGTGGTGGTGGACCACGGGCTGCAGGAGGGGTCCGCGGAGGTGGCCGAGCGGGCCGCTGAACAGGCGCGCGGGTGGGGCGTGGACGCCTCCGTCGTCCCCGTCTCGGTCTCCGGGCCGAATCTGGAGGCCGCCGCACGTGACGCCCGCTACGCCGCTTTGCTGTCGTACGGCCTCGACGCATGGGTCGCCCATACTGCGGACGACCAGGCCGAAACGCTCTTGCTGGGGGCGCTGCGCGGCAACCCCGCGGGGATGGCGCCGCGCGGCGGGCTCGACGGCAGGGTGGTGCGCCCGTTTTTGGGAATCCGCCGCGCGGACACGACCGGTGCCTGTGAAGAGTTGGGTATTGTGCCCTGGAACGACCCGATGAACGCGGATGCGTCATTCCGTCGGGTCGCCATCCGGCATTCCGTCATCCCGAAGCTCTCTGAGCTCATCGGCGGGGACGCGGTGCCGTCGCTAAGCGCTGCCGCGAACCGCATCGCCGCCGAGCGCTCCTTGCTGGAAATGCTGATCGACGTCTCGCCGAGTTCCGACTGCACCGAGCTTGCCGCCTCTCCCGAGCCGGTGCGACGCCGCAGGCTTGTCGCGTGGCTCCACGGCCACGGAGCGCGTATCGACGGCGCGCAGCTCGCGTCCATCGAGCGTCTCATCACGCATTGGCGGGGCCAAGGGGCCGTCAACCTCGGTGCCGGCCGCGCGGTGCGACGGGTCGACGGGCGCCTCGTGGTTGTCCAAACATCCAGTTAGGTGGCACAATGAGTCACCATGACCGCGCTGCATGACACAAAGAACTTCGATGTGCCCGCCAACGCCTACGGCGACGACGTCGAGGCGATCCTCATCTCAGAGGAGGAGCTGGCCGCACGCGTGCAGGAACTCGCGGACATGGTGTCGGAAAAATACCGCGGCGCGGACCAGGAGCTCATCCTGGTGTGCGTGCTCAAGGGGGCGGTGTTCTTCCTCACGGATTTCGCCCGCCGCCTCGACATTCCGTGTCAGCTTGAGTTCATGGCGGTGTCGTCCTACGGGTCGTCAACAACCAGCTCGGGCGTGGTGCGCATTCTCAAGGACCTGGACAAGGACATCGCCGGCCGCGACGTCCTCATCGTCGAGGACATCATCGATTCCGGTCTCACGCTGTCCTGGCTAATAAAGAACCTGGCCGGGCGCGGGCCGGCATCGCTGAACGTGATCACCCTGCTGCGCAAGCCCGAGGTCCAGACCGCCAAGATCAACCTGCTCGACATCGGCTTCGACATCCCGAACGAGTTCGTCATCGGCTACGGGTTGGACTACTCCGAGCGCTACCGCGACCTGCCGTACGTGGGCACCCTCCACCCGCGGGTCTACTCTGACGGGCACGACGGCGAGCAGCCCACCCCGGGCCGCGCCGAGGGACCCGAGTCCGTCGAAATCTAAGTCCCCCCTTTACACAACACAGGAATACATGGAAAACAAAAAAGTTCTGCGGTGGGGCATTTTCGGCGCCGCCGCTCTGATCGTCCTTTACCTGTTCACGCTCCTCGGGGACGATACCCGCAGCTACCAGACGGTGGACACCTCCGTCGCCCTGGAACAGCTGCAGAACGACAATGCCCGCGAGGTGCAGATCGACGACCGCGAGCAGCGCGTCCGCATCGACCTTCGTGAGCCGATCACCGTGGACGAGCGCGAGGGCGTCGAATCCGTCATGGCGCAGTACCCGGCGCGCACCACGCCGGAAATTTTCGACGCCGTGCGCGGCTCCGGCGCCGACAGTTACGAGACCAACGTGACGCAGGATTCCTTCCTGATGTCCATGCTCGGCTTCATGCTGCCGATGATCCTGATCTTCGGCCTGCTGTCCTACTTCATGTACCGCATGCAGGCTGGCGGCGGCATGTTCGGCATTGGCGGGTCGAAGGCGAAGCAGCTGACCAAGGACAACCCGACAAACACCTTCGCCGATGTCGCCGGCGCGGACGAGGCTGTTGACGAGCTGCAGGAGGTTGTGGACTTCCTGCAGGACCCGGGCATCTACGAGAAGCTCGGTGCGAAAATCCCCCGCGGCGTGCTGCTCTATGGCCCGCCCGGCACCGGCAAAACCCTGTTGGCCCGCGCCGTCGCGGGTGAGGCGGGCGTGCCGTTCTACTCCATCTCGGGTTCCGACTTCGTGGAGATGTTCGTCGGTGTCGGCGCCTCGCGCGTGCGCGACCTGTTCAAGCAGGCCCGCGAGAACTCGCCGTGCATCATCTTCGTCGACGAGATCGACGCAGTGGGCCGACAGCGCGGCTCCGGTACCGGCGGCGGCCACGACGAGCGCGAGCAGACGCTCAACCAGCTGCTCGTGGAGATGGACGGATTCGGCGACCGCGAGGGTGTCATCCTCATCGCCGCGACGAACCGCCCCGACATCCTCGACCCGGCATTGTTGCGCCCGGGCCGCTTCGACCGCCAGATCCCGGTGACCAACCCCGACCTGGCCGGCCGGCAGCAGATTCTCAAGGTCCACGCCAAAGACAAGCCGCTCGGCCCCGACGCGAACCTGGACGCCCTGGCCAAGCGCACCGCCGGCATGTCCGGCGCGGACCTGGCCAACGTGCTCAACGAGGCCGCGCTGCTGACCGCCCGCATCGGCGGCAACGTGATCACCGCCGACGCGCTGGAGGAAGCTACCGACCGCGTCATCGGCGGGCCGCGCCGCAGCTCCAAGATCATCTCCGAGAAGGAAAAGAAAGTCACGGCCTACCACGAGGGTGGCCACACGCTCAGCGCCTGGGCGCTCAAGGACATCGAGCGCGTGTATAAGGTCACCATTCTCGCCCGCGGCCGCACCGGCGGCCACGCCATGACGGCGCAGGAGGACGACAAGGGCATGTACAACCGTGACGAACTCTTCGCCCGACTCGTCTTCGCCATGGGCGGGCGCGCCGCGGAGGAGCTCGTCTTCGGCGAGCCGACCACGGGCGCGAGCTCGGACATCGAGCAGGCCACAAGGATCGCCCGCGCGATGGTCACCGAGTACGGCATGTCGAGCACTCTCGGCGCCGTGAAGTACGGCACCGAGCAGGGCGACCCCTTCTCACACATGGGGGCGGGTAACCAGTACGACTACTCGCCCGCGGTAGCGGAAACCATCGACCGCGAAGTGCACGAGCTTATCGACGTCGCCCACGCCCGCGCCTACTCCATCCTCGCCGAGCACCGGGACTACCTGGACCAGCTCGCCGCCAAGCTGTTGGAGAAAGAGACGCTGCGCCGTCCCGATCTGGAGGCCATCTTCGACGGCATTGAGCCGCGCGAATCGGGCCTGCCGGTCGTGGATGAGCGCTTCACCGCGCAGGAGGGCCGCGCGCCGGTCAAAACCCCGGTGGAGTTGGCGGAGGAGCGCGGCGAGGAGCCGCCGAAAAAGGTTTCGCTGCTGGAGATGTCCCGCACCGCGCGCGAGCGCCGCATGGCGCAACGCGAGGCAGCCAACGCCGGTGCGAAGAAGAGCGAGGAAAAAACCGGTTCGACGCGCTGGCGTCCGGGCCAGAAGGCGGCCGGGGAACAACCTGCCCAGCATGCCTCCGACCAGCCGCAGTACGGCGGCCCGAAGCCGCCGGCAGGCTGGACCTACCCGGGCGCCGGTGTGCACCCAGGCATGCGGAACTACGCTCAGCCGGAGCAGCCGGAGCAGCCGGAGCAGCCGGAGCAGCCGGAGCAGCCGGAGCAACCGGTCGGTTTCCAGCTGCCGGCGAACGAGCGCCCGGACCACGAATGGAACGACACCGAGACGCTCCCAACGGGGCGCCGCGCCAAGCCGGAGGGTGAGGAGTCTCCGAAGCGTGACGCGGTGGACGTCGCTAAGCCTGACACCCCCGCAACAGCGGAGACCACCGAGATTCCGCGGGTGAGGAGCGAAGATGAGAGCTAAGGCTTTCGACCGCGGGCGCGCGGAAGCCGCGGTGCGCGAGCTGCTCATCGCGGTCGGCGAGGACCCTGACCGCGAGGGCCTAGCCGAGACCCCGGCCCGCGTCGCACGCGCCTACGAGGAAGTTTTCGCCGGCCTGCACGCGGAGCCGACCGACGTGCTGGAGAAGACCTTCGCCGAGAACCACCAGGAGCTCGTGCTGGTGCGCGACATCCCGATCTACTCGACGTGCGAGCACCACCTCGTGCCGTTCTTCGGCACCGCGCACATCGGTTACATCCCGGGTGCGGACGGCAAGGTGACCGGCCTGTCCAAGCTGGCCCGGCTGGCGGACCTGTACGCCAAGCGCCCGCAGGTGCAGGAGCGCCTCACCGCGCAGATCGCCGACGCGCTGGTGGACAAACTCGACGCCCAGGCCGTCATTGTCGTCATTGAGTGCGAGCACCTGTGCATGGCCATGCGCGGCATCCGCAAGCCGGGTGCCGTGACCACGACGTCGGCGGTGCGCGGCGGGTTCCAGCACAATGCCGCCTCGCGCGCCGAGGTGCTCAGTTTGATCAGGAGGTAAGAGACATGACGACGGTGCAGGACCTAACGGTGCCCGGGCGCACGCTGGTGATGGGCATCCTCAACATCACCGCGGACTCGTTCTCCGACGGTGGGCGCTGGCTCGAGCTTGATAGCGCTCTGGAGCACGCCCGCGAGCTGGTCGCGCAGGGTGCAGACATCATCGACGTCGGCGCGGAGTCGACGCGCCCGGGTGCGACTCGCGTGCCGGCTGACGTGGAGGCGCAGCGCATCCGCCCCGTCATCCAGGCACTGAGCGCGGAGGGCATCCGCACCTCGGTGGACACGATGCGCGCCTCCACCGCCGCCGCGGCAGCTGAGGCCGGGGTAGACCTGATCAACGACGTCTCCGCCGGACTCGCCGACATGGACATGTACCGCGTCATGGCGGACACCGGCCTGCCGGTGTGTCTCATGCACTGGCGCACGGACGTCTTCGGCAGCGCGTCCGGTGCCTCCGACCACGGTGGCGACGTCACCGGAGACGTGCACGCGCTATTGGGGCAGTGCATCGACGACGCCCTCGCCGCGGGGGTGCGCCGCAGCCAGATCGTGGTGGACCCGGGCCTCGGCTTCGCCAAGACGGGCGAGGAAAACTGGCAGTTGCTTGCGGCGCTGCCGGAGTTCATTGCAGGCGAGTTCCCCGTGCTGGTGGGGGCGTCGCGCAAGCGCTTCCTCGCCTCCATCCGCGCCGACCGCGGCCTCGAGCACGCACCTGTCGACGCCGACCCGGCCACCGCCGCCGTGAGCGCCATCTCGGCGCAGATGGGTGCGTGGTGCGTGCGGGTCCACGAGGTCGCGGCTTCGCGCGACGCCGTGGACGTCGCCGCCGCGATGAGAAGGGCCGGCCGTGGCTGACCGCATCGAGCTCACGGGTCTGAAGGTCCACGCCAACCACGGTGTGCTGCCGCACGAGACGGAGTTCGGCCAGGTCTTCACGCTAGATATTGTGTGCTGGCTCGACTTCGCAGGGGCCGCGGCGGCAGACGACCTGACCAAGACCGTCAACTACGCGGAGCTGGCGCAGCTCGCCCATGACATCGCGTGCGGCACCCCGCGCCAGCTCGTGGAAACGGTCGCAACCGAGATCGCCGACGCGGCGCTGCACAAGTACGCGATCCTCCACGCGGTCGAGGTCACCGTGCATAAGCCGCACGCGCCGATCCCGCTGATCTTCGACGACGTCGCCGTCGTGGCGCGGCGCTCCCGCAAGAACTTGAAGGGGTAGGTCGTGCGCGCCGTTCTCTCCACGGGCTCCAACATGGAGGACTCCCGCGCGCACCTCGCGAGCGTCGTCGACGAGTTCGCGGGCGAGCTCGTCGCGGCGTCCTCCCTCTACGCCACCGCGCCGTGGGGCGGGGTGGCGCAGAACGACTTTCTCAACCAGGTTCTCATCGTCGAGGTCGACCAGACACCGCTGGAGCTGCTGCGTCGCTGCCAGAACCTCGAGTCGCGCGCGCGGCGCGTGCGTGAGACCCGGTGGGGCCCGCGCACCCTCGACGTGGACATCGTGCGTATCGACGGCCACGCGTCCGACGACCCGGGCCTCACTTTGCCCCACCCGCGCGCGAGCCAGCGGGCGTTCGTGCTCGTGCCGTGGCTCGAGATCGACCCGGGTGCGGAGTTGGAGGGGGAAAGCGTTGCGGGGATCGTCGATAAGCTTGGTTCGGAGGGGGTGAGGAGACTGTGAGCAGGACCCAGGTACCGGCATTGGTCGCTCTGGCCGGATTCATGGCTGCCGCCGCCTTCATCCTCGTGCGCCGGTTCTATGGCGCGCTGACCACCGTCGGGGCAACCGCGTCCCTGCCGCTGTGGATCGTCGCCGCCGCCTGCCTGTTCACCGCGTACATGGTGAGGAAGCGACGCGAGGAGGGCAAGGTGGGCCTCGACCGCTCGCAGCTCAACCCCATGATGGCGGCCAACTTCATGCTGCTGGGCAAGGCCAGCGCGTGGGCGGGCGCGGTCTGCGGCGGGTTGTTCACCGGGCTGCTCGTCTACATCGTGCCGCGTCTGGACGTGCTCGCGGCCGCGCAGGACGATCTGCCGGGCACGGTGTCGGGCGCCCTCGGCGGGCTCGCTCTGGCAATTGCCGGGGTGGTTCTCGAGCGCTCCTGCGAGGTGTCGCCGCCGACTGAGGGTGAGCCGGTTGGCTAAGGTGATGGGCATGAATGCCGAGAAACCGTCCCGCGACAGCGGAACTCTGTGGATCGTCGTGCCCTTCGCCCTCGCGGTCGTGGGCACCGTGGTCATGCTGTTCACGAACTCGGCCAACGTTCTCAAAGTCTCGCTCGTGCTCGCGCTCTGGGCCGCCGCGGCGGGAATCCTGCTGGCGGCCCGCCTGCGCCGCGACCGAGACACGGCCGAGCGCGAGCTCGTCGCCCGCGAGGAGCGCTACGAGGCGCAGCTCGATGCCGTGCACGCCCGGGGCGAGGCCGACCGGGCCGCGCGGGCGCTCGAGCGCAATGCGGGTGGTGCCCCGACCGGGGTTGACGTCGAAGTCCTGCGTGAGATCCAAGCTGAGCTCGCCCGGCTGCGCGCGCAGCTGGAGGAGCTCTCGGGCCGGCAGTTCGAGTACGAGCCCGCAGCCTTGCGGGCCGAGGCGCGCCGGATTGCCGAACTCGAGCGGGCGGGGGGCTCCACCAAGCGGGAGGAGCCCGCAGAACCGGCCGTGCCCGCTGCGGAACCTGTAGAAGCTGCGCAAGCCGCGGCAGCTGCCCCGGCAGAGAAGCCCACCTCAGGTCCCTCCACCGACGAGACCGCGAAGATCAAGCGGGTGACCGACGAGGCACCGGTTAAGAAGGCCGAGCCGGTGGTGAAGCCAGAACCGGGTCTCTCCCGCCCGGTCGGCGCGCCGTCCTTCGACGCCATCGCCGGCCGGTTCGGAACGCAGCGCGACACGCTCACCAACGCGCAGAACCCGCTGTCGCAGCTGATCAGTGAGCGCCAGGCGGAACATGTCGAGCCGGTCACGCCGGAGCCGGAGCCAAAGCCGGAGCCGAAGCCGGCGCCCGCGCCGAAGCAGGATGAAGATGTGCGTGGCGGGCGCCGCCGCCGTGACGAGCATGGCCGCGGTTCACTGACCGTGGCCGAGCTGCTCGCACGGTCGAAGAGGGACAACGACAACAAGGACGCGGAGTAGATGACGCCACGCCTCACCATCGGTGCGGTGACGGGTGAGACAGAACTGGCCAGGGCGTTTGCTCAGGCGGGCCACGTTCTGCGGGCCGTCGATACGCCAGAGGACGTCAAACATGTCGACCTGGTTCTGCTGGACACGTCAGACACGGGGTGGATCGCGCGCAGCGTGGACGCGCTTGAACCTTTCGTGCGTCCGCGGCAGATGTTCATCCACACCGCGCTGAGCGAGGGCACACAGCTTCTCGACGCTGTGGAGACGCGCGGCGCCGTCGTCATGGCCGCCCATAACATGTGGGCCAACCACTGGGTGACATCGGCGGCCGACGAACTCGGTGAGACCGTCATCGGGTTGCTCGTCGCGGAGCTTGGCGGGGTCAGCCACCCGATCTCGGACAGCCAGCGCCTCGGGGTCGCTGCGGCGCTGCGGCTCATGGCGCTGGAGCGCGTCGTGCGGCGGGATGCCTTCCAGCTTCTGCGCTCCGCCGTGGAATCGGCGGACGCGTTCGAGGACGACTTCGTCCACGGTGAACCCGTCGCACTCGGTTCGGCCGACCCGGCTGTCCTGGAACAGATGCACCGGGTGATTGAGGAACCGGGAGTTGCCCGCCTTTTCGCGGACCTGGAGCGCCGCCATGCCGAACGCACCGGCGACGCAGAAATCGAGCTGTGGGCGATTTCCACAGCGGACAAGGATTGTACGTAGATGGCCTTTGAACCAGGTACCGCCGTTGTTGTCACCGACCCCGCGCAGCTCGCGGTGTACGGCCGGGCGTTTCGCAAGGTGGGCAAGTCCGTGGTGGTGGTGCCGCTGGGTACTGGCGTCCACGCCGGCCATGTGCAGCTGATCCGCGCGGCGCGCTCGTTGCTTGGCGCGGTCGTCATGGTCACCTACGCCGGTGACGAGGTTCCCGACGTCTTCGCCGAGGAAAAGGTGGACGTGGTCTTCCATGGCGCGCTGGGAGAGGGCGCGCGGATAAGCACGGGCCTCGACCACCTCGAGGATGCCGCCGAGATCGCCGAATCCGTCGCCGGCGTGCTCGCCGCCGTCAACGCCACCCACGCCACCGATGTGGTGCTGGGGGAGAAGGACTTCGAACTGCTCGCGGCCGTGCAGCAAGCCGTCAGCGCTCTGCGCGTGGAGGTCAAGCTGCACAGCGTGCCGACGGTGCGGACGTCGACAGGTGTGGCGATGTCGCTACGCAATACCTCGATTGCCGAAACCGACCGCGACGCCGCGCTCGCCTTGTCCGCCGCACTGACTGCCGGGGCGCACGTCGCCGAGCGCGGGGCGGACGCCGTCCTCGCCACCGCGCGAGGCGTTCTCGAGGCCGCGGGGCTCACCCCCGACTACCTCGAGATCCGCGGCCTCAACTTCGGCCCCGCGCCTGAGCGCGGCGACGCCCGCCTGCTCGCCGCCGTCACCCTCGGCGGCGTGCGCCTGAGCGATAACGTCGGGGTTCCCCTCGGGGTGGGATTCAAGAACAAAGAGGGCTAGGTGGCGGTATATTGATCGTGGCTGACAGCCGCTTCCGATAACACCAGCTCGCGAGGAATTCCATGGCCCACTACGACTTGTACTCGTCACTCGGACTCGACCGTGCCATGGATTCAGCGTCCATCGCGGGTGAGCTTGACCGCCGCATCAACGCAGGTGCACCTACCAACCCAGGTGGTATGGAGGAGCTGGACGTCGCCAGGCGCATCCTGGGCCACCCGGGCAAGCGCGGCGCGTACGACTCTAAGCTGGACGACCCGAATGCGCCGGACATTAACATTGTGTCGCTGCGCGAGCTGGCGCGGGCTCAATGGGCCGACGCCGGTGTTGGCAGCTTCCGCCCCCGGCAGTACTTCCCAGAGACGGGTTCCGCCCCCGGCGCCACGGTGAAACCCGAGCGGTCCACGTCCCAGCGTGCCGTCTGGCCGTGGCTGCTTGCCGCCGTGCTTCTGCTGTCCGCGGCGGCGGGCGGTTTGTGGTGGTACACCCATCGCGGCGCGGGTGAGCGGTGGGAGGGCGTGAATCAGGAGATCCACATGGCGTTCCCGGATATCGTCTCTGCAAGGGAGGGGCTCAAGGGATGGAACGGTTTGCCGTGCGCTGAAGCCGCTGCGGATGCAGGCCAGCTGGGAAAGATCCGGTGCGCGGACGCTGACCTCGGTGTCTCCGTGATCAAGTATGACTCCGAGACAGCCCGCGACGCGGCGCTGCCCGAGAGCACCTCCGCCCATGTGCTGAGCAACGGCCAGTGCGAGGTCACCTCCGTCACGTTGGAGGACTCGTCGGAACCCGCGTATTTCCTGGCGCCTAAGGGCGCGAACAGCGACTACGGCATTCTCATCAACGGCCGCGACGCCGAGGAGCAGCGCCTCGCACTTCCGGTGTGCCCCTAGCTGGGCTGAACTCCCGCTCGGGCATCGCACCGACTAATCTGGTTCACCGTGACTACCGAGAGCCAGGATCTTTCCGAGCAGCAGCAGTTCCGCCGTGCCAAGCGCCAGAAGCTTATCGACGACGGACGCGGCGCGTACCCCGTCGCCGTGGACCGCACTACCTCTCTGAAGGACCTCCGCGCGGCCTACGCTGTCGTCGCCGACGACGACTCCGCTGAGGCGCCGGTACCCCCAACGGGTGTGACCGTCCTCGCGCCGGGCGGGGAGACGCAGGACACGGTTGCCGTCGCCGGGCGCATCATGTTCAAGCGCGACACCGGAAAGCTCTGCTTCGCCACCCTGCAGGAGGGCGACGGCACCCAGTTGCAGGTCATGCTCTCCCTCGCCGAAGTTGGGGAGGAAGCCTTGGCCAGCTGGAAGGACGACGTTGACCTGGGCGACATCGTTTCCGTCAGTGGCCGCGTCATTGCGTCGCGGCGCGGCGAGCTCTCCGTCATGGCTTCCGCCTGGCAGATGGCGTCGAAGGCTTTGCGCCCGCTGCCCGTCGCGTTTGTGGAGATGAACGAGGAGCAGCGCGTCCGCCACCGCTACACAGACCTGATCATGCGCGAAGCCGCGCGTGACAATGCTTTGACCCGCATCAAGGTCACCGCTGCGGTGCGGAAGTACCTCACCGGTCTCGATTTCCTCGAGGTGGAGACGCCGATGCTGCAGACCCTGCACGGCGGTGCGGCAGCGCGCCCTTTCGTCACCCGCTCCAACGCGCTCGATATTGACCTGTTCCTGCGCATCGCCCCCGAGCTCTACCTCAAGCGCTGTGTGGTCGGCGGCATCGAACGCGTCTTTGAGATCAACCGCAACTTCCGTAACGAGGGTGTGGATTCCTCACACTCGCCCGAGTTCACCATGCTGGAGACCTACCAAGCCTGGGGCACTTACAAGGACGGTGCCGAGATGATGAAGGGCCTCGTGCAGTTTTGCGCGCAGGAGGTTTTCGGCTCGCAGAAAGTTACGCTCGCCGACGGCACGGAGTACGACTTCTCCGGTGAGTGGAAGGTGCTGGAGATGTACCCCTCGCTCAACGAGGCGCTGGCGCGGAAATTCCCCGGCCAGCCCGAGGTGACCATCAACTCCACCGTGGAAGAACTCACGGTTATCGCCGAGGCCATTGGGTTGCGGGTGCCGCAGAACGCGGGCTGGCTGCACGGCAAGCTCGTCGAGGAGATCTGGGAGGAGCTGTGCTCCGACCAGCTCTACGAGCCGACCTTCGTGATCAACTTCCCTGTCGAGACGTCGCCTTTGACTCGCGACCACCGTGAGCAGCCCGGCGTGACCGAGAAGTGGGACCTCTACGTGCGCGGCTTCGAGCTGGCCACCGGTTACTCCGAGCTGGTCGACCCGGTCATCCAGCGCGAGCGCTTCGCGGACCAAGCGCGCCTAGCCGCCCACGGTGATGACGAGGCCATGGTGCTCGACGAGGACTTCCTTGCCGCGATGGAGCAGGGCATGCCCCCGACTGCCGGCACGGGCATGGGCGTAGACCGCCTGCTCATGGCACTGACCGGCCTGGGCATCCGTGAGACGGTGCTCTTCCCGTTGGTCAAGCCCGAGGCGAACTAGCGAGCATTGCGGCAGTTGCTCGGGACCCGCGAATTTTGGGACGTCGTTGTAGAGCGCCAATGAAGTGCACGCGGTAGTGTGACTCACAGTCAACCAGCACTCCAACAGAAGGATCGATCCTGTGAGCACGAGGTACACCGGCCCCGGTGGGGAACAGTTCGACGCCGATGGTCTGCCACTGCGTAAGCCCGCCCCCTACTCCGCGGGGTATGGCACGTTCCCCACGGCGCCGCCGCAGCAATTTGGTGCTCAGCAGCTGTACCAGCAATTCCCGTCTCCACAGCAGCAGTACGGCGCGGTTGCGCAGCCTGCCTACCCCGTGGCCCCGAAGAGCAAGATCGTCGCGGCCCTGCTGTTCTTTTTCCTTGGTGGCCTCGGTGTGGGCAACTTCTACCTGCACCAGAACAAGCTCGGCGCGATCAAACTCGTGCTTTCCGTTGTCGGGTTCCTCACCACGATCCTCCTCATCGGGTTTGTGATCCTGGGCGCGGTGGGCCTGTGGGCCCTTGTGGAGACGGTGCTCGTGCTCGCCGGCGCGGGCGGTTACGACCGGGACGGCCGGGGAGTGCCGCTGGACTGACAGGGCCGGAGGGTCACCGCTGTGACCTGGTGCACTCAATCCCGTTGATTCGCACATTGTCACTGGGGCGAATTGCTATTTAACTTTTCTAGTTCTAACATTTATGTATCCACCAACCACAGGGTTGTTACCCGGTTCTTCATAGGCCGGGGCAAGACCTGGAGCTGGCGCCCCGACGCGCTTCGCTCCAGGTCTTTTCGCGTTTCGATCCTGATCAACCCGAAAGGAGAGCACGATGTCCACCACCACATCAGGTCTGCAGCAGCAGGCCGCGGACATCCTCGACGGCGTCGGCGGCGCCGATAACATCGCGTCGCTGACCCACTGCGCGACCAGACTTCGCTTCGAGCTTAACGACGCCTCCCTCGCCGACAAGGCCAAACTCGAATCCGTCCCGAAAGTCATGGGCGCCGTCGCCCAGGGCGGTTCCCACTACCAGGTCATTATCGGCGGCGACGTGGCCAACGTGTACAACGCGATGAACGGGTTGCCTGAGATGCGCGAACGGTCCAATGCCGCCGTCAAGGCGGAGCAGCGCTCCAAGGCGAAGGGCAAGATGCCCTGGCTCGATGCCTTCTTCGAGTACCTTTCGGACTCGTTCCGCCCGATCTTGGGCGTGCTGCTGGGAGCATCGCTCATTATCGCCTTCGCTGCCGTTATGGACGCTCTCGGCCTGGTGGACTTCCGTGCGGAGGTCAAAACACCGGGCTGGCAGTTCGTTGATGCGATGTGGAACTCCGTGTTCTTCTTCCTCCCGGTCATGGTGGCTTACAACGCGGGCAAGAAGCTCAACATCGACCCGTGGGTGCCGGCCGCCGTCATGCTGGCGCTGTTCACCCCTCAATTTTCCGGCTTGGCGGAGCACCCCGACGCCGTGCTGGAGCAGAACGCGCTTTTGGGCACCGAGGTCGCCCGCGTCACCGTCATGGGCCTGCCCATGTATCTGCCGAGCTACGGTGGCAACGTCTTCGTCCCGCTGATCATGGCCGCCGTTGCCGCGCTGGTGTACAAGGGCCTGCAGAGGATCATCCCGTCCGCCGTGCACATGGTGTTCGTGCCCTTCTTTACCTTGCTGCTCATGATCCCGTTTACCGCGCTGGTCATCGGACCGCTGGGTTACGCCCTCGGCGCGTGGATCGGCGTCGGCCTGGCGTTCCTCAACAGCAACGCCCCCTTCGTTTTCGCCATCGCGATCCCGATGCTCTACCCGTTCCTCGTCCCGCTCGGCCTGCACTGGCCGCTCAACGCGCTCATGCTCGTCAACATCCAGACCCTGGGTTACGACTTCATCCAGGGCCCGATGGGCGTATGGAACTTCGCCTGTTTCGGTGCGACCGCCGCGGTGCTTGCCATTTCTATGCGTGACCGCGACACGGTGATGCGCCAGACGTCCGGCTCCGCTCTCGCGGCGGGCCTATTCGGCGGCATCTCGGAGCCCTCGCTCTACGGCATCCACCTGCGTTTCAAGCGCATCTACCCGCGCATGCTCGTGGGCTGTTTCACCGGTGGCCTGACTATTGCCATCCTCTCCGCGCCGTTTGACGGCGTGCAGACCAGCGCGTTCGTGTTCACCTCTCTGCTGACTATTCCGGTGTTCAGCCCCGCGTGGGTTTACGTCATCTCGATCGCGGTCGCGTTCCTCACCGCGTTCATCCTCATTTACCTCTCCGACTACCGCACTGCAGAGGAGAAGGCCGCGGCCCTCGCGGTCGCGGGCAACGACGGCGACTTGGGCAATGCCCCGGCGGCGGTGGTTCCCGCGGCTGATTCGGGCGCGCCTGTGGCGTCCCCGGAGGTTCCGGCCGCAGAAAACGCCGCAGCCACCCTCGTTCTCGCACCGGCAGACGGTGAGGTAGTGGCCATGGGTGCGATCGATGACCCGGCTTTCTCCTCCGGAGCGCTCGGCCAAGCCGTCGGGGTCATTCCGGCCACCTCCGCCGATGCAACCGTCGTCTCGCCGGTCGCCGGCAAGGTGATCTCCGTGGCCAAGACGGGCCACGCCTACGGTATCAAGACCGACGCGGGCGTGGAGGTGCTGGTGCACATCGGCATCGACACCGTCCAGATGAAAGGCGAAGGGTTCACCCCGCTGGTGGAGAAGAAGCAGCAGGTTGAGGTAGGTCAGCCGCTAGCCCGCGTCGATTTCGCCGCGGTACAGCGCGCTGGCTATAACCCAACCGTGATCACCACCGTAGTCAACACCAAGGCCATGGCGAGCGTCGACGACGTCGCTTCCGGCGCAGTCCGCGCCGGCGACCCGGTTCTGGACGTGACCAGGTAGTACACCAGGTGCTCCTGGCGGTAGAATCACCTGTCATGCAGATCCTGCGCGTGTTCAACAACAACGTCGTGCTCGCGCGCAGCGTCGCCCATGGCGGGGAAGTTGTTGCCACGGGGCGGGGGATCGGTTTCGGCGCGAAGGAGGGTGACGAGCTTGACCTCGCCAGGGTCGCGCGGGTGTTCGTGCCCGCCGACGGCCGCGATCCCGACCACTCGGCAGAAATGCTCGCCGGATTGCCCGCGGAACGCGTCTCCCAGGTGACCGCCGCCCTCGACGCGGTCGGTGCACCCGAGGAAGTACGCAGCCGCCTGACGCTGATCACCGCCATCTCGGACCACATTGAGTTGGCGGTCAAGCGGGCCCGGGCGGGCGAGGTGGTCGAGTACCCGCTGCGCTCGGAGGTGCTGCACCTCTACCCGCGCGAGTACGAGCTCGGCGTCGCCCTGCTCAACGATATAAACCGGCGCCAGGGTCCCGGCGGCGTCAAGTTGCCCGAATCTGAGGCCGTCGCGCTTGCGCTCCACGTGGTCAATGCCGGGTTTTCCACCGGGGACCTGACTCAGACGTACCAGATGACGGGTGTGATCCAGCAAATGTTGGAGGTGGTTTCGGCGGGGCTCGGGGTGGCGTTGGACACGGCGTCGATAAGCGTTGCCCGCTTCATCACCCACGTGCGCTACCTTCTGGTGCGCTTGAGCCGCGGTCAACAGCTCGACCACGCGCACTCGCCACTGACTGAGCAGCTACTCAGCGCCTACCCGCGCGAGGTCGCTTGCGCGCGCACTGTGGCGTCGGTGGTGGAGCTACGATTTGACTGTGCGCTGACAGAAGACGAAATCGCCTACCTCGGCCTTCACATCGTCAGGCTGCGGGAGACTGCGCGGAATTAACGACGGGAACGCTTCCCACCGTGCCTGCGCGCGTGGTTCCTGTGCGTTAGAGTGGCGTCCAATAACGAGATTGGGTGCAACTGGGGACACGCCGCCAAGCGACGGAGGGCAGGAAAATGGAGACACGTGTTGCAGGAGCGGTTGCCGTGGCGTGTGTCGCGGTTCTGACCGGGTGTGCCGCGCAGGACACCCCAGGCACAAGTTCAGTAGGCGCCCTGCTGACCACGGCATCCGTCATCACCGCGGAACCTCCCGCGCAGAACCCCGCTTCGAGTACAACGACCACCTCGCGTGCAGCCGATACCCCTGTCGACCCAAAAACGTTCGAGCGTGCCGGGATGAGCGTATTCACCTACATTGTGGGGTCAAGAACGGGCACCTGTGCGATCAGCCCGCACGGCGCGACGTGTCAGGGGCTTACCCCGCCCGACGCCCCAATGGTCACTGCGGTCCCCCTACCTCCGCGGCAGCCCGACTCGGTCTATATCGGGGAGGACAGCATGCATTACACGGTGTTTGAAGGGGTGGGTCCCTCGCAAGGAACGCTGCACCCTGGCGAGTCAATCACCGTTCGCGAAAGCAGGTGCCGCTACCCCGATGGCGAGACGCTGCAGTGCACATCCGGAGGGGACTCTTTCACCGTGACCTCCGACGGAAAAATCACTCCCAGCGGGACCCTGGTGGACCCGCCGGTGTGGACGCTGCCCGACGAGTACTAGCTTCTCGACGGCTCTGGATCCCACGCCAACCTGTCCGGGGAAGCAGAATTACTAGCAGGGGTGGGAGAAGTCCCCCGCCATGTTGAGGGAGCGGGGATTGGCCGTCTGCCCGCCGGAGCGCCATGCCGCGCACATCCCCTCAACATCGCTTCCAAAGTCGCGGTACACGGGGTAAATGTCCTGGCCGTCAACCCGGGCGCGTAGCGACGGACACTCACCGGGGTTTGTGTATTCGGAGGATGGGTACGAGTTCAGCGCGCGTGTGATCTGCGCAGGCGTGTCCACTCCGAAACCGTGAACGGACTCGTAGATCAGGATCCATCGGCCGTCACACTGGGGGTGGGATGCCGCGACGTTGTTGCTGGCGGTGTAGTAACCACCAGCGCGCTGTGCCGGTGCCGGTGCCGCAGACGTCGAGGGAGCCACGTCGTCATTCACCGCCGAAGTTTTCGTAGCTGCTTTGGTTGTCGGGGCGTTTTCGGAGCTCGTAGTGCCCTCGGGTTTCACGGAGGTGGAGGCAGATACTTCGCCATTCGCCGGACGCGGCTCTCTGGAGATCGTTTCCACCGTTCTCAACGGCATCTGCGCTTCCTCACCTGATTCCGCGCAGGCAGACAGCGTCACGGCGACGGTCAGCAACATGAAAGCACGCAAAGAACGTCGCATGAGAACGGTCCTTAGTTCTTGGTTAAGGTGGGAATTAGATTTGTCGTCCATATTAATGGGTTGGTGCGATGCGAGTGCCCTGCCCCGCCTACCTCGGCCACCACATCGTCAGGCTGGGAGAGACCGAAAGGAACCACAATGAATGATCGTCTCGTCCTCCACGGCATCGGGGTCTCCGCCGGAACCGCCTCCGGGCCCGTCGCCGTTGTCACCCCGGCGGTGGGCATCGACGAGTTTGAGCCCGCCTCGGTAGATGCCGACGCCGACGGCCGGCGCGTGCGCGACGCGCTCGATCAGGTCGCGGCGTCGCTACGTGAACGCGCCGGGCATGCCAATTCGGAGACCTCCAAGGCCGTGCTCGAGGCCACCGCGGCCCTGGCCACCGACCGCGGCCTGATCAAGGGTGTGGACAAGGAGCTGAAGAAGGGTACCGGCGTGACCAAGGCGATCCACGACGCGGTGGAGGTCTACGCCACGAAGTTGCGGGGGCTCGGCGGGTACATGGCGGAGCGTGTTACGGACCTCTACGACATCCGCGACCGCGCCACCGCGCGGGTGCGCAATCTGCCCGAACCCGGCGTGCCTGACCTGACCGAGCCAGTGGTGTTGGTCGCGCACGACCTCGCGCCCGCGGAGACCGCGACGCTCGACCCCGAGATGGTGCGCGGCATCGTCACGGAGGCTGGCGGCGCGACCTCGCACACCGCGATCCTCGCCGCGCAGCTCGGCATCCCCGCGGCCGTGCAGGTCAAGGGTATCGCGGAGGCGCTCGCCAGCGCCGAGAACGTCGAGCTCGCCATCGACGGCGGCGTGGGCGAGGTCATCGTCGCGCCGACCGCCTCCGATGTCGCAGAGCTGAAGGAACGCTCCCGCCGCCGCGCCGCCGCTCTGGCCGGCTCCTCCGGCGAGGGCGCGACCCGCGACGGCCACAAGGTCAAGCTGCTGGCCAACATCGGCACCGCCGACGACGCCGCCAAAGCCGCGACGTACGACCTCGAGGGTTCCGGCCTGTTCCGCACCGAGTTCCTCTTCCTCGACCGCGACGCTGCCCCCAGCATCGAGGAGCAGACGGCCACGTACACCTCCGTGCTCGAGTCCTTCGGCACCCGCCGCGTGGTCGTGCGCACGCTCGATGCGGGCGCGGACAAACCGCTCTCGTTCGCGGACCTGGGGCCCGAGGAGAACCCCGCGCTCGGCCGGCGTGGTCTACGCCTGTCGCAGGCGCGAGAAGATCTTATCGACGCCCAGCTCATCGCCCTGGCCCAAGCCAGCGCCGCCGCGCCAGCCGCGGACCTGTGGGTCATGGCGCCGATGGTTTCCACCGTGGAAGAAACCACCTGGTTCGCCGATAAAGCCCGCGCCCACGGTTTGAAGCGCGTTGGCGTGATGGTGGAGACCCCGGCGGCGGCGATCCGTGCCAAGCAGCTGTTGTCGCTGGTGGATTTCGCCTCGATCGGCACCAACGACCTGTCCCAGTACACGATGGCCGCAGACCGCATGGAGGGGGAGCTGGCGCACCTGCTCAGCCCGTGGCAGCCCGCCGTGTTGTCCATGGTCCGCGCGACCTGCCGAGGTGGCGAGGCCACCGGCAAGCCCGTCGGCGTGTGCGGCGAGGCCGGCGGCGACCCGCTCATGGCGCTCGTGCTTGTCGGCCTCGGTGTGACTTCGCTGTCCATGGCGCCCGGCAAGGTCAACGCGGTGCGCGCCGCGCTGCGGTTGCACGACCTCGACACCTGCCGTCAGATGGCTAACTACGCCGAGGACGCGCAGACCGCGACGGACGCCCGCAACGCCGTGCTGAACATGGCGGACCCGGTGTTGCGAGACCTGCTGTAGGTTGCCCGTAACAGCCGGGAGATGTCACAGTGAAGAGTTTCCGGCGTCTAAAACCCCAGGCGGTCACAGTCGAGAAAACCTTGACTGTGACATCCCGCGGCCGCGGGGAAAACTAGCCGTCCATATCACCGTGTTCGCTACCGGTGAACATGGCCGGTGACGTGGTGTTTATTACCTGACTGTCACATCCCGACTGGAAATCCGGGAAGGGTTGTCGTAGCCGCGCGTTATGGTGGAGGACAACTATTTTCACAAACCTTCCAGATAAAGGGGTTGCCTGATGTTCGAGCGGTTTACCGACCGAGCCCGCCGCGTTATCGTCCTGGCCCAGGAGGAAGCGCGCGCGCTGAACCACAATTACATGGGCACGGAGCACATCCTGCTTGGCCTGATCAAAGAGGGTGAGGGCGTAGCCGCCAAGGCGCTGGAGTCCATGGGCATTAACCTCGAAGATGTCCGCCGCGAGGTCGAGGAGATCATCGGCCACGGCACCCAGCCGGTGACGGGTTACATCCCGTTCACGCCGCGCGCGAAGAAGGTCCTCGAACTCTCCCTGCGCGAGGGGTTGCAGATGGGCCACAAGTACATTGGCACCGAGTTCCTGCTGCTCGGGCTCATCCGGGAGGGTGAGGGTGTGGCGGCGCAGGTGCTGATTAAGCTCGGCGCCGACTTGCCACGCGTGCGCCAGCAGGTTATCCAGCTGCTCTCCGGTTACGAAGGCGGCGAGGGCCAGGAAGAAGGCGGTGAGCAGGGCGGTCTCGCCGGCGCCGGTTCCGGCGCGGCACCCCTCGGCGGCGGCTCCGGACCCCGCGGCGGGCAGCAGGGCGAGCGCTCGAACTCGCTGGTGCTCGACCAGTTCGGCCGCAACCTCACCCAGGCTGCCCGCGAGGGCAAGCTCGACCCCGTTGTCGGTCGCGACAAGGAGATTGAGCGCATCATGCAGGTGCTGTCGCGCCGCACGAAGAACAACCCGGTGCTCATCGGTGAGCCCGGTGTGGGCAAGACTGCGGTGGTGGAGGGCCTTGCGCTCGACATAGCCAACGGCAAGGTCCCCGAGACCCTGAAGGACAAGCAGGTTTACTCGCTCGACCTCGGCTCCCTGGTCGCGGGCTCGCGCTACCGCGGTGATTTCGAGGAGCGTCTGAAGAAGGTGCTCAAGGAGATCAACCAGCGCGGTGACATTATTCTGTTCATCGACGAAATCCACACTCTCGTGGGCGCAGGCGCCGCCGAGGGTGCGATCGACGCGGCGTCGCTGCTCAAACCGAAGCTGGCCCGCGGCGAGCTGCAGACGATCGGCGCGACCACTCTGGATGAGTACCGAAAGCACATTGAAAAGGACGCCGCCCTGGAGCGCCGCTTCCAGCCTGTCCAGGTTGACGAGCCTTCCGTCGAAGACACCGTGACCATTCTCAAGGGCCTGCGCGACCGCTACGAGGCGCACCACCGGGTGTCCTACACCGACGATGCCCTGGTTGCCGCGGCGAACCTGTCCGACCGCTACATCAACGACCGCTTCCTGCCGGACAAGGCCGTCGACCTCCTGGACGAGGCCGGTGCCCGCATGCGCATTAAGCGCATGACCGCGCCCGAAGGCCTGCGCGAGGTGGACGAGCGCATCGCCGAGGTGCGCAAGGAGAAGGAAGCGGCAATCGACGCCCAGGACTTCGAAAAGGCCGCAGGTCTGCGCGACACAGAGCGCAAGTTGGGCGAGGAGCGCAAGGCGAAGGAAAAGCAGTGGCGCTCCGGCGACCTCGAGGACATCGCCGAGGTCGGTGACGAGCAGATCGCGGACGTGCTCGCGAACTGGACCGGCATCCCCGTGTTCAAGCTCACCGAGTCCGAGTCCTCGCGCCTGCTCAACATGGAAGACGAGCTGCACAAGCGCATCATCGGCCAGGACGAGGCCGTGCGCGCCATTTCCCGCTCCATCCGCCGCACCCGCGCGGGGTTGAAGGACCCGAAGCGCCCCTCTGGTTCTTTCATTTTTGCTGGACCTTCCGGCGTGGGTAAGACCGAACTGTCGAAGGCTCTGGCCGAATTCCTGTTCGGCGACGAGGATTCGCTCATCCAGATCGACATGGGCGAGTTCCACGACCGATTCACCGCCTCGCGCCTGTTCGGTGCCCCTCCCGGGTACGTCGGTTACGAGGAGGGTGGCCAGCTGACGGAGAAGGTTCGCCGCAAGCCTTTCAGCGTGGTGCTTTTCGACGAGATCGAGAAAGCGCACAAGGAGATCTACAACACGCTGCTGCAGGTCCTAGAGGAAGGCCACGTCACCGACGGCCAGGGCCGCATGGTGGACTTCAAGAACACCGTGCTGATCTTCACGTCCAACCTGGGCACGAGCGACATCTCGAAGGCCGTCGGTCTGGGCTTCTCCGGTAGCACCGCCACGGATGCTGACGCTCAGTACGACCGGATGAAGAACAAGGTCAACGACGAGCTGAAGAAGCACTTCCGCCCCGAGTTCCTCAACCGCATCGACGAGATCGTGGTATTCCGCCAGCTCACGCAGGATGAGATTGTCCAGATGGTCGAGTTGATGATCAGCCGCGTGGACAAGAACCTCGCGGCCCAGGATATGGGGATCGAGGTCACGGACAAGGCCAAGAACCTCCTCGCTCTGCGCGGGTTCGACCCCGTGCTAGGTGCTCGACCGTTGCGCCGCACGATCCAGCGCGAGATCGAGGACATCCTTTCGGAGAAGATTCTCTACGGCGAGATCGGCGCCGGTGAGATCATCACCGTCGATGTAGAGAACTGGGACGGCGACGTCGAGTCGGCCAAGCGCGAGCGCGGCAAGGTCGCCGAGGAGGCCACCTTCACCTTCGCCCCGCGCCCGAAGCCGCTGCCGGTTGACACCTTCGATGTGGAGGAGCTGGAAGAGGTCCGCGACATCGCCCCGGAGCCCGTGGCGGACTCCCCGATTGAAGGCCCCGGTGACAACCCGTCGGACGAACCCGATGCGCCCGAGGTGACGCTCGCGGAGGATGCTCCGGGCAACGATGACGAAGAGGGCCGTGGCCCCGCTAGTGCTGGCTCCCCGGCGTAGAAGCGGTACTAAAACAGCGCCCTCCCCGCGCCGAGCAGGCGAGGGGAGGGTGCTGTTGTGTCTGTTTAAAAGCTTCCGCAGTTGGATGTGGCCGGCACGTCGTTGAAGCGGTCGATGATCCACGAACCGGAAACACCGAACTGAGTGAAGATGCCAGCGGCGTGGTTAACACCGACTTTGATACCCGGAGTGAGTGCCGGAACGTGTTCGTTGAACATGGTCGTGTTGACTCCGGCGGCGCAGTAGTCCCGGGCGAGCTGAGTTGCCTGCGGGGTCGGGACGAGATCGTCCGCGCCGCCGGTGGAGACCATGATCGGAGTGGTGGGCGCCTTCTGACCCAGCTTCTGCGCCTCAAAGAGCTCGGCAACTTCTGGCCGCGCGGCCAGGATTTCCGCGACGGACTCACCCGTGTCGGTTAGCGTTCTGGTATCGGTGAACGCCCATTTCGCTGCACCGTCGACCATGCAGGAATTGGCGGTACCCGCGATGAACTGTGCACCGCGTTCGTTCATCTTCGATTCAAGCAGTGGCCGCACCTCGGGGTAGCGGTCGATCCAGCCGTTGACGGCGTAACCGAGCACGGCGGCGATCATGGAGTTGTCCACGCCTTCGAGGGTGGCGAGCAGGTCTGCTGGCGGCGCGCCCGCGAAGGTCCCCTTCAAGTTCAACTCCGGCGCGTACGCGGGCTGCTGCTCCGCGGCCGCCGCAGCCGCTCCGCCGCCCTGGGAGTATCCGTAAAAGGCGACCGGGTCACCCGCCGGAACGACAGCGCGGGCGGCGTCGAGCATGGCGTGGGCTTCCTCGTCATGCAAAACATAGGTGTGCGGGCCGGGAGTGCCCAAGCCGATGTAGTCGACAACCACCACCCGAATTCCCACGTGCGCGGCCGTTTCGTAGAAGGGCAGCTCATAATTGACCCCCACGGCGGTGTTGTCTACGTCAATCTTGGTTGTCAGCCACGGCCCGCGCGAGGGTGCGCACGCGTCGCCGGAACCGCGGGTTCCGGGAGCAAAGACGATGGTCGGCGTGGGCCCTGACCCTCGCCACGGAGTAGCTGGTTCAATGACGAACCCGCTGGTGGCAATGGGTTCACCGTGGATGGTGGTAGAGGTGTAGAGGATCTTCTCAGCGTATCCGGGGTAACCGGGGCCGATGACGTTGAGGAGGTGGGGTGCCGCCTGGGTGCGCAGAAGGGTGCCTGGTGCGCCGAGATCGGCGACGGGATCGTCGTAGAAGGGGTCGTATCCTCCCAAGAGGTTTTCCACCGGCGTCGTCGCGGCGTAATACAGGCCGTCGGCGATTTGCTGGGAGCTTTGGGAGGTGGCCTGGGGGGCGGCGGCGTTGAGCATGAGGAGGGCGGCCAGGCCAGCCGTTGAGAGGCGGAAGAGCGATTTCATTAGTGGGACTTTACTAGTTAGACCCACGTGTATATAAAAATTGGGGTCATCTGGATTGTTGGATACCCCCGTCGTTTCCCTCCGGTCACTAAACCCCGGGTTGAGACTTAAGACAGCGCGATCAGGCTGGCGGCCATGAGGGCCATCCCGGCCACCACACCATAGACGGAGTGGTGGTGCTGACCTGTGGCGATCGCGCTGGGCAACAGCTTGTCGAAGCTAATGAAGACCATGATCCCCGCGACGGCCGCGAAAGACAGTCCGAGGGTGGCGGGTCCCATAAACGGCATGAGCACAAGAAACCCGATCGCTGCCCCGAGCGGTTCGGCGAGACCGGACAGCGTCGCCCAGCCAGCGGCGGCCCACTTCTTGCCCGTCGCCTCCCGCAACGGAACGGCCACAGCGATGCCTTCCGGAATGTTGTGGATCGCAATGGCCGCTGCGATTGGCAAGGCCAGCTGTGGGTCACCGAGTGCCGCGATGAAGGTGGCGAAACCTTCTGGGAAATTGTGGATCGCAATGGCGACACCAGTCAGGAGCCCGGCACGCATCATGGTTGAGCGGGCGCGGTCGCGGGACCTCTCGTCCGGGAACTCATGCGGGTTGATCGCCTCCGGAACGAGCCTGTCGATGACCGCGATGAGGAGCACGCCGGCGAAGAACGCCAGAACCCCGTACAAACTGGCCCTTCCCCCGTAGACCTCCGCAAGGTCATCGATTCCGCCGGGGAGGAGCTCGACGAGCGAGATGTAGACCATGACGCCGGCCGAGAAACCGAGGGAGCCGGCGAGGAACCGATTCGTCGGCTTCGATTTGAGGGCGACCAGCAGGCCGCCGAGCCCTGTGGATACTCCGGCGAGCAAGGCGATGGAGAATGCCACGGTAACTGCGTGCGCGTCAAAGGTATGTCCAATATCCATGGGGACGCAGTGTAGACGTTTCACCAACGGGTAAGCCGCTAGGATGACGCCATGGGTATCTACTACCGCTCTAGGAAAAAGCTCGGTCGCAATTCGTGGCTCAACCTGTCGAAATCGGGTGGCTCCGTCTCCACCAAAGTCGGGCCCGTCACAGTCAACTCCCGCGGCGGGGTGTGGCTGAACCTGCCAGGCGGCCTGAACTACCGCGGCAGGTGGAAGTAGCCGCTGTCATCCTGCACGGCCAGACCGTCACTGAGAAGCGAAAATAGGGCGCGGGAACGCTGTGCCGCCTCGGGCCAGACGACGTCGATCGCTGCCTGGGGCACGGGGCCCTCGGCCTCCCGCAGCACTTTCATGATCTTGCCGCGCACCTGCCGGTCAGTTCCCTCGAACTTCTGCACCTTCTTGCGCTTGAGCTCGCCCTTCGTCGGCTCGGGCCTACCGGCGGCCACCCATGCGCACTCAGCCTCCAGCGGGCACTCAGGGCATCTGGGGTTAGTGGCCGTGCACACGCGGGCCCCGAGCTCCATCAGCCCCGCAGAGAACACCGGTCCGTCGACGTCGGGAAGCAGGGCGGTGACGTCCGCGATTTCGCGGGCACGCGGCGCGGCCAGGAACTTCCCCTCGACGACCCGCGCGTACACGCGGCGCACGTTCGTGTCCACCACGGCGGCGTTGACGCCGTACGCGAAGCACGCGACCGCCCGGGCCGTGTACGCCCCGATTCCCGGCAGGCTCAAAAGCGTATCGACGTCGCGGGGCACCGCACCGCCGTACTCGTCGACAATCGCACGCGCGCACTCACGCAACCGCAGCGCCCGGCGCGGGTAGCCGAGGGTGCCCCACGCGCGCAATACCTCGTCGGGCCCGGCTGCGGCGAAGTCGGCGGGAGTGGGCCAGCGCGTGATCCATTCCCGCCAGATGGGAGCGACACGCGCGACGGGGGTCTGATGGCTCATGACCTCGCTGAGCAAAACGCCCCACGGGGTCGTGCCGGGCTCGCGCCACGGCAGGTCGCGGGCGTTGCCGCGGAAGTAGTCGATCACCTTGTTCTGGATACTCACAATAAGTGCCACAATAGTGGTCATGGCACAGACACTGAACCAGCCCCAGAGCCCTTCTCCCGCCTCCGTGTGGGAGGCCCTCCTGCGCGGCAACGATCGCTTCGCCACCGATAACGTCGAGCACCCGAACAGCACAGTCGAGCGCCGCCTCGAGTTGCGCGAGGGCCAGGCGCCCGTCGCCGCCGTGCTCGCGTGTTCCGACTCGCGCGTGCCCGTCGAGATGCTTTTCGACGCCGGCCTGGGCGACATGTTCGTGATCCGCACCGCCGGCGGGTGCGTCGACGCGGCGGTGTCGGGGTCTGTCGATTTTGCCGTGACCAGCCTTGGAGTCAAGCTCGTCATCGTGCTCAGTCATGAGGCGTGCGGCGCGATCGGCGCGGCTTACACTGCGGTGGAGAAGGCGGAGATTCCACTGGGCCTGCAGCGCGTGTTCGTGGAGAAGATCGCGCCGTCCGTCATCTGGGCGAAGGGTCACGACAAGGGGGAGCCCGACGACGTCGAGCGCGAACATGCCCGGATCACCGCGCAGCACCTCATCGACCGCATCCCGGCGCTGCAGGACGGTGCGCTCGACGGGTCCGTCGGTGTCGTCGCCGCCCGTTACAGCCTTGCTGACGGCCGCGTCGAGACCGTCAGCGAACATTTCGCGCGCTAAAGTCATCTCTGTGACGAACCAGCCCTATCAGAACCGCGAGAACCCGGAGCGCCCAGTCAACAGACCGCTTCCGCCCGAAATCTACATGCGCCGTCGCATGGCGGCGCTCGTGATGATCCTGGTGCTCGCCGGTCTGCTCGTGTGGGGCTTGACGGCGTGGGCGCGCTCCGGCTCGAGCGCGGATGACCCCGCCTCTGCTACCCCGTCCGCCCCGACGGAGCAAGTCACCACGGAGCCAACGGTTCCGGCGCCGAGCGACGACGACAGCTCGGAAACCACTACAACGGGCACCGCTACTAAGACCGCCTCCGAAACAGCTTCCGAGTCCAAGACGTCTAAGGCAAACGCCACCGAGAGCACAGAGCCCACGGTGAACGCCGCCGCCAAGGACACGTGCGAGCTGGCGGACTTGGATATCGAGGCGCAGACTGCCGAGCCGAGCTACGCCGTCGGGGACCAGCCTGTCTTCTACATGAAGATCACCAACCCGACCAAGGCGGACTGTGTGGTTGACCTTGATGAGCAAAAGCTCCGTTTCGAGGTCTACAACATGGGCAGCAACCAGCGCGTCTGGTCGGATGTGGACTGCTACCCGCCAGTGGTCGCCGGCGAGGAAACCTTCGAACCAGGCAAACCGCGCATGTTCGAGGCCCGCTGGTCCGCCACCGGTTCCAAGCCCGGGCAGTGCACCAACCGCCAGCCCGTCGCGCCGGGTGCGTACTACCTCCACGCCGTGATCGGCGACTCTGCTTCAAACCCGGCGGACTTCACCATCCGCTAGCGGGTTCGCCATGGCGGGGCGACTCTAGGTCAGGCGGCGCAGGCCCTCGTAGATGTGGCGCGCCCACAGCGGCGAGACGTGCTCGGCGTCCGCGATGCGTTCCGGGTCGGCCGTGAGCAGCTCGCCGAGCGAACCAAACTCGGAGACGATGTGGTCCATGAGGAACCTCTGCACCCGGGGCACCCGGGACAGCGCCCGGTAGCCGCGCGGCGCCACGTTGTGCATGAGGTTCTCCTCCGTGGCGGGCAGGCCCAGGGGACGCGCCAGCGCGGCGGTGTTGAGTAGTTCCGAATCGGGCAGCTTCCCCAAGGAGGCTAGGGCGTCCGCGACCTGCTCATCCGAGGGCACAGCGGACGACGCGATGTAATCGCGCACAATCATCTCGATGTCTTCGCCGATGCTGCCGCGCAGTTCAGTCAACTGCAGTGACAGCTGGCGCGAGTCCACGCCGAGCTCCACGATGCCCTCGTCCATGTCGTTGGCGGCGCGCTCGAGCATGATCTGGCGCTGCAGTACGTTGAGCACGTCGGCAACCGTGGCGTAGTCATTCATCTCGGCGACGAACAAGCGTTGGCCTGCGAGATCGAGGCGGGCTCGGTAGCGCTCCACCGTGGACAGGGCTTGGTTCGCGCGGGCTGAGAGCACCGCAGGCTCCTCGAGTAGGTGGCGCTGCCCGTGGGCGTACAAGGTAAGGGTGTTCATCGACGCCGACACGGACACGGTGGGCACCCCCGTCTGCAGTGCGGTGCGCTCCGCCGCGCGGTGCCGCGTGCCTGTCTCACTCGTCGGGTAAGAAGGCGAGGGTACGAGTTGCACGTTGGCGCGCACGATGCGTGAGCCATCACCTGAGAGTACGACCGCCCCGTCCATCTTGGTCAGCTCCCGCAGCAGGGTGGGCTGGAAGGGGACATCGAACTCTATGCCGCCGTCGCAGATGCCGGTAACTTCGGGGCCGTCGCCCAGCACGATGAGGCCGCCGGTGTGCCCGCGCTGGATCCGCTCCAGGCCGTCGCGCAGCTCGGTGCCCGGCGCGAGAAGTTGCAGGGTGTCCCTCAACTGCTTCGGTGCGGGGGAAGGTTCGGTCATGGTGAGCAATTCTAACGCCCCGAAACCAGAGCGATGGCCTCACCGAGCGTGGAGACCTGTGACACCCGCATGCCAGGAACGGAGAGCTTCTCGCCCGCGGGTGCGATGGCGTACTCGTAACCCAGCCGGGCGGCCTCCTGCAGACGCCGGCCCAAATTGGGCACCCGCCGAAGCTCCCCGGCGAGGCCGACCTCACCGACTACGACGGTCTTTGTGGGTAGGGGCTTTTCGTGCAGGCTCGACCAGGTGGCCAATGCTACGGCCAGGTCCGTGGCAGTCTCAGTGATTTTCACTCCGCCGACAGTGGCCACGTAGGCGTCCTTGTCATTGGTCCGCTCGTTGCACCGTGCCTGCAGCACCGCCAACACCATGGGAACGCGGTTAAAATCCAAGCCGGTGACCACCCGCCGCGGGCTCTTGTTCACCGGGTCCACCGTCAGCGCCTGCACCTCCGCCAAGATCGGCCGCACACCGTCCATGGCCACGGTCACAGCGGAACCGTCGGGAGTGTTGCCTCGGTGGGAAAGGAACAGGCCCGACGGGTCGGACACCTCACGGATGCCTTCGGCGGTCTGCTCGAAGCAGCCGACCTCGTCCGTGGCGCCGAAGCGGTTCTTGATCCCGCGCAGCATCCGCAAACTCGACTGCCTGTCGCCCTCGAAGTTGAGCACCACGTCCACCAAGTGCTCCAGCACGCGGGGACCCGCGACGTTGCCGTCCTTTGTCACGTGGCCGACTAGCAGGATGGGCAGGTTGGTGGTTTTCGCCAGAGTGGTCAGCGCGGCCGTGACGGCGCGGGACTGGGCGACGCCGCCGGCCACGCCTTCCACACCGGGAGCGTGCATGGTCTGCACCGAGTCCACGATCAACAGGGACGGCTTGATCTGCTCCACGTGCCCGAACACCACGTCGAGGTTGGACTCGGCGGCGAGGTAGAGAGAATCCTGCAGGGCGTCGGTGCGCCCCGCCCGTGCTCGCACCTGCCCGGCCGACTCTTCCGCCGTGACGTAAAGGGCTTTGCGGCCGCCGAGCCTGGCCCAGCGCGAGGCAACCTCAAGCAGCAGGGTGGACTTGCCCACACCCGGTTCACCGGCCATGAGGACAACAGACCCGGGGACTACGCCCGAACCTAGGACGCGGTCGAGTTCGCCGATGCCGGAAGGCACGGTTTTGGTCGCTGCGGCATCGACGGCCGTAATGGGCTGTGCCGGGGCGGTGGGAGTCAACGCCTGCAACCGCACCGGCCCGGGGCCGCCAGCGGCGGAGGCCGAGGCAAGCGGAGTCTCCTCCTGCAGCGTGCCCCACTGACCGCACTCGGGGCATCGCCCGAGCCATTTCGGGGAGGAGTACCCGCACTCGGAGCAGGTGTGTATCACGCGCTGTTTCTTCGCCATGCCTGCACTCTAAGACACGGGCCCGACATCACCCTCCACGTACGCAAAAACCGCAGTTCGCGTGGGCGAACTGCGGCGTTGCAAGGAGCCGTCGATAAGCGTGAGGCGGCTAGTGGCCGTGACCCTCGTGGCCCTCGGACGGGCCGCGGGTCGTTTCACCGGAGGGGAGCATCGGCGCGGAAACGGGCGCGTCGACATCGATGGTGCCGGCGTCGAAGGTGAAGGTGACGGGGACGTTGCCGCCGTAAGCGAAGGCGTCGTTGTCGAGGGAGGTTTCGACGTACTGGATGCAGTCGGAATCTGCCCGCGGCAGGGCGTCAATTCCCTCGGCCGAGTCGCCGACGACCGAACACTGGGTCGGGATCTCCCGCGGGGCCGGGCTCAACTCGACCTCTTGGCCGTCGACGGAGGCGGAGACCAAGCGGTGCGCCTTCATGGAAGAATCCTGGTTGACCGCGGTGAACTTGAGAGCGGCGCGACCGTCCTCGGCCAGGACGACGGTGACGTCCTGAACAGCAACCTCGCCGTTCTCACTCGTGGTGCTGCCACCGTCAACGGCCGCGACCTGGGAAGAGGTCTGCGTAATTTGGCCCGCAGAGCAGGATACGAGCAGGAGAGCGGACGCAGCAACGGCGGAGGCGGCGGCAACCGGCTTCAGGGACTTCACTTCGATGTCCTCCATCAGTAAATAACACGTGAGTTTTCCCCGATAACACTAGTGCGTGCAGCCACGATTTTCCCAGTTTCGGGGTGCGTTGGGGGCAATCGCGCGAAGCGGCCGGGGGTGGTTGCTGGCAGCCGCGCACGGGGTCGGGCGGGGTGAGATGCAGGGTGGTAGAGTAGTGGGGTTGTAACCCCCGTCCCGGCAAGGAGAAACATGGAATTCACAGTCGGAGAAGTTGTTGTCTACCCGCACCACGGCGCGGCACGCATCGCCGACATCGAGCAGCGGGAGATCGGTGGCGAGACCCTCGACTTCCTCGTGCTGAAGATCCTCCAGTCGGACCTCGAAGTCCGCGTGCCGGTGAAGAACACCGAACTCGTCGGCGTGCGCGACGTGGTTAACGAGGATGGCCTGCAGAAGGTTTTCTCCGTGCTGCGCGAGACCGATGTCGAAGAGGCCGGAAACTGGTCCCGCCGCTACAAGGCAAACCAGGAGCGTCTCGCCTCCGGCGACATTAACAAGGTGGCCGAGGTCGTCCGTGACCTGTGGCGCCGCGACCAGGGCAAGGGCCTGTCCGCCGGTGAGAAGCGCATGCTGGGAAAGGCTCGCCAGATCCTGGTCGGCGAGCTCGCGCTGGCCAAGCCGGTCGACGAGGCCAAAGCCGAGGAGATGGAGAGCGGCATCACGGAGATCATTGAGCGCCAGGTCGCCGCAGGGATCGCCGTCGATACGCGCGACGCGTTCGATGACGATGTCGACTTAGACGACCTCAGCTTCGACGACGCGGATGATGATCATGACACCGGGGACCTCGAGGGCGACGACAAGTAGATGCCTGAACCGAAGCGCAGGGTTATCGCCCTCGTCGCGGCCGCAGGACAGGGGACCCGGTTGGGGGCCGCGGTGCCCAAGGCTTTCGTGCCGCTGCGCGGGCGGACGTTGCTCGAGCGCTCGGTAGCGGCGATGGAGACTTCCGAAATCGTCGACGAGGTCGTCGTTGTAGTCAGCCCCGAGATGGAGCCGCTCGCACGTCAGGTGCTGCCAGGTCGCGAAGTCCGCTTCGTGCACGGTGGCGCCGAGCGCGCGGATTCCATTTGGGAGGGGTTGAAGTCTATCCCCGACGAGGATGCGGTGGTGCTCATCCACGACGCCGCCCGCGCGCTCACCCCGCCCGGTATGATCGCGCGCGTGACCCGGGCGGTGCTGGAGGGACGCGACGCGGTCGTGCCGGTGGTTCCCGTCGCGGACACCATCAAAACTGTCGGCGGCCAGGTGGTCACCGGCACGCCCGACCGTGCGGTGCTGCGGGCGGTGCAGACCCCCCAGGGCTTTGACTTGCGAACTCTCCGCGCGGCAAACGAGGCCTACTTCGCGGGCGCCCCAGGATTCACCGCCACCGATGACGCGAGCGTGGCTGAATGGCACGGTGTAGAGGTGACCACGGTCCAGGGCGACCCGATGGCGTTCAAGATCACCACCCCGATTGACCTGCGCCTGGCTACCAGCATCACCGACGAGGCGGAGCCGACGATCTTCGAGGTGCCCGGCGCACTCGGGCCCGTTGGAAAGGACACTGATGAATAACCTGCGCGTAGGAACCGCCTTCGACGCCCACCAGATTCAGGAAGGCAAGGAGTGTTGGATCGCCGGTATCCTCCACGAGGGCGTCAACGGCTGCGAGGGTCACTCCGACGGCGATGTGGTCAGCCACGCGATCGTCGACGCAGTGCTCTCCGCGGCGGGTTTGGGCGACCTCGGGTCTTTCGTCGGTGTCGGCCGGCCGGAGTATGACGGGGTGCGCGGCGTCCAGCTCTTGGGCGAGTTGCGGGAGCTTGTCCGTGCCCACCGCATCACCGTGATCAACGTTTCAGCCCAGCTCATCGGCCAGTCACCGAAGATGGGGCCGGTGCGCGAGGAGGCGCAGCGCGTGCTCTCGGAAGCTCTCGGCGCGCCCGTGACAGTGTCGGCTACGACGACGGATCACATGGGTTTCACCGGCTCTGGCGAAGGGCGCGCGGCGATCGCTACTGCTCTCGTCGAGCTGCCCGAAAAGCCGGGCACGGCGAACGGCTAGACTGACGGGCGTGACTTCCGGAATCCAACGCATCTACGACACAGCCGCGCGCGAGCTGCGGGTCTTCGAGCCGGTCCGCGAGGGCCACGTCTCGATCTACCTGTGTGGCGCTACGCCGCAGTCGTCGCCGCACATCGGCCATCTGCGCTCCGGGGTAGCTTTCGACATCGTGCGCCGGTGGTTCATGGCCAAGGGTTTCGACGTAGCGTTCGTGCGCAACGTCACCGACATAGACGACAAGATCCTGACCAAGGCTGCGGAGAACAACCGCCCCTGGTGGGAGTGGGTGTCCACCTACGAGCGGGAGTTCACCCGTGCCTACAACACGCTCGGTGTTCTGCCGCCGTCGGTGGAGCCGCGGGCAACGGGGCACGTGACCCAGATGGTGGACTACATGCGCCGGCTCATCGACAAGGGCTTCGCCTACGAGGCGCAGGGCTCCGTCTACTTCGACGTCGACGCGTGGGCGCGCGCCGAGGGCAGCGACTACGGCGCGATCTCCGGCAACCGTGTCGAAGAAATGGAACACGGCGAGCCTGATAACCGCGGCAAACGCGGTGCCCGTGACTTCGCGCTGTGGAAGGCCGCGAAGCCGGGTGAGCCGAGCTGGCCGACCCCGTGGGGTGACGGCCGCCCGGGCTGGCACCTCGAGTGCTCCGCCATGGCCACCTGGTACCTGGGCGCAGAGTTCGACATCCACGGCGGCGGGCTGGACCTGCAGTTCCCGCACCACGAGAACGAGGCAGCCCAGTCCCACGCCGCCGGTGACGGGTTCGCGAACTACTGGATGCACAACCACTGGGTCACCATGGCGGGCGAGAAGATGTCCAAGTCGCTGGGCAACGTGCTCTCCATCGACAACATGCTAGCCAGCGTGCGTCCGGTGGAGCTGCGCTACTACCTCGGCTCCGCCCATTACCGCAGCGTGTTGGAGTACTCCCCGGAGGCGCTGTCCGAGGCCGCGACCGGTTACCGCCGCATCGAGGACTTCGTCGCCCGCGCCGGGACACCCGAGAAGTCGGCGTGGACGGCCGGCTTCGAGCAGGCGCTTGACGACGACTTCTCTGTCCCGAAGGCGTTGGCCGAGATCCACAACCACGTCCGCGAGGGCAACAAGGCCCTGGCCGCCAAGGACGAGGCGCAAGCCGCCGAGATTGCCGGCCAGGTCCGCGCGATGGCAGCGGTGCTGGGAGTGGACCCCGGGGAGTGGGACGAGGAAGCGCCGCTTAGCGACGCCGCGATGGGAGCCCTCGACGTCCTCGTCGCCGCTGAGCTCGAAAGGCGCACAACCGCCCGCGCCGAGAAGGACTGGGCGAGCGCCGACGAGGTGCGCGACCGACTCGCCGCCGCCGGAATTGACGTGACCGACACCGCCGACGGCCCGCAATGGGCCCTCAAGAATTAAGGAACCAGCCCCATGGCGAAACCGTACCAGCGACCAGACGTGATCAAGACCAGCAAGAAGGGTGCCGCGAAGGGCTCCGGCGGCCAGCGCCGCCGCGGGCTGGAGGGTAAGAAGGCTACCCCGAAGGCGGAGGACCGCGTCTACCATTCCGCACACAAGAAGAAGCTGGAGCGCCAGCGCCGCGACTCGGGCCGACACGAGAAAGACAAGGCCGACCTCGTTGTGGGCCGCAACCCGGTGGTCGAGTGCCTGCACGCGAAAGTCCCGGCCGAAGCGCTCTACGTCGCGCAGGGCACCGCGCACGACGACCGCCTTTCCGAGGCAGTGGCCCTGGCCAACGCGAAGGGGCTGCCGGTGCAGGAAATCCCGCGCCGCGACCTGGACAACATGACCGGCAACGGCATGCACCAGGGCATCGGGTTGAAGATCCAGCCGTACAAGTACGCCGACGTCTTCGACCTTATGGCCGGGGTGAGGGACCGCGCGCAGACCGGCATGTTCGTGGTGCTCGACAACATCACCGACCCACGCAACCTCGGCGCCGTGATCCGCTCCACCGCCGCTTTCGGGGGCCACGGCGTCATCATCCCGGAGCGTCGTTCGGCGCAGGTCACGGGTGTTGCGTGGCGCACCTCCGCGGGCACGGCGGCGCGGTTGCCCGTCGCCAAGGCCGTCAACATCACCCGCACCATCAAGGAGTTCAAGGACAACGGCTACATGGTCGTCGGCCTCGACGCAGGCGGCGAGCACACCCTGGACACTTTCGAAGGCGCGACGGACCCGGTGGTCATTGTGGTCGGCTCCGAAGGCAAGGGGATTTCGCGGCTCGTGCGGGAGAACTGCGACGTTATCATGTCCATCCCCACGGAGGGATGGGTGGAGTCACTCAACGCCTCAGTGGCCGCCGGTGTTGTGCTCAGCGAGTTCGCCCGCCAGCGCCGGGTGGCCGCGCTCAAGGATTAGAGCGCGAAGAAGTCGCGCACAAGCTCGGCGCCGACGACCTTGTCGGTGCCGGGGCCGAGGCGCGCGTCGAGCTGCTTCGGGGCGGGGACGAGGTGGCCCATGCCCTCGACGGACCACAGCTCGACGGGCGCGCCCCCGGTGTAGGTGTCCACTCGAACGCCCTGCGCGGGGTAGGTGGTGGAATGGCTCCGGGCACCGTTGAGTTCGGCTAAGTAACGGGCGGAGTCCGGCGCCGAGCGCGTTTCTCCGCGATTGCTCTCGGCGATGCCCGCGTCGCCGCCGTGATAGGGCACGATCGGGTCGCCCGTGCCCTGCACCGACAGGATCGGGGTGGGTACGTAGTTGGCGGGGGAGCAGATGAGGTTGTCGTCCGCGGGCATGGCGGATCCGAACAAGGCTACTCCGTCGAGCGTGGCGGGGGCGTCGAAAAGCATGCGCAGCAGCATCTGGCCGCCGTTGGAGAAGCCGCAGCCAATCACCCGCGAGGCGCCGTATGAATCGATGAGGCTGGTGAGGAATCCGACGTCGTCGATGCCGAGGGTGCGAGCGGACTCGTTGAAACCGCGGCGCAGGTCGTTGAAGTGGCGGCCGACCCCATCGGGGTAGACAACGGTGGTCGTCGCCGAGGCGAGGGCGTCGAAGGTGTTGGCCGTGAAGTTTCGGGCCACGCTGCCGGACTGCAACGACCCGTGCAGGAACAGCACGAGGGTATCCGGCGAAGCACCGTGGGCGACCTCGATGTATCGGCGCTCCCGGCCCTGGTGGGCGAGCGTGCGGCGGGCAACGGTCATGGCGTCGCGTCCAGCTTCTTCAGCTTTGACACGCGGCCGCGCTCCACGAACCGGCAGACGACGTAAATGGCGAAGGAGACGAATGCCACGGTCACGCTGATCGGGATTCCGGGAGCGAGCGACAAGATGAGCCCGCCCACGGCCGCGGCCTGGGCGAAGACTACGGACCAGGCCACGGCGGCAACAGGATTGTCGGTGACGGCCACGGCCGACGCCCCCGGGGTGATCAGCAGCGCCATGACCAGCAGAGCGCCGACAACTTGCACGGCCTGCGCGGAGGCGACACCGAGCAGCACGCCGAACGCAACGGCGAAAAGCCGGACCCGCACGCCTGTTGCCGCGGCCATCGAGGGATCGACGGAGGCGAACAGCAGCGGGCGCCACAACACCGCGACCGCCCCGATGATCACGACCGTAGAAACGGCGAGCACCAGCAGGTTCATGTTGCTCACACCCGCGACCTGGCCGGTTAAAAGCGCCAACGCGACTGTCGAGTTGCCGGGGTAGAGGTAGATGCACAGCACAGACACCCCCATGCCGAAACTCATCACGGTGCCCACCGCGGAATCGTTGCCCCCGCGCAGGCCGAGGAGAACGAACACGATGGCGGCTGACACGGAGCCAGCCACCGCGCCAAGCGAGAGATTGACACTGGTCACCAACGCGATGGCCGCGCCCATGAGCGCCAGCTCCGACGTCGCGTGCACCGCGAACGCCATCTGGCGGATGACCACCAGGGGCGCGAGCACGCCGGAGAGGAAGCCGAGCAAGGCGCAGGCGATGAGTGAGGCGATGACGAAGTCGAAGGACAGCAGGTGCGCTGTGTCTTGAATGAAGCCCTGAATGAACTGCTGGATCACACGATCACCGTCTTCCCGCGCACGGTGAGGACGTCGACACGCGTGCCGTAGAGCTCGCTGAGCACGTCCGCGCGCAGCACCTCCTGCGCCGGCCCGACCACGTGGCCGTTCGGCCCGAGGTAGAGCACTTTGTCCACGACCTCCATCACAGGGTCGATCGAGTGGGTGACCATCATGATCGCGGCCTGCGCGTGAGCTAATCGACGCACAGTTTCACGCTGCCGGGAGACATCGAGCGAGAGCAGGGGTTCGTCGGCAAGCACGAGCTCGGGGTCGTTCGCGAACGCCTGCGCCTGGCGCACCAGCTGCTGTTGCCCGCCGGACAGGATGCCCACGCGAGCGTCGGCGAGGTGGCCCGCGCCCACGGAGTCGAGGACGGCGTCCACGTCGGCTTTCTTGGGCGAGCGGCCCGTGAGGACCCCGTGTTTGAGCGTCAGCGAGACCACGTCGCGCGCACGCACGGGCATGTGCGGCGGGAACATCCGCTGTTGCGGGATGTAACCGACCCGCTCGGGCATGTCGACGCGGCCGCTCGTCGCGCGGCGCAGGCCGAGCATGACGTTGAGCAGGGTCGATTTACCCGAACCGTTGGGCCCGAGCACCGCGATAAAGTCGCCGCGGTTGATCTCAAGGTTGATCCCGGACCACAGCGGCTCGGCGGAGAGGTCGGTGAGGCGAGCTATCACTTCGAGTATGTTACTGCAGCTTTCCGAGCTTCTCGGTCAGAGAGTTGGCGATCTCGTCGAGGTAGTCGAAGAAGTCGTCACCGCCCTGCGGGGTCTCGGCGATGTCGATGACCGGGACCTGGTTCTGCTCGGCGGCCGCGAGGATACGGTCGGTGAGAGCGGACGGGGTCTGCGGGTTGTTGATGAGGAGATCGACCTCGCCATTATCGATCATCGTGATCAGGGCGGCGACGGCAGCGCTCGACGGCTCGTTGTGGTTGAGCGTGGCCAAGCGGTAATCCTCGGGAGTCACGTCCTCGAGCTTGGTATTTTCCACGATCGCGTCGGCGATCGGGTGAGTCTGCGCGACGCGGGCGGCCGGCAGGGCACCGAGCTTGGCGTCGACGGCGTCGAGGCGCTTGTTCACCTCGCCGGTGTCGGCCTCGACGCCGTTGTCCTCGGAGACCTTCGCGAGCTTGTCGGCGACTTCGCGGACAACTCCGGTGTCGTACCAGATGTGCTCGTTTTCCTCATGGGCGTGGTCGTGCTCGTGGCCCTCGCCTTCATGGGCGTGCTCGTCGTGCTCACTGTGTTCGTGACCTTCCCCCACGTGGCCGTGGTCGTGGCCGTGGTCGTGACCTCCCTCGGACAGCGGCAGGGCGCTGATGACGTTTTTGGGGTCTGCGGCGCGGTAAATGGCGTTGTCGTAGGTGCCGCCGTTGGCGACGAGGACCTTCGCCTGGGTGACCTTGGCCAGGTCGGCGGCGGCCGGCTCGAAGTCGTGCGGGTCGGTCGCGGGGTTGGAGATCACCGCGGGGACATCCTCACCCAGGACTGCGCCGGCGACGTCGGCCCAGACGTTGGTGGTGGCGATGACGGTATCCGATTCAGCCGCTGCCTGTGTATCGGTGGCGGAACCCGTGGTGGCGGCAGTATCAGCGCCGCCGCCGGTTGAGCAGGAGGCGAGGAACAGGGACGTGGCGAACGCGGCTGCGGTAGCGCGGAGGGACTTGGTTGAAAGCATGTCACCAAGTTAATCACTAATGAAAAATGGTTTCAATTATTGGCTGATAGGAAGCATATCTGAGACTGCCCACGAGAGCATAGAATGGTCCGCATGCCCCCGCGTCCCCGCAAGCCCCGCACCAGCACTCTGGCGTCCATCGCCACCGAGGTGGGGGTGTCGCGCACGACGGTGTCCAACGCCTACAACCGACCGGACCAGCTCTCACCCCAGCTGCGGGAGAGGATCCTCGCGGCGGCGGCGAAGCGCGGATACACCGGACCCAACCCGGCGGCGCGTTCGCTGCGCACCCGCCGGGCCGGGGCTGTCGGAGTCATTCTCACGGAGCGCCTCCATTACGCCTTCGAGGACCGCGCCTCCGTCGACTTCCTCGCCGGGCTCGCCCGCCAGACCGACTTCTCCCTCACGCTAATCCCCGCGGGCCCGGGGGAGGACAACCCGTCGCTGGTCACCGGCGCGATCGTGGACGGCTTTGTTGTGTACTCGGTGCCCGCGGGCGATCCCCACCTCGCGGCCGCCCGCGAGCGCGGCCTCCCCGTGGTCATTTGCGACCAACCGACAACCCCCGGTGTTCCCTACGTCGGCATCGACGACTCCGCGGCCATCCAGCCCGCGGCCGAATCTCTCCTTGGTGCCGGCCACCGCCGCATCGGTATCCTGGCCAAGCGCCTTTTCAGCGAGCCGCGCAACGGTGCCGTCAACCGCACGGAGCTCGCATCCGCCGACCTGCACGTGCAGCGCGCGCGGGTGGGCGGCGCTCTCGAAGTGTTCGACGCGGCCGGCGTCTGCGACGTGCCCATCGTCACCCGCCACTTCAACGACCGGGCCTCCGCCGCCGACGGCGCCCGCGAGTTATTGGAAACGAATCCCGATCTCACCGCCGTGCTGTGCACCACGGACTCCATGGCGCTCGGCGTGTTCGACCACTGCGGCGCCAGGGTCCCGCACGACCTCTCCGTCACCGGTTTCGACGGCATTGAGGCGGCGCTCAACCTCTGTCTGACCACCGTCGATCAGCCCAATGTGGCGAAGGGTGAGGCGGTGGGCAGCATGCTGCGCTCGCTTATCGACGCCTCCCCCACGCCACCGGAGGATCAGCAACGCTTGATCTTGCCGACCCGTTTTATCCCAGGACGAACCGTCGCCGCGCCGCGGCAAGGTGCGTGAGCACCTTCGCCATCGCATCGACCCCCTCCACCCGGTGCTGCGCCGCAGATGGTTTCGTTCCCACTTTGATGCCGAGGTCGCCCGGGCCGAGCACCTCCATGGCGGTCTCGTCGGTCGTGTCGTCCCCGGCGAACAGGGTGGCGCTAAAACGTACCTTGTGGCCGGCGAGCCACGAGCCCTTGGTCACCTCGATAGCGGAGAACTCCACGACGTTGTTCCCGCTAACCACCGGGCGGCCCGCGGTATCCAGGGCGCGGGCGCGGGCGAGTATCGCTTCCGCCTCCTCCGGCTGTGTCTCTGCCAGCTTCGCGACGTGAATCACGCGCTGGTAGGGCTTGACCTCCACCAACGCGGGGGCAGTGGCAAGCTCTTCGAGCAGGGCCTGGATGCGGTCCAGGTAGGCGCGGTCCGCGGCCGAGAGTTCGGGCGATCCCTCGGTAGTTTCCGCGCCGTGGGAGCCGACGAGAACCGCGGGGTCGTCCAGCGGCAAAACGCGGCGCAGGCCGTCGAGGTGTCGGCCGGTCAACACCGCGACCTGGGTGTCCGGCAGCGCCATGAGCTCGTGGATGGCCGCGAGCGCCTCCGGGTGGGCGCGCACCGCGTAAGCGTCGGGACCGAGCTCGGAGATGGTGCCGTCGAAGTCGAGGCAGACAAGCAGGGTCTCGGTCGCCGCGACCCGGTCCACCTCGCCGCGCAGGTCCGGGGTCACAGCGCCATCACCCTTATTGACGGCCTGTCAACAGTGTCCGCCAACGCCGTCAGCGTCGCCTCACGCTCATTGAGCATGTGGATTTCAAACTCCGCACCGGGGACAAGCAGGCTGGTCAATGTGTCGTGCACGTAGCGCGACCCGCCGAAGCAGTCACCGGCACTGCTTACCTCCGCGTCGACGAGCTTCAAGCGCTCGGGGGATGTCTCCACCTGCGCCCGCAGCGGCGCGCACCCCGTCGTCGCGTTCATGGAAGAGCCGGAGAAGCGCAGCGACGCCTTCCCGGCGGCGTCCGTTGGCAGCTCGCCGGGGGTGTCCGGCTGCGTGTGCAGCGCCACGACCTGCCACGTTTCACCGCTCAAACCGGCGTCATCCGCTGTGCGCGCGCACCCGCCCAGCACCAGCACGGCCGCCGTGGCTGCTGCCGCCGCGCGCCTCACAGGGCCTCCAAAAATGTCTGCGCCCAGCGGTCCACGTCGTATTCCGTCACCCGCTTGTGCATCGCGCGCATCGCCTCCGGATCCCCGTCGACCGCCCCGAGGATCGCCTGCTGGATCGACTCTAAGTCAAAGGGGTTGCACAGGTACGCCTGGTTCAACTCCACGGCCGCGCCGGCGAACTCGGAGAGCACGAGCGCCCCGTCGCCGTCGGGGTGGCACGAGACGTACTCCTTGGCCACCAGGTTCATTCCGTCCTTGAATGGGGTTACCAGCATGACATCGGCCGCTGCGTAGTAAGTGCCCAGCTCACCTTTGGGAACCGGGCGGTGGATGTAGTGGATGACCGGCGTGCCCACGGACCCGAAGCGGCCGTTAATCCTGCCCACGGCCTCCTCCACCTCGCGGCGCGTCTGTTTGTAGTGCTCGATACGCTCGCGCGAGGGGGTGGCGAGCTGGACCACCGCGACGTCGTCAAGCTCGCCCTGCTCCAAGAGGTTCTCGATGGCCAGCAGCCGCTGCAGGATGCCCTTCGTGTAATCCAAGCGGTCGACCCCGAGCATAAGCGTGCGGGGGTTGCCCAGCTTTTCACGCAGCTTGTCGACGTCCTCCCGCGCCCCGGGGTGAATCGCCCCCGGGTCGATCGAGATGGGGAATGCCCCCGTGCGCGGGCCGGACGCGCCCACGAGCGCACGGAAGTTCTGCTCGTCCTCGTCGCGCTGGAATCCGATGAGATCGCAACCCTCCAAGCCACGGGTGATGTCCTCGCGCCACGGGAGCTGCTTGAACAAGTCGGGGGAAGGGAAGGGGATGTGGAGGAAGAAACCGATGGTCAGGTCGGGACGGGCTTCCTTCAACAACCCGGGCACAAGCTGCAACTGGTAGTCCTGCACCCACACCGTCGCCCCCTCGGCCGCGACGGCGGCGACGGCGTCGGCAAACTTCTTGTTCACCGACTTGTACGCGTCCCACCATTCCGGCGAGTACTGGGGTGTGACGATTAGGTCGTGGTACAGCGGCCACAGCGACGAGTTGGAGAACCCCTCATAGAAGTTTTCGAAATCCCACCCGCTCAAGCCGACGGGGTGCAGAGAGATACCGTCGAAATCGAAGGGTGGAACGTGGGTGTCGGGCTCGCCCGGCCACCCTACCCAGCAGCCGGAATGGGCGCGCAGCACGGGGGCGAGGGCCGCGACGAGCCCACCGGGGGACGCACGCCATCCCGACTTCGTGCGGTCCACCGGCAGCCGGTTGGCGACAACCACGAACTTGTTGTCCCCCGTCATAACCAGAGCTTAAGCCTCGTCGCCCGCTGCCGGGACGGTCTTCTTCGCTACCTTTTTAACGGCTTTCTTGGTGGTCTTCTTCGCTACCTTTTTAGCCGCCTTCTTGGTGGCTTTCTTCGTGGTCTTTTTCGTGGTCTTCTTCGCGGCCTTGGCCGGGGCCTCTTCCACTGCGGCTTCGGCCTCGCGCTCCTCGGCGTACTTCTTGTAAACGAAGCCTTGCGGTTCCACGCCGAGCATGGACATGAGCGTCACACCATCGAAGAAGTCCTCGGCGTATGTCGCCACGACCCGGCGGGCACCCGCCGCCGTCTGCTCCTCAACCGCATGGATAGCCTCGGGGGAGGGGCGGGAATCGGTGATCTTGGGTGGCACTTCAGGTGTCTCCTTCATCCGGGGTGCGACATGAAAAACCCTATTCTACGCCACTGCCCGTGTCACGTGGGAGGGCACTGGAGTCTCGTCGATCCGCCGCGTCTCGGACGGGCGGCTCGGCGCGCTACGAGCTCCGCCCGCCGGATCTGCTGGAATGTGACCCGCCCCGCGCGGCGGAACGCGGTGTAGGGGTTGAACAGCTGCGGGCGGCGGATGCGGCGGGCCATCCACTCGCCGAGAACTACGCCGCCCGCCAGAGCCATGCAGGTGCCCACAGCCAAAAGTAGGTTGGTCAACCCGACCACCATCTGCTCGTTCATGATCGCGTACATGCCGCGGTAGACACCGGATCCGGGCAGGAACGGCGTGACACCCGCGACGGCGGTGATGACCGGGTTGATCATGAAGAAGCGGGCGATGAGGCCTCCGGCCAGGCCGACGACGATCGCACAGGCGGAGGTGGCGAGGAGACGGTCCGCGCCCAGCGGGAGCAGGAACACGTAATACATTGCGGAGCCCGCGAACGACGTCGCCGCCGAGACGATGACGGCGGGTTTTTCCGCGAAACACGTCACGGCGAAGGCGGCGGCGGCGACGGTGCCGCCTAGGATGCGCGCGAGGGCGGAGCTGAAGGTGGGGGCGCCCAGCATCGTCTCCAGCGGCGGCAAGCCGACGCCGAACATCTCGCCCACCGTGATGCCGGTGGCAACGCCTGCCACGATGCCCCCGGTAAACAGCATGGTCTGGAAGAACCGCGCGGAAGCTGTCACGGGTGAGCCGGTGATGCCGTCGAGAAGCGATTGCACCAGAGTCAGGCCGGCGAGTAAGACGACGATGCCGGTCGCGATGACCTGGCTGGGAACGATCGGGTGCCCGATCTGTGCGGAAAAGTTGTAAAAGATGACCGCAGGAATCGTCGCCAGAAGCCCGCCGATGACACAGTGGAAGAAGTACGGCAGGTCATTCTTCGACAGCACCTTGTTGATGCCCATGATCAGAAACGCCGTGAACCCGCCAAGGGCCGCCATGAACAAGTCCCCGCCCAAAAGAATCGCGATGGCGGCCCCCATCACCGCCCAACCCGCCAGGAAGCGAAGGTTGCGGCGGGGAATGTATTCGCGCTCAATGTCGTCGAGGACTTTCTCCGCGACCTCCGGCGGTGTCGCACCCGAGCGGATGGAGCGTATCAACCGGTCGACTTCCTGCAGCTTGTGGTAGTTCTCCGACATGTCGTTGACCACGCGGAAAACGCTCACCGGCGTGCGGCGGTTGACCCCGATAATTGTATGGATGGTCATGGTGTTGACCGTGATGTCGATGTGGCAGTAGTGCAGGCCGTACGACGACGTCACTGTGTGGATCGACGCTTTTGCGTCCGAGCTCGTCGTGCCGTTCGTGATCAGGATCGAACCGATGCGCGCCGCGATGTTCATCACCGCTGCAACCTGGGCGGGGTCCGTCAGGTCAATTGGGGCGAGGACCGACGGGGGAGGCGAGGTTCGGACTTCGTCAATGGTCGCGACGCCCCTGCGCTTACCCGCCACGCTCTCCCAGAGCGCGCTCAACCCGTTTGCCACATCCGTCACCCTAACCCGCGCCCTCGGTTACCGCACGCGTTGGCCCGGCGTGTAGAATCAGCCGCACTGCTGGAGTGGCGCAATCGGTAGCGCAACGCACTTGTAATGCGTAGGTTGCGAGTTCAAGTCTCGTCTCCAGCTCAACTACTTGACGCGGCGGGCCTTTTCGGGTTGCCGCGAAGCAACCACGCGCACGCGGCGGCGGTGCCCAGCAGGATCGCGGCGACGATGCTGAGCACCACCGCGTACGCCAGATCGTAGGCCCCGTCCGGGGAACCCGCGATTCCGTGACCGCCGGCGGCGAAGCGGGCGTGCAGGCTGCCCATCATGGTGCCGAGCAACGCCACACCCGTGAGCGCGCCGAGCTCGTAGGAAATCTCCTCGACGCTGGCGGCCATACCCTCGCGGTGCTTCGGTGCCGAGCCGATGATTGCGGTCGACGCCACGGAGAACACGGCCCCCACGCCGGCGCCGACGCACAGCATCGCCACCAGGAACACCGCTAGGTTCTCCACGTTAAAGGCTGCGATGAGCGACCCCGCCGCCGCGACTACCATCCCGCCGACAATCAACGGGAAAAACCCGGTGCGGTGAAGCACCGCCCCGCCGATAATCGACGACGGCAGCGACGCCACCACAATCGCCGACACGATCGCCCCTGCTTCGAGGGGGCTGAACCCGGCGACGGTCTGGAAGCGCTGCGCGGTCAGTAACTCCACCGCCGCGATGCCCACGTACGCTAGCGCGGCCGCGGCCACGCCCGCAGAAAAGATGCGGTTGCGGAAGATGTCGAAGGTGAGCAGTGGGTGCACGAGCCTCGCTTGTCGACGCGCGAACGCCCAGGCTCCCAGCGCCGCCGGAGCAACGAACCACAATTGGCCTTTGATGGTGAGCGTGAAACACACCAAGGTGAGGACGCTGAGCACGGTGGAGAAAGCGTCCCACTTAGCTAAGGCGTGCGGCTGATTTACGGGGCGCAACAGGGCCACGGCGACGAGCGCGAGAACCACGATGGGAACGTTGACGAGAAAAATCGAGCCCCACCAAAAATGCTCCAGCAAGAAGCCGCCGACGAGCGGGCCCGCCGCGGCACCCACCGTGGCCACCGACGCCCAGATGCCCACCGCGGTGTTGCGTTCCCGGTCGACGGTGAAGGTTTGCTGGATCAGGGCCAGGGTGGCCGGCATCATCACAGCGGCGCCCACCCCGAGGAAACCGCGGGCGGCGATGAGAATCTCGGAAGTCGGGGCAAACGCGCAGCAGAGCGACGCAATTCCGAAGAGGAAGAGTCCGATGGTGAACATCCGGGCATGGCCGACCTTGTCACCCAGGGTGCCCGTACCCAGCATCAGACCCGCGACCACGAGCGGGTAAGCGTTAATGATCCACAGACCCTGGGACGGGGCTGCTCCAAGCTCGGCCTGGATCATCGGCAAAGCCGTGTACAGGATGGAGTTATCCAGACCGATCAACAGCAACCCGGTAGAAAGGACCGACAAGAGGAGCCAACGCACCGTGGGAAGTATACGGACGCGCACCGTGGAGGCGTCGATAAGCGAAAAAGAAAACACCCGCCAGAACGCGTACAGGAAACGTACAGGTTAAGGGGGTTTACTAGCTTTAATTATTCTGCTGGAAGGAAAATTCACATGCCAGATTCAATCGAGGGCGTCAAGATCCTCGTCGTCGACGACGAGCCCAACATCGTCGAACTGCTCACCGTGTCCCTGCGGTTCCAAGGCTTCGAGGTTGAAAGCGTAAGCTCCGGGCAGGAAGCCTTGAAGGTTGCGCACGACTTCCGCCCTGACGCCTACATTCTCGACGTCATGATGCCCGGCATGGACGGCTTCGAGCTGCTGAGCAGGTTGCGCGCCGAGGGCCTCGACAGCCCCGTGCTGTTCCTCACCGCGAAGGACGCGGTGGAGGACCGCATCCACGGGCTGACCATCGGCGCTGACGACTACGTGACCAAGCCGTTCAGCCTAGAGGAAGTGATCACGCGCCTCCGCGTCATCCTGCGTCGCGGCCACGTCACGGACGACGCCGGCCAAGACGCCACACTGCGCTACGCCGACCTCACCCTCAACGATGACACCCACGAGGTGACAAAGGGCGGGGAGATCATCGACCTCTCACCGACCGAGTTCAACCTCCTGCGCTACCTAATGCTCAACGCCGAGGTGGTGCTGTCCAAGGCAAAGATCCTGGACAACGTCTGGCACTACGACTTCGGCGGCGACGGCAATGTCGTTGAGTCCTACATCTCCTACCTGCGCCGCAAGGTAGACACCGGTGACGTGCCGCTCATCCAAACCGTCCGCGGCGTCGGCTACGTCCTGCGCACCCCCCGCCAGTAACCCATGGCCCGCTCGGAGCTGTCCACCCAGTCCCGCACGAGCCAGATCCCGCTGCAGCGGCGGCTGCTCGCGATTGTCCTGTTGATCACGACCCTCGGCATGGCGCTGAGCTCCATCGCCGTGTACACGCTGATGCGCGGTCTGCTCTATCAGCGTGCCGATGAGCAACTCCGCGAGGGCCTCGACACATGGGTCGGCCAAGCTGCCCCCTGGCCGTCCATGGGAGCCCCGAGCGAGTTTCGCCAGGCCCTTCGGTACCCGGAATGGCCCGATTACCTCTACTATGACTCCCGCCCCGGTGCGAGCCCCGATTTCGCGCAGGTCAAGGGGTTCAAGCCGCAGACGATCGGTTCCCGGCGCGATTCAAGCGAGGCCGCTGAGTGGCGCGCCATGGCCGAAATCAACCCCGACGGCAGTATCCAGTATGTGGCCAAGTCGCTCGAGTCCGAGCACCGCATGCTCGCGTCGCTGGCGATCGTCTCCGCCGGCATGGGCACCCTCACGGTGATCTGCATCGGGTTCGGGGGCCATTTCTTCATCCGTCGCGCGCTCGCCCCGCTGCGGGAGGTGGAGAACACGGCGCTGGCGATTGCCGACGGTGACGTAGACCGGCGCGTGCCCGCATGGTCGCGCGACACCGAGGTGGGCAAGCTCTCCTTCGCGGTGAACACCATGGTGGGCCAGCTCCAGGACTCAATTGAGGAGTCCCGGGCGAAGGAGGAACAGATGCGCCGTTTCGTCGGCGACGCCTCCCACGAGCTGCGCACCCCCCTGACCAGCGTGCGCGGATACACAGAGCTCTACCGCAAAGGCATGGTCAGCGACCCCGACATGGTGCTGTCCAAGATCGACGAGGAGTCCGGCCGCATGAAGCTCCTCGTCGAGGACCTCCTGGCGCTCACCCGTGCGGAGGGGGCACGCTTGGAGACCCGCGAGGTGGACATGTTCGAGGTCGTCTCCTCGGTACGCTCCACGGCCCAGGCCGCTTTCCCCGACCGCGTCCTTCAGGTCAACAACGAGGCCATGAACGTGCCGATGGTGATGGGTGACCCCGACCGTCTCCATCGAGTCATGCTCAACCTGGTTAGCAACGCATTCAAACACGGCGGGCCCGAGGCCGAGGTCACCATCACCCTGCGGGAGAACTTGGACAAGGTATTCATCGATGTAACCGACGACGGCGTCGGCATGTCTGCCGAGGACGCCGACCACATCTTCGAGCGCTTCTACCGCGCCGACTCGTCCCGCAATCGCGCATCGGGCGGCGGCTCTGGCCTCGGATTGGCCATCACCAAGTCAATTGTCGAGTCCCATGGCGGCGCCATCTCGGTGCGCACCGCGCCGGGGAAGGGTTCCACGTTCACGCTGTCGCTTCCGATGGTTTGACCTTTCCCCTGCGGCACACCTTTTGATGGTGAACATGCACTCCATTAGCGAAGCAGCAGCCTGGCTCGGTGTAACGCCGAAAGCGCTCAGGCACTGGGACTCCCTCGGTATTCTCGTGCCGCAGCGACGCGGTGGCTTTCGCGTCTATTCGGACGAGGATCTGCAGCGTGGCTCGGTGATTGTGATCTACCAGCAGATGGGGATGTCTCTCAGCGAGATTTCTTCGCTTCTCGACGCCCCCTCCAGCGATTCCCTCCGCAACGCGCTGCGCCGCCACCGGCGCGAGCTCGCGCGGCGCGCTAGAGAGCTGAAGCGCCAAGTGGATGCATGCGACCAACTTTTGAAGGAGACGACGATGGAGAATCTAAGCCGATACTTCGGCGAGTACATGACTGCCTACCAATCAGAGGCCGAGCGGCGTTGGGGCGAGACCCCGGAGTGGGCGCAATCCGAGGCGCGCCTGAAGATCCAGGGCGCCAAGGACTTTGAGCGCCTCAAGGGCGAGCAGGAGACGTTCGCGGCCGACCTCACCGCGGCGCGAACCGCGGGCGTTGAGCCGGGCTCGGACGCCGCTGCGATCCTGGTGCGCAGGCACCGAGCGTCGATAAGCCAATGGTACGAGGCCACCGCGGCGCGCCAGCTGATTCTCGCGCGGATGTACGTCGCAGATGAGCGCTTCCACGCCGCGTACGGCGGGGAGCACACTTACTTGCTGCGGCTCGTGGAGGCACAGGCCGCAGCGGAAGGGGTCGATGTGGACAACCCCGCATGGGGCTAGCTTTTCCCGCGTCCTCTCCGCTCTACTTCTCGCGGCCGTCCTCGCCCACGCCGAGACGCGCGCGCAGCTTTGCGGCCGCCTCGTCCATTTTCCCCGGGTCCGTCTGGTCCGCCGGCATAATGGTGGACAGACTGTAGCCGCTCATGTCATCCGCCGGGAAGACGTGGACGTGGGCGTGGGGGACCTCGAAACCGGCGATGAGGTAGCCGGCGCGCTCGGATCCGAAGGCGTCGATGATCGCGCCGCCCACTTTCTGGGCGACCTCGTTGACGTGCGTCCAGGTGGCCGGGTCGAGATCGGTCCACTTGTCCACTTCCTCCACTGGGACGACAAGGGTGTGGCCGTAGGAGACGGGCTCGATGGTGAGGAACGCCGCAACCGTCTCGTCGCGGTAGACGAAGCGGCCCGGGATTTCCCCGTTGATGATCTTGGTAAACACGGTGCTCATGCTCGCCTAGGCTACCTGTAGATTGGAGGCCATGCGCATCCTCGTAATCGGCTCGGGCGGCCGCGAACACGCCCTGCTCAACGGCCTTTCCGGCCACGAACTCTTCGCCGCGCCGGGCAACGCCGGTATGGCGTCGCTGGCCTCGGTGCACCCAGTCGACGTGACGTCGCCGGACGCGGTTGTGGCCCTCGCTCGCGAGGTTGAGGCGGAGCTCGTCGTCATCGGCCCGGAAATCCCGCTCGTTGCGGGCGTTTCCGACGCCTTGCGGGAGGCAGGTTTTCAGGTGTTCGGTCCCTCCCGGGAGGCCGCCCAGCTCGAGGGGTCGAAGGCGTTTGCCAAGGACGTCATGGCGTCGGCCGGAGTCCTGACCGCATCGGCGACGCAGATTACGTCGCTTGATGAGATCGACGCGGCGCTCGACGAATACGGCCCTCGTTTCGTGGTCAAGGACGACGGCCTCGCCGGCGGCAAGGGGGTCGTGGTGACGGAGGACCGCGAAGCCGCCGCCGCCCACGCCCGCGCCGTGATCGAGGCTGGCAACCCGGTGCTTTTCGAGTCCTTCCTTGAGGGGCCGGAGGTCTCGCTGTTCTGCCTGGTCGACGGTGAGACGGTCGTGCCCCTTCTTCCGGCGCAGGATCACAAGCGAGCCTACGACGGCGACCAGGGACCCAATACCGGCGGAATGGGCGCGTATACGCCGCTGCCGTGGTTGCCGGAGGGCTCTGTGGAGCGCATCGTCACCGAGGTAGTTGAGCCGGTTGCGCGCGAAATGGTTGCCCGCGGCGTTCCTTACAAGGGCCTCTTGTACGCGGGTCTGGCGTGGGGCCAGGAGGGTCCCGCTGTCGTGGAGTTCAACGCCCGATTCGGGGACCCGGAGACACAACCCGTGCTCGCGCTCCTGGAGACACCGCTTGTCGACGCGCTTTACGCCGTCGCCGCCGGAACCCTGGCCGACCTTCCCGCCTTGTCCTGGAAGAAGGGGTACGCCGCGACGGTCGTGCTTGCCGCTGAGGGTTACCCTGAGTCCCCGCGCACGGGTGACGCCATCTCGGGTGACAATCTGGATGACCCGGCGAAGATCCTCCATGCGGGCACTGGCGCGCAGCACGGCACGCTGGTGTCGGGGGGTGGCCGCGTGCTCAACGCCCTCGGTGTCGGCGGCACGCTTCAGGAGGCCGTCCAGGCGGCCTACTCCGAGATTGAGCGCGTTGAGCTGCAGGGGTCGTTCTACCGCAGGGACATTGCCCGCGCGGCTATTGAGGGTGCGATCTCGCTGTAGCATTCGCTCGCCTCGGTGGTGGGTGGAACATGGGCGGGTCCGGTGCCTGGTGCGTCTCGATTTTGTGGTCGCGCTTCCGCAGCTTCGCCATTGGTGACTGGTGGTAGGAAACCGTCTCGTTGAAGCGGATGCCCCCGTCTGGGGAAACCACACCCACTCGGCATGTCTCTTGGCACCGTCCGACGTGCGATTTTCCGTTTCTTCCGTCCCGAGCGTCGTTATTCCAGGAGTGGTGGCGACGGCATAGGCCGGCGAGGTTGTCTAGGTCCGTGTTACCGCCCTGTATATGAGCCAGGATGTGGTGCATCTCCGCCTCGGACATGGGCACGTCGCAACCCGTCCACGCACACACGCCCTGGATGGCGAGCATCGCGATGCGCTGTTCCACACTTGCTAGTCGGGTCCTGCCGAGAGAGATGGGAACACCCGTGACTCGGTCGATGTGGAGGATGAAATCCTCCGTCTGGCCCATTCCGAGGCGCTCGAGGTCGAAACAATTCACCTCGATACCCGTGTTGGTCATGAACGTCGTGTGCCAGTCGGCGTCGGCGAGATCGTCGAGAGTGATAGCAAGCACCACAGATGCCGCACCGCGGTTTTTCACCTGCCGATCCGCCTCGAACTGGGTGAGGATGCGCCAAAACTGGTCGTAGCGGCGCTGCGTCGGAGTCCGTGAGTCCTCGGAAGAATCAGCGGTGGTGTTGGAACCGGGCCCGAAATCGGAACCCAGAAGCGCTTTGAACAGAGCCCAGTCGCCCGCGGTCATCGTGGCGGAGATCTTGTAGGTTCCGTCCGCTTTCTGGCGAGATGCCTTGATGCTGCGGGCGGAAAAACCCGCGTTCGGGTCGCAGTCCGGCTTGTGTGCCCGGTTGGCGCGCTGCACCTGGCTTCGAACGAACTTCCGCAAATCGCTGACGCCGCGAGTCTTCGCCTCCGCCATGGCACGGGTGTAGATCGAGGGCCGTTCATGCGCTGCTTCCTTTGACAAACCGCGCAGTTCGGAATCGATGACCGCCTGTTTCTCCGGACCCACGGTCTGCGAATCAGCACGAGCCTTTCTCTGGTTTTCGGTCGGCCCCGGTGCTGGTGGGTCGAAATCCAACGGGTTCTCCTCGCCGGTAGGCGGCTGGGGAGGCGGTGGCGGCGGGGGAGCGAACATATCCCGTCCTCGGCTCAGTCGCCGGAAAGCCTCTGCGGGTGATAGATCGAGGGCTTTCTCGAGGTAATCGTTCGCATGGTTGCCGCCCACTGCGCGGCCCGCCCGGTCCCGGTCGCAGATGTAGGCGAAAGAGGCGTCGACAAAGGCCTTCTTATTCACAGCCTGCTCTAGGCGCTCCATTTCGGCGCGGATTGACGCGAAGGACAGCGTTGCGGGGTCGTCGAAAAGCGAGCTCAGCTCATTCATTGCGCGAGCAATGTCGTCGACAAGCGTGCGCAGCTCGGCCATGGGACCCCCCTTTCTATTAAAATACCGACACTATAAAAACAACCCAGGACACGGCCCCCGCAAGATAGAACACTAGTTCGAATGCGGGTAGGCTTGGCCTGCGATGTCCACCCGCCATGGAATAATCGGACGCGTGGAGAAACCGATGAACGCAAACGTCCTGTCCAACCGCTACGCATCCCCGGAAATGGCGTCGTTGTGGAGCGCCGAGCACAAGATTGTGCTCGAGCGCCAGCTCTGGATCGCCGTGATGAAAGCGCAGAAGGAGCTCGGGGTCGACATCCCGGACGAGGCGGTCAACGCTTACGAAAGCGTCATCGATCACGTCAACCTGAGCAGCATTGCAGAGCGCGAAAAGATAACCCGCCACGATGTGAAGGCGCGCATCGAGGAGTTCAACGCGCTCGCCGGTCACGAGCATATCCACAAGGGCATGACCAGCCGCGACCTCACCGAGAACGTCGAGCAGCTGCAGATCATCCGCTCCCTCGAGCTCACCCGCGACAAGGCCGTGGCGCTACTCAGAACCGTAGGCAACCGCGCGGAGCAGTATAAATCGCTGGTCATGGCCGGCCGCTCCCACAACGTGGCTGCGCAGGCGACGACCCTTGGCAAGCGCTTCGCTTCCGCCGCCGATGAAATCCTCGCCGCCACCGAACGCATCGAACACCTTCTCAGCGCCTACCCGCTGCGAGGCATCAAGGGACCGATGGGAACGTCTCAGGACATGCTGGATCTGATGGGCGGCGACGAGGGAAAGCTCAACGAGCTCGAAGCCGGAATCGCCCGTCACCTTGGGTTTAACCGTATCTTTGATTCGGTTGGCCAGGTTTACCCGCGGTCCCTCGACTTCGATGTCATCTCCGCAATCGTGCAGCTTGGCGCCGGCCCGTCCAGCCTGGCCACCACGATCCGCCTCATGGCCGGCAACGAGACGGTCACGGAGGGTTTCAAGGAGGGCCAAGTTGGCTCGTCCGCGATGCCGCACAAGATGAACGCCCGCTCCTGCGAGCGCGTCGGCGGTTTCCAGGTGATCCTCCGCGGCTACCTCACCATGGTGGCGGACCTCGCGGGGCAGCAGTGGAACGAGGGCGACGTGTTCTGCTCGGTCGTGCGCCGTGTCGCCCTGCCCGACGCCTTCTTCGCCATCGATGGCCAGCTGGAGACTTTCCTCACGGTGCTCGCTGAATTCGGCGCATTTCCGGCGATGATCAACCGGGAACTGGACCGCTACCTACCGTTTCTCGCCACCACGCGCATCCTCATGGCGTCTGTGCGCGCGGGCGTGGGCCGTGAGACGGCGCACGAGGTGATCAAGGAGCACGCAGTCGCGATGGCGCTGGACATGCGCGAGAACGGTGCGGAGCAGAACCTCATCGAGCGCCTCGCCGCCGACGAGCGTCTCCCCCTGTCGCAGGCCCAACTCGAGGAGGCGCTGGAGGACCGCCACGCCTTCATCGGCGCCGCGGAGTCGCAGGTGGACAACGTGCTCGGACGGATTCAGAAGCTTATCGACGCCCACCCCGACGCCGCCGGCTACACACCGGGCGACATCCTGTAAGAGGCGCTACTCCCAGCGCACGTATTGGGGCTGGTGCGCTGTGTTCCTGGGGCTCGGCTCGGTGGCCAGCGCCACGCCGGTGCCCACGATCCCCGGGTCGTCTGCTCCCTTCCAGGTGACAACGGCTTGCTTATACTCCCGCCCGATCTCCATGTCGCCGGTGAATGCGGGCACCTCGTCGTCCGCGCTGACCCCGCAGTACTCGTTGTTGCCGGTGGGCACGAAGTTGGCGTTGACTCCGCCGGGGTCGACTGGGGTCAGCTTTGGCAGTGTCACGGAATAGCTGCCGTCGCTCTTGCCAACTGGGGTGAAGGTGGCCACGAAGCAAGTAAAACCTGCGTAGCGCTCCGGCTTTGGTCGCTCGATGGTCGTCGTGGGGGAGGCACCGGAGCCGTCCGAACTACCAGCACCGGAATCGCTCTCCTCCGGCTCAGGCAGCCCGATCGCCCCCGGGTCCTGCCCGATCCGGGCCTTGATCTCCTCGTGGGTGAGCGTTTCCGTTTTTTCCACGGTCACCTCCCAGTACACGGCGGCGCCGGTGTCGAATCCGGTGGTGACCACCGTTGCGGAGTCGCCAAAGTCGAGCACCTCCCCGTCACTGGTGGGTGTGAAGTCCTCGGGCTCGTCGGCAAGCTCTGTCAGCGGCTCCGCGATGGAGGCGGTCGGCTGATCGGCCCCGGCGGAGCATGCGGTCAGCGCGCCCGCCGCCCCCGCCAAGGAAAGCCCGAGCGCCAAAACAGATCGGTTTATCATGGCTCAAGAGTAGGTCACTGCCCGGTGCGTCGCCCCGATTCGCCCTGACGCGAGCCCGGACTACACTGGCTCACCATGCGCCCTGAGTTATCCGATTACACTCACCTCTCTGGCGGCAAAGTCCGCGAGATTTACGAGGTTGATCGCGACACGTTGCTGATGATGGCAACGGACCGAATTTCGGCATTCGACTTCCCCCTCGATCCGGAAATCCCGGACAAGGGCAGAATCCTCACTGCAACCAGTACTTTCTTCTTCGACCTTCTGCAGCGCGAGCTCAACTTTCCCAACCATCTGGCGGGCCCAGTCGAGGACGAGCGGGTCCCGGAAGAGGTGCTGGGTCGCGCGCACGTGGTGAAAAAGCTGGACATGATTCCGTTCGAGTGCGTGGCCCGGGGTTATCTGACGGGCTCAGGCAAGAAGGAGTACGACGCGACCGGCCGCGTGTGCGGAGTGGCGTTGCCGGAAGGTCTGGTCGAGGCCTCGAAGCTGCCAGAGCCGATCTTCACTCCAGCGACAAAGGCGGAGCAGGGCGACCACGATGAGAACGTCACATTCGCGTATGTCGCCTCCAAGCTGGGGGACAGACTGGCGACGGAGCTAAAGGAGGCGACGCTGGCGATCTACACCGCTGCCGCCACCTACGCGGAGTCCCGCGGCATCATACTCGCGGACACGAAGCTCGAGTTCGGTCTGGACTCCGACGGCACGCTCGTGCTTGCCGACGAAGTCCTCACCCCGGATTCGTCCCGCTACTGGCCCGCGGACTCGTACGAGGCGGGCAAGGTGCAGCCGAGCTTTGACAAGCAGTACGTGCGCAACTGGCTCACCGGCCCCAAATCGGGCTGGGATCCGGCGGGTGACGTGGAGCCGCCGGAGCTGCCGGGCTCGGTGGTGGAGGCGACCCGCGACCGTTACATCGAGGCCTACGAGCGCTTGAGCGGAGAGAAGTTCTGCAACTGGCCGGGAGCCAACGCGTAACCGGCCATAAGTACACTCGGCGGTCATGAGCATGACTGCCCCGCAAGCCCCCCAAGCCCCCAAGGCTCCCCAGCATCCGGTGACTCGCTCGTTCCACGGCCGCGACGTGGTGGACAATTTCGAGTGGCTCCGCAACAAGGAGAGCCGCGAAACCCTCGATTACCTGGAAGCGGAGAACGCCTACACCGAGGCGCAGACACAACACCTGCAGCCGTTAACGGACTCTGTTTACCGGGAGATCAAGGGCCGCGTGAAAGAAACGGACATGTCCGTTCCCACACGCCAGGGTGGCTGGTGGTATTACGGCCGGACGGTGGAGGGCAAGGACTACGGCATCTCCTGCCGTGTCGCCGCTGACCCCGGCCAACCGTGGACACCGCCCGAGGTGCCCGAAGATGGCACCCCACTGCCCGGTGAACAGGTGCTCCTCGACGTCAACGAGCTCGCCGCAGACCACGAGTTCTTTTCCCTTGGCGCGTCCAGCGTGACCACCTCGGGCCGTCTCCTCGCCTACTCCTTCGACACTGCAGGTGATGAGCGATTCGAGCTGCGAGTCAAAGACCTCGTGTCGGGCTCGCTTCTCGACGATCACTTGACCAACGTCTTCTATGGTGCGGTGTGGGCAGGGGAAGAACACATCTTCTATCTGCGTGTCGACGACGCGTGGCGCCCGCACCAGGTCTGGCGCCACAAGCTCGGCACCGAGGAGGCTGAGGACGTCCTTGTCTACGAGGAGACGGACGAGCGCTTCAACGTGGGCATCGGTGCGGACCGCGCGGAGCGCTTCCTCTACATTGTCACGGGTTCCAAGACCACCAGCGAGTTCCGTGTGCTCGAGCTCGAAGACCCCGAGGGTAGGTTCCGGCTTCTGTGGGAGCGTGAAGATGGCGTGGAATACGACGTCGATTACGCGCTTGTGGGTGGCTCCGAACACTGGGTAGTCACCCACAACGCAACGGGCCCGAACTACGCCGTCGGAACGTGCCCGGTCGACAACGTCAAACCCCTCCGCGAGCTGGATGAGCTCGTCGCCCCCGACGACACGCGCCGGGTCGAGGGCACGGATGCTTACCGCGATTTTATGTTCCTGAGTTACCGATCCGGGGGAATCGGAAGACTTGCCGTCGCCGACCTCCGATCCGATGAGTTCGGCCCCTTCAGGGAGCTCGAGTTCGACGAGGAGTTGTACTCCGTCGGCCTTTCCGGCAACCCGGAGTGGGACGCCCCGGTCGTGCGCATCAGCTACACCTCGTTCACCCAGCCTGCCCAGGTGCTGGATTACAACGTCGCGGAGCGCACGTTTACGCTGCTCAAGGAGCAGCAGGTCGAGGGCGGTTACAACCCGCACGACTATGTGGCAGAGCGGATCTGGGCGACTGCGGTCGACGGGACGCAGGTGCCGGTGTCGGTCGTCCGGCGCATTGAGAGGGGCGTCGATAAGCCTGCTCAGCCCAACCCGGCGTTGCTTTACGGTTACGGTTCTTACGAGCACTCGACCGACCCGTACTTTTCCGTCGCCCGGTTAAGTTTGCTGGACCGCGGCATGGTGTGGGCGTGCGCGCACGTGCGCGGCGGCGGCGAGATGGGGCGGTTGTGGTACGACAACGGAAAGATGATGTCCAAGCGCAACACCTTCACCGACTTCATCGCGTGCGCCGACGCCTTGGTCGAACGTGGCCTCACAACCTATGACCAGCTCGTTGCGGAGGGTGGCTCGGCCGGAGGCCTGCTGATGGGCGCGGTTGCGAACTTGGCGCCGGAGAAGTTCGCGGGGATCCTGGCGATCGTGCCGTTCGTGGACCAGCTCACCTCGATACTCATGCCCGAACTACCGTTGACGGTGACCGAATGGGAGGAGTGGGGCGACCCATTCCACGACCCTGAGGCCTACGACTACATCGCCAGCTACTCTCCGTACGAGAACCTCGAGGCGAAGCAATACCCGAATATCCTGGCCGTGACCAGCCTCAATGACACCAGAGTGCTGTACGTGGAACCTGCGAAGTGGATTGCCAAACTTCGCCAGACCGCCACCGGTGGAACGTTCCTTTTGAAAACGGAAATGTCCGCTGGCCACGGCGGGGTGTCCGGCCGCTACGCACGCTGGAAGCAGACGGCGTTCGAGTACGCCTGGGTGCTGGACACGGCAGGAGCCGTAGAGCGCTAGCTTGGCGGTTATGCGATAATTGCCCCTATGCCCGGCCACGTCCTCGTCTCCGTGTCGTCGATTTTCGACGGCACCCTCGACAACGTCGAGCGCCTCGTCACCGGCCTTGATGCCGCCGAGATTCCCGTCTCCCTGCTGGTGGCTCCGCACATCGACAAGAAGTGGCACCTGGCCAAGGACAAAAAGACCCGCAACTGGCTGCTGTCCCAGCAGGAAGCAAATCGGGCGCTGATCCTCAACGGTTTCGACCAGCCGGTTCAGGGCCGCCGGGCGGAGTTCGCGACGCTCGGCGCCCACGAAGCGCGCCTCCGCCTCAAGGGAGCGACCCGCCAGATGGAGTCCCTCGGGTTCTCCTTTTCCATTTTCGCGCCGCCACGCTGGCGGCTCTCCGAGGGCACGCTCGAGGTGCTGCCGGACTTCGGTTTCCTCCTCGTCGCCTCCACGAACGGGCTCTACCAGACCGACACCGGGATGTTCTACCAATGCCGCAATCTCTCCGTTGGGGAGGGCTTCGGTGCAGCTAAATGGTGGCGCCGCAACATCATTCGAGCAGCCCAACGTGGCGCGGCGAAGGGAAACATCATCCGTCTCTCGGTCTCGGGACGTGAGCTCGGGGACAAGAAGGTCCGCCGCGACTTCCTGAACGCTGCGTCAGCGGCCATGGAAGAAGGCGCGGAGCCTTCCGACTACCGCGCCTTCTTGGCCTAGAGCCGTGCAAGGACTGCAACGGCAGAGTCCCTGGGGTTCTACATGCCCATACGGGCGAGGATAGCGGAGGCACCGTCCGGGTAGAGGAAATTCACCGCAGCAACGATAAGCGCGATGACGCCTGTTGCACCTACAAGTGCACTGATGATGCCTCCCAGTAGACCAGAGGAACTCGAGTGGCTGGGCCTGCTGCTGTCCGTTGGCAGATCAAGATCGGGTGCTGGGTCCGGCTCGGTGTTTAGGTTGAAGCCGACCTTGATCGGGTCGTGGTCGGAGGAGCGGAACGGGTTGTCCGCCTGGAAGAAGTCCTGCACGTTGTAGTTGCGGCGGGAGTACTCGAAGGCTACGGACTCGTCTGCGTTGATGTTCCAAACGGCCGCGTCCTGCACAAGGGCCACCGCCGCTTCGTTGCCCATGACGTGGTCGAGGGAGCCGAGCTGTCCACTGAACTGGTAGGACGCGCCGTCGAAGTCGCGTCGGGATTCGATGTTGGTGAAGCCCTGCTGCTCGAGGTAGCGGACGGCGTCTTCCTTGGAGTAGGAGTTCAGGTCGCCGAGGATGAACACAGGCTTCTCAGCCCAGTCTGTTTGCGCCTCAAGGTGGTCGACCAGCGCGGTGGACTGGGCGGTTCGGACGTCCGCGTTGTTGCCCTGGCCGTCACCGGTGTCCGTATCGCCGTTAGCGACGGAACCCTTGGACTTGAAGTGGTTAACAATAGCCACGAAGCTGTTCTCCCCGTTGTCACCGGCGGGCTTGAATTCCTGTGCAAGCGGCTGTCGCGCGGTGCCGGTGAAGGCTGGGTCGTCAAAAATCCTGGACTCGCCGACGGGTTCGACTTCGTCCCTGTTGTAAATGAACGCGACGCGAATGAAATCCTCGTCGGTACCTAGCTCGGTGGGCGACTTCACGTAGGCCCAGTTTCCACCGGCGGCGTTGAGGGCGTCGACAAGCTTGCTCAGCGCCTCGTCGCGGCGCGCGACGTCGCCGGTGACGGTGTAGGTGTTCTCGATCTCTTCGAGGCCGAGCACACTCACGTCGAGACGGTTGATCGCGTTAACAATCTTCGCCTGTTGGTCCTGGAACGCCTGCTGCGAGTACGCGCCGCGCACGTCGCAGTTCCGGGTGGAGACGGGGTTTCCGTAGATGTCCTCGTAGGAGCCGCAGCCGGCGACGTCCTCACCGAGGGTGGTGAAGTAATTCAGAACGTTAAAGGACGCGATGAAGAATTCACCCTGCACGGAATTCGGAACCGCGAGGGTCGCCTCCCGGGAATCCTGCCAGGTGATCGGGAGATCGGCGGCCTCGTTTTTGCCCGTGATCGGCTCCAGGGGTTGGAAACGCCAAAAATTATGCGAGAAGTCAACCACGACGTCTGTTTGGAAGTCGACCTGGTCACCGGTGCGCAAGGACTTGATCCCCTGATCTGAGGTGATGAGGTACGGCAGCGGGGTGTTTTTGTCGTTGTTGAGGTAGTTGCGGGTGCGGCCGTCGTCGAGGTAAACCACCTCTGCGTCCTGCTCGGCCTGGAGAGCCTGGGCCGGCGCACCGGGCAGAACGACATCGGTGGGGGTGCGGTGCGCGACAGCACCCGGGGCGAGCCCGACCTCGCCGAAAGAATTCAGCGAGTAGTTGTTGGTCACGGTGTAGTCGCCGGTGGGGCGCAGGAGCATGCCCTCGTAGGGCTCGCGAGCCTCGTTACCGGCGGGGAGGTTGTCAATCTTGACCGCGACGGGGGTTGCGAGCGTGGACTCGAGAGCGGTGATTGAAGACGCGGTGATCTGGGTGACGTCGTAGAACTCGCTGACCGCACCGCTGACCTGGACAGAGGCGCCTACGGCGGGGTAGTCCGTGCGGGAGCCCATGTAGACGAAGATTCCGTCCGAAGCGTCACCCGCGTTCTTCGGCGCGGTGCCGGTGCCGGCGGTCTGCAGGTAAAAGCCGTTCTTGCCGCCCTCCGGGTACGCGGCAGTAACGACACCCTCCGTTGTGACTGTCTGGCCGGCCAGCGGGGAGGTTGCCCCCGTGCCCTGGATCTGGGCGATCGGGGTGATGGAAGCCGGATCAACCGGATCAACCGGGTCAGCCGGGTCGGTGGGGGTGCCCGCAGAACCCGAGTTCATCGGTGTCGGAGCGGCGACGGAGAAGTCGGCTGCATTGTTGTCGGTGTCGACGCCGACCGCAGTGCGCTGGATGGACGTAGAATTTGCCGTCGTCTTGGCGGGGGCGCCCTCGGATGTGTTAGCGGATCCCCAGCCGACGAGGTCGACCTGCGTCCCGGTGGCGTCGAAAAGCGCGGCGACGGCGTTGGTTGCGCTGAATCCGAACTTCGCGGTTTGATCTGGCGTGGGGAGAGCGCCGGAGTTTGTGGCGCCAGCGTCACCCTGTACGAGGAAGTAACCGCCGGCCGGGATTGAACCAGAGAGCATCACCGTATTGCCGACATTGTTGGCGGCGGAGCGCTGCTCGATTTTCCACCCGGATACGTCGATGGGCGCGCCGGTCGGGTTGTACAGCTCGACGAAGTCGTTGAAATACACAGAGCCGGAGTTGCCGCCGCCGCCGTAGACCTCGTTGATGACCACGGCGGAACCGTCCGGGGCTGCGAAGGCAGATGGGGCGACAAAGGAGACAGCGCCTGAGGCGATGGCGATGGCCATCGCACCGCTAAGAGAGCGGCGGGAGAGAGACATGGAAATTCCTTGCTTCAAAATGGGTATAAGGGTTGCGACCGGGGTCCGGTCTTAAGCTAACCCCGTTTCTGGAATCTTGCTGAGTCGGCAGCCAGAATTTCCACAGCGTTTACTCGGGTGCAATTTTCGCCTTACATGGCCCCAAAAAATGTCAATTAGGGCGTGTCTGAACGTCCGATATACTGGGCGCGTCGTATGACCTACCTATAGCGAAGGACCCCCATGGCACGTGTCGTCGTAAATGTCATGCCGAAGGCAGAAATTCTTGATCCGCAGGGCCAGGCAGTCCTGCGCGCGCTCGGTCGAATCGGGGTGAGCGGTGTGGAGGACGTCCGTCAGGGCAAGCGCTTCGAAATCGAGGTCGATGACTCCGTCACCGACGCCGAACTCGAGCGCGTGGCCGAGACCCTGCTGGCGAACACCGTGATTGAGGACTTCGAGGTTGTTCGATGACGGCAACCATCGGAGTGATCACCTTTCCGGGAACGCTCGATGACGTTGATGCCCTCCGAGCAGTGAGAGTCGCCGGAGCGGAGCCGAAGGAGCTCTGGCACGCGGACAACGACTTGAACGGTGTGGACGCTGTCATTGTCCCGGGCGGCTTCTCCTACGGCGACTACCTGCGTTCCGGCGCGATTGCCGCACAGGCACCCATGATGGGAGCGGTTGTGGAGGCTGCGAAGAAGGGAATGCCCGTCCTCGGCATCTGTAACGGGTTCCAGATTCTCACCGAGGCAGGTCTGTTGCCGGGTGCGCTCACCCGCAATCAGGGTCTGCTTTTCCACTGCGTCGACACCCACCTTGTGGTGGAGAACAATTCCACGGCGTGGACCTCGAACTTCGAGGCGGGGGAGAAGATCCTCGTCCCCGCAAAGCACGGTGAGGGTCGCTTCCAGGCCGCGCCGGAGACGATCGAGCAGCTGGAGAAAGAAGGCCGCGTTGTATTCCGCTACACCGACAACTTCAACGGCTCCGTCAACGGCATCGCTGGTGTAACCAACGAAACCGGGCGCGTCGTCGGCCTTATGCCTCACCCGGAGCACGCGGTTGAATTACTCACCGGCCCCTCTGCCGACGGCCTGGGCCTGTTCCTATCCGCCATTTCTTCGATCGGAGCGTAAAGGATGACCGTGCACAACGACACCGTCGACAACGCAAAGTCCACCCCCGACCAGGAGCAGCCCTACCGCGAGCTTGGTCTCAAGGATGACGAGTACCAGCGCATCGTCGGTATCCTCGGCCGCCGCCCGACGGACGCCGAGCTGACCGTCTATTCCGTCATGTGGTCGGAGCACTGCTCATACAAATCGTCGAAGGTCCATCTTCGCTACTTCGGACAGACGATGACCGAGGAGATGGGCTCCAAGCTGCTTGCCGGGATCGGCGAGAACGCCGGTGTCGTGGACATCGGCGGTGGCGATGCCGTGACCTTCCGCGTGGAGTCTCACAACCACCCGTCGTACATTGAGCCCTACCAGGGTGCGGCCACGGGTGTCGGCGGCATCGTCCGAGACATTATGGCCATGGGTGCGCGCCCGATCGCTGTGATGGACCAACTCCGCTTCGGCCCCGCTGACGCGGACGACACGAAGCGCGTGCTCCCCGGAGTTGTGGCCGGAATCGGCGGCTACGGCAACTGCCTCGGTCTCCCGAACATCGGCGGTGAGACGGTCTTCGACGAGACATACGCCGGTAACCCGTTGGTGAACGCCCTCTGTGTCGGCACCCTGAAGGTTGAGGACCTCAAGCTTGCCTTCGCTTCAGGCAAGGGAAACAAGGTAATCCTGTTCGGATCCCGCACCGGCCTCGACGGCATTGGCGGAGTTTCCGTCCTCGCCTCCGAGACTTTCGAGGAGGGAGCGGAACGTAAGCTCCCGGCCGTCCAAGTCGGTGACCCGTTCGCCGAGAAGGTGCTCATCGAGTGCTGCCTGGAGCTTTACCACTCCGGTGTGGTTGTTGGCATTCAGGATCTCGGCGGCGCAGGCCTGGCCTGCGCCACGTCAGAGCTGGCTGCATCCGGTGACGGCGGAATGCGTGTGAATCTCGACGCCGTACCTCTGCGGGCCGAGAATATGTCCGCGGCCGAGATCCTTGCCTCGGAGTCCCAGGAGCGCATGTGCGCCGTCGTTGCGCCGGAAAACGTCGAGCGGTTCATGGCGATCTGCGCCAAGTGGGACGTCAACGCCGCCGTTATCGGTGAGGTCACCGGTGAAGGTGACCGTCTCGTGATCACCCACAACGGTGAGGTCGTTCTCGATGCCCCACCGTCGACCATTGCCGACGAAGCCCCCGTCTATGAGCGTCCGTGGGCGCGCCCCGCATGGCAGGATGAGGTGCAGCAGCAAGTGGGCGTCGGTAAGCATGCGAACCTGCGTGAGACGTGGCTGCGAATGGTCGCCTCCCCGGCATTGTGCTCGCGCGACTTCATCACCCAGCAGTATGACCGCTACGTGCGCGGCAACACCGTGCAGGCGAAATACGCCAACTCGGGTGTCTTGCGCATCAACGAGGAGAACAACCGCGGTGTCGCCGTCTCCGCCGACGCATCGGGCCGCTACACCTATCTCGACCCGAACATGGGCGCGCGCCTTGCCCTCGCCGAGGCGTACCGCAATGTCGCCGTCACCGGTGCTCGCCCCGTCGCCATCACCAACTGCCTGAACTTCGGCTCGCCGGAGAACCCGGACGTGATGTGGCAGTTCCGTGAAGCCGTCCACGGCCTGGCGGATGGCGCGGTTGAACTGGGCATTCCTGTCTCCGGAGGCAACGTCTCCTTCTACAACCAGACCGGTGATGTTCCGATCCTCCCGACCCCTGTCGTGGGCGTCCTCGGCGTGATCGAGGATGTGGAGAAGGCCATCGGCCATGCGTTGCCTGCCCGCAACGACGAGGAGTTCACGCTCCTGTTGCTCGGCGAGACGCGCGACGAGTTCGGCGGCTCCATCTGGCAGGAGATTTCCGGCCAGGGCCTCGCCGGCCTACCGCCGCAGGTCGACCTCGGCAACGAGGAGCGCTTGGCTGAATTCTTCGTCGGCAACGGATCCGTCTCCGCGGCGCACGACCTTTCCGAGGGCGGCCTGGCCCAAGCGCTGTTCGAGACTCTGCTCGGTTCCGGCAAGGGCGCGCAGGTGGATCTGACCGGAGTGCACGAGGACGCATTCACCGCCATGTTCTCCGAGTCCGCCTCCCGCGTGCTCGTCGCCGTTTCCCAGGACCGCGCGGACACCGCCGTTCAGCGTGCCACGGAGGCAGGTGTTCCGGTCACCGTGCTGGGAACCACGAATAGCACCGGCGACATAACCGTTGCGGGAGAAACTGTCACCGTTGCCGAGCTGGCCGAGGCGTGGCATGCGACCCTGCCGCAGCTGTTCGACCACGCGATGGCACCGAACTCGCCAGCCTAAGTCCCGGGCTGTTGCCGGTGGGTTCGGCGCCCGCCGTGAGCCTAAGAGTGTAGTTGGCGGGCGTCGGCCGGGCGCACCAGCGGGATCGGCGTGTACTCCTGCCGCAGGTCCTTCAATGTCTGGGTGTGCTCCCACAACCTCTTGTCTTCGTCGGTCGACGGGACAAACTGGCGTGCGGCGAGGGGTTGTCCGTCGAGGTCGATGCCCACATAAGTGAAGGTGGCGTGAATCGCCGGGGTCAACGCTTCGCGCCCGCCGCGGGGGTTGCCGGAACGCACTTGGATGACCAGGTGCATGGAGCGGGCGTCGGTACGCGTGAGGCGCGCGTCCACTTCGACCAAGTCGCCGATGGAGATCGGTTTGCGGAAGCGAATCCCGCCCGCGTAGACCGCCACGGTACGCTCGCCCGACCACTCCATGGTGCAAGCGACACCGGCTTCATCGATCCACTCCATGGCGCTGCCACCGTGAACTTTGCCGCCCCAGTTGATATCGGTGGGTTTGGCCAGGAACCGGTGGATCACCCGCGGTGCGGTGGAATCATCCGTATACGTTTGCGTGCTCATCTCGGCTTCGATGGCTTGGCGCAGCTCGATGCGCGACATCGCCGCGTGGCGCACGCGCTCCTCTTCCTCGGTCGAGGGCCGGAAGGCGGGAACGGGAGTCGTCTGACCCGTCTCTGGGTCCTTTGCCACGAAGATGACAAGGCAGTCGCAGGCGCGGGTGAATACGCCCTCACGCGGGTCCGCGGAGAGTACTTCGTTGACGATGTGCATCGAGGTCCGGCCGGTCATTGCGACGCGGGAGCGCACCTCCACCAGGTGTCCGGAAGGAATGGGGCGCGTGAAGTGGATGTGGCCGACGTAGGCGGTCACGCAATAGGTGCCGGACCACTGGACCGCGCACGCGTAGGCGGCCTTGTCAATCCATTCGAGGACGCGGCCGCCGGACACGCCCTGCGCGCCGGCCATGAGGACGTCGTTGGGCGCCGCCATAAAGCGCAAGGTCACCAGGGGGGATTTCGTCTGTTCAACGGGGGATGCCATGAGTGAACACATTAGTATGTCGGTCATGAGTGCGCGTAAGAGCGACCCGGTGGCGACGCGGGAGACGGTGGAGGCGGTTGCCGCTTGGCTCCGCGGGGAGACCGAAGACGCACCGCCGCGCAAGGAGCTTGCCGACGCTTGCCGCACCACCGCCCGCACCCTCGCTGAAGAACTACCAGGCCACGCGGTTGAGCTGCGCGTGCCGCCGTTCGTCGCGGTGCAGTGCATCGACGGGCCCCGCCACACTCGCGGCACCCCACCGAACGTCGTTGAAATGAGCCCAGAGACGTGGCTGCGGGTCGCCACGGGTATCGAGTCTTTCCGGGACGCCCTTTCGGCGGGGCGTATCGACGCTTCCGGTTCCCGTGCGAGCGAGGTCGCCCGTGGCCTTCCCGTGATTGCCATAGATGAGGGGTAATCCGATAAGGTGGGGCACGTGCAAACCTTGAGTACACAGGATATTCGCGGTAACAACGAGGACGTTCCCCGCGATGAGTGTGGCGTATTCGGAGTGTGGGCTCCGGGGGAGGACGTGTCCAAGCTCACCTACTTCGGCCTCTTCGCGCTTCAGCACCGTGGCCAGGAAGGTGCGGGCATCGCGGTGGGTGACAACGAGAACATCGTGGTGTTCAAGGATACGGGCCTTGTCTCCCAAATCTTCGATGAATCGGTTCTTGATGCCCTGCAGGGTGACGTCGCCATCGGGCACACCCGTTACTCCACGGCAGGCGGCAACAGCTGGGAAAACGTCCAACCGATGTTCCGCACCTCGCCGAACGGGACGGATGTGGCCCTTGCCCACAACGGCAACCTGACCAATTATCAGGAGCTCCAGGCTCAGGCGATCGAGCGCAAGCTCATCCCGCCGCAGGGGGTGGAAGGTCAAGGCTCATCGTCCGACACGGCGGTTGTGTCGGCGCTGCTCACTGATGCCATCCGCGACAACTCCTCGCTTCTCGACGCCGCCCGCAAGCTGCTTCCCACCATCAAGGGCGCGTTCTGCTTCATGTTCACCGACGGGCACACGCTCTACGCCGCCCGCGACCCGCACGGCGTGCGCCCGCTGTCGCTGGGCCGCCTCGAGCGCGGCTGGGTGGTCGCATCCGAGACGTGCGCGCTCGACATTGTCGGTGCCACCTACGTCCGGGACATCGAGCCGGGTGAACTTATCACCATCGACGAGACCGGGGTCCACACCGAGCGTTTTGCGGACACCCCACGAGCACACTGCGTGTTCGAGTACGTCTACGTCGCCCGTCCTGACTCCGTGATCGAGGGGCGTTCGGTGCACGCGACGCGCATCGAGATCGGCAAACGCCTTTCGCACGTCGAACCGGTGGAGGGTGACCTGGTCATGCCGGTGCCGGAGTCCGGCACTCCCGCCGCAATCGGTTATGCCGAGGAATCGGGTATCCCGTTCAAACAGGGCCTGATGAAGAACGCCTACGTCGGCCGCACATTCATCCAGCCCTCGGACACCCTGCGTCAGCTGGGTCTGCGCCTGAAGCTCAATCCGGTGCGCGAGATTATCGAGGGCAAGCGGCTCATTGTCGTGGACGACTCAATCGTGCGCGGCAACACGCAGCGCAAGCTGATCAAAATGCTGCGGGAGGCCGGTGCGGCGGAGGTGCATGTCCGTATCGCGTCGCCGCCGGTGAAGTGGCCGTGCTTCTACGGTATCGACTTCGCCAGCCCCGGCGAGTTGATTGCGAATAACGGCGGCGGTGTCAACGACGCGGCCACGCGCGAATCCATCCGCACTATGATCGGGGCGGATTCCCTGGCGTTTGTGTCCACTGAGGACATGATCGCGTCCACGAGGCAGCCTGCGGAAAGCCTCTGCGCCGCGTGTTTCACCGGCCACTATCCGCTGGGCCTGCCGGAGGGCAACCCCAACGCCGAGCTCGTCCGCCGCATGCAGAAAGGTGACCACTAGTCATGACGACGAACCAGAACACCACCACTGAGCCCGTTTCTTACGAGGCCGCCGGTGTCTCCATCGAGGCCGGTGACAAGGCGGTCGAGCTTTTCGCACCACTGGCGAAACGCGCCTCGCGGCCCGAGGTGCGCGGCGGGCTGGGCGGGTTCGCCGGCCTGTTCGCGCTTGGCAAGTACCGCGAGCCGCTCCTGGCCGCGGGCTCCGACGGTGTGGGCACCAAGCTCGCCGTCGCGCAGGCGATGGACAAGCACAACACCATCGGCATTGACCTCGTAGCCATGTGCGTGGACGACCTTGTTGTCTGCGGTGCGGAACCTTTGTTCCTGCAGGACTACATCGCGATCGGCAAGGTCGTGCCCGAGAAGGTCGCGCAGATCGTCGCCGGTATCGCCGAGGGCTGCGTCCAGGCCGGTTGCGCCCTGCTCGGCGGAGAGACGGCGGAGCACCCCGGTGTGATGAACCCGGAGGACTACGACGTCTCGGCAACGGCCGTCGGTGTCGTGGAGGCCGACGAACTCCTCGGCCCGGACAGGGTGCGCGACGGTGATGTCATCATCGGCATGGCGTCGTCCGGCTTGCATTCCAACGGATACTCGCTGGCGCGCCACGTCCTGCTCGAGCGCGCGGGCCTGCCGCTCGACGGCTATGTCGACGAGCTCGGGCGCACCCTGGGCGAGGAAATGCTCGAACCGACGCGGATTTACGCCCTCGACTGCCTCGCGCTCGCGTCCGAGTGCTCGGTGCGCACCTTCTGCCACGTCACTGGCGGCGGGCTGGTCGGCAACATGGAGCGCATCATCCCCGAGGGCAAGGTCGCGGACATGAACCGCTCCACGTGGTCCCCGAGCCCGATCTTCCGCTACATCCAGTCTGTGGGAAACGTACCTCAGGAGGAGATGGAGAAAACCTTCAACATGGGTGTCGGCATGGTCGCCATTGTCGCCCCGGAGGACAGGGATCGTGCGCTAGCTATTCTCGCCGCCCGCCACATCAACAGCTGGGTTCTGGGTGAGGTCCGCGCCGCGACCGACGCTGACATGTCCCGGGCGGTTTTGGCCGGGACCCACCCCCAGTTTTAATACGCAACAGCACCCGCGCCCCATGAGGGGGCCGGGTGCTGTTGTTCTGTAGGGAAGCTAGCGCCTGTCCGAATCCCAGTCGGAGTAGTCGGCGTACTGGTCATCCACCTCGTCATCAGAGTCGCTCCAGCTGCGTGCCGGGGACTGGCCCGCGAGCTCGCGCTGGAGCGAATCGAGATCCATGTCAGGAGTGTGGTACTTCAGCTGGCGAGCAACCTTGGTCTGCTTTGCTTTGGCGCGTCCGCGACCCATGGCGTGACCCCCTTGAGGTGGTTCATTGGGCGGCCCGCACTAGCGGGCGACCTCTCAATGTCGTATCAGTATAGTCCTGTGGGACACTATAGCCTGTCGGGCGAAAAAATTCTTAACCGCCCTCTGAGCTGCGATGACGCCACAAGCTACTTGGAGCTTCTCAACCTTTCGACTGCCCTACGGCCGGCCTTCTCCCCCTCGTCATCGGGCAGCGAGTCGGGGTCAATGGACGCTGAGACGGGGGTGTCTCCCTCGGCGGTCAGATCTCCGGAGGAGAGGGCCGAGCGCTTCACAAGCGCGAGTGCGATCGGACCGTAGTCGGCGTCGTGGACGACGGTGCCCAGACGGCCGACCCTGCGACCGGCGAGGCTTAGCTCGGCGCCCGGTGCGGGGTCCACCGGCGCGGACCCGTCGAGCTGCACCATGACGAGCAGCCTGGGGGAGCGGCCGAGGTTTTCGACGCGGGCGACGGTCTCCTGCCCGCGGTAGCACCCCTTATCGAGGTGAACGGCGCCGAGGTGAGCGCCCCGGTTGATAAGGTACGGGGCCTCGTGCGGGATGGACTTCTCGTCCATGTCAGCGCGCAGCTCCGGCTCGCCAGCCTTGACCCGCTCCGCGGTGAACGCCATCAGGCCGGCCAGGGGGATGCCTTGAGCACCGAGCTTATCGACGACCCCCAGCACGCTTTCCCGCTCCACCAGCACATCGGTACGCGGGGTGGTGGGCCACGGCACTGCGCGGGCGACGACGGCTTCGCTGGCCCCGGCGAACTCGGGTCCGGGCCCCAGAATGGTGAGTACCGCGAGGTCGGCATCCTCAATGGTGACCTCGGACCAGAACACCATCTTGTTCAGGAAGGTGGTCAACGTCTCATGCTGGTAGGCAGGGAAGTCGAGGTAGAAGACCCCGTCGGTGAAGGTGACGTCGGCGTGGTGGAGGACATGGCCCTGCATGTCCAGGTCCAGCGCTGCGGCGGCAAATCCTTCAGTGACGTCCACCAGCTTCTGTGACAACAGGTTGTTCAAAAACACTGCCGCGTCCGCGCCGGACACCTTGATTACTGCGCGGTGCGACCGGTCAATCACGACCGATCCTTCGGCGAGGGCGCGCTGCTCGCCGAGCGGGTTGCCGTAGTGCCACGCGACGCCTCGGGCGTCGATAAGCGACGTGTCCGCATCGGTCAATTCAACCGCTGCCGGGCTGCTCAACAGGGGAGAACGATACTGGCTTGCGGTTTCCATGCGCCCCATCCTACGTGCATAATGGGGCGTCATGGCTTCCTCGCTCATCCCTCCGCAGCCGGTCATTTACCTAGTTGAACCCTTCGGAGGCTCGATCCGTAGGCAGAACGCCAACATCGCCCACGTCTACTGGGACGACGCCGCAGTCACTCGCGGCGACGGAATTTTCGAGACCCTGCTCATTCACGACGGCGCGCCCGTCAACCTGGCCAAGCACCTCGCGCGCTTCCGCCGCTCCGCCGAGGCGCTCGACCTGCCGGACCCGGGCGTGGACCACTGGGTCAAAGCCACACGAGAGGCTGTGGCTGACTATTACCGCGAGCGGGGAGAAATCGACGACACCAGCGCCGAGGCCAAGTGCGTGTGGACCATGACGCGCGGCCGGGAAACCACCGGTGTACCCACCGCGTGGTTGACGGTGCGGCCCGTGGACCCATTGCTCCTGCGGCAGCGGGAAACCGGGGTCAAGACGGTGACGGCTCCGCGCGGGTACACCATTACGAGCGGCGCGACCGCAGCGCCCTGGCTGAAAGTAGGTGCGAAAACGCTGAACTACGCGGCGTCCATGGCGGCGCTGCGCTGGGCTCGGAAGCACGGTTGCGACGACGTGATCTACGTCGACCACGAGGACGGCCGCGTCCTCGAAGCGACCACGTCCACCGTAATCATCGTGCGCAAGGACAAGAAGCTGCGCACCCCGGCCCCGGGATCCGAGATCCTCGCCGGAACCACCCAGCAGGCGATTTTCGAGTACGCCGCCGAGCAGGGCTGGCGCTGCAAGGCCAAGGACTTGTATGTCGACGACCTGCTGAGCGCCGAGTCGGTATGGCTGGTTAGCTCGGTGCGCAAGGCGGTGCGGGTCACCGAGCTCGACGGACGCGTGCTTTCCGAGCCGGGCCGCGACGCGGACATCCGCGAGCTGGTGGAATTGGCCCTGCTTAGCCAGCGAGACGTGTAAGTTCCGCCGACATGTACGGCACCAACTCGCCGTCGACCGCGCGTTCGTCCACCCATCCGAGGTTGTTGTTGGGCATCAACCCGTAAAGGCGCTTGCCCGGGCCGTGCTTCTCCGGGCCGGTGGCGGTGACAATCGTGGACGCACTCGTGATCTGCCAGGCGCGCTCGTTCACCGGTTCCCCGTAGAGGATCTCCACCAACCCACGCGAGTTCGTCAGCGTGACCTCGATTTCGTCGTCGAGGGAGATGCGCCAGAACCCAACTTCGCGCTGGTCCGCGCCCTGCGGTTGACCGTTGTCGTCGAGGCGCCAGAGGCGGGACTCGAAACGCAGGTAGTTCTCCCCGTCGTGTGAGATCACGAGTTGCTGGCCGAACGAGTACTCGACCCCACCGTCGTTGGCCTGGCCTTCACCGGACCAGACGCCGACGAGGGGGAGCAGGGCGAGGAGGCCGTCGTGAAGCGACGGGCCCTGGCGGAGGTTGGCGGTGTCGACTTCCAGCGGCACCCCCTCGAACCCGAAGCCGGGAATGTTGCGGTGGGCGGTGTTCTTCGACTGCTCCGCGGCTAGATTGACGGCCTCGCTGCCGTCGAGCCGGGCGCCGTCGGTGGTGCCTGGAGTGTTGGGGGTCTCGCTCATGCCCACAACCGTACCGTCCTGCCGTTACTGCGGCGGGAGAGGGGCCAGGTCGGATTCATCGAGTACGACGTTGTAGCGCTGGCGTATGAACTCGATGGATCCGCCGGACAGCTGGACTATGTCGGCGGGGCCGCCAAGCGGCAAGTCGCGGGTATCGCGGTCGAGCGTGTAGGCCGCGAGGACCTCATCCTCGGCGCCCGAGGGGATGTCGACAAGCAGGCTCGGCCTCATCCGGAACGTGCCGCCATCAAGCCGGAGGGTGACAATCACCGTGCTCGGCTTCTCGGTCCCGGGAACGGTGCCGGTGAGCTGGGCCTCGCTGGCGACACCGCCGCCGGGGGAGATGTCGTATGGGTTGGCGATGTCCAGATCCGTCATGCCGAGGAGCTCACCGAAGGCCACGCCATCGAGGCGGACCTTGCGGCGCACCATGGCTGCGGGGGAGCCGACGAAATCACCCTCGGCGGCGCGTTCTACGGGAACCTCGATATCGAAGGCTTCCGCACCCGTGTTGACTACCCCCAGTCCCGCGACGTCGACATCGAGGGTGGAGACCGAAACTCGGGGAACCTCCTTTGTCACGGCCACCTGGGAAAAGGGGAAGCCGGCGATGTAGACGTCCGGAGCGGTGGAGAGGCGCGTGTCCGCCTCCGTTCGTTCGGATAATGCACTCTCCGCCCGCGATGCGGCGGCGGTGTCCACGAGAACGGCCCCGCCGATCAGTGCAGCAGCCACACCGGCGGCGACCGCGGCCCGTGAACGTAACCTCATTCCTCTATTACTACCGTAACCTGGCCACATGACGAACCCGATTAAAATTGAGACGCTGCCCGGCGACGAAGCCCGCCGCCTCCTGGCCAAGGTGGAGGACCGAGATGAGGTCGCAGCCTTCTCTGAGCAGTTTTTGGCCGGGCTTAACGACGCCCGCGTGGCGCACACCCACCTCACCCACCGGGCGGGGGATCAATTGGTAGGAATCGCCGCCATCGCAGGCGATTCCTCCGTGGAAATGGCCGTCGATCCTGACTTCCGCCGCGGCGGTATCGGGTCCGCGCTCATGGCTGCCGTGTTCGAGCACGCGCCGGGCGCGGGCTTCTGGGCGCACGGGGATCTCCCCGCCGCTCAAGCTTTGGCCGCGCGGCGGGGGCTCTCGCCCACCCGTGAGTTGCTCGTCATGGAGATCAGCGGGGCGGCCTTGGAGGAGGTCGCCCACGCGACTATCCCCGAGGGGTTCGAAGCGCTGAGCTACAGCGATGCGGTGGCTCGGTGGGGGCGCGCCGGGGTGGAGAGCGCGTGGCTGCGGGCGAACAATGAAGCTTTCGAATGGCACCCGGAACAGGGCGGATGGGACGAGGAGAGACTTCACCGCGCGATGGAGGCGGAGTGGTTCGACCCCGAAGGTGTCCGTTTCCTCTACGAGGGGGAATCGCTAGCAGGGTTTCACTGGACGAAGATGCACCCGGACGGCACGGGTGAGGTGTATGTGGTGGGATTGGATTCGAGTTACCGCCGGAAAGGTCTGGGTGACCCTCTACTGCGAATCGGGCTCGAATTCCTCGCCGGGCGGGGATCGTCCCAGGTGAAGCTGTATGTCGAGGCGGACAACGGGCCTGCAGTAAAGCGGTACGAAAATCTGGGCTTCGTCACAGCCGAGCGCCACGTCGTTTACCGCGAAACTTAGATCTACCTGGGAAAATGTGAGACCGCTTAAAAGTTAACCTACTGTTCACCGCCCCGGCCACCGCCGGTTAACCGTTGACACGTACCTTAGCCAATTGTGAGTAATCGGATGAAGTCTGTCTGGATCCTTTCAGGCGGGCCTCATAATCCACCAGGATCCGATGCTCGAACTCTTAATCTGAATTCGCACCGGAAAGGTACCCCGTGATTCGCAACTTCAAGCGCACCGCCGCCATCATCGGTGTCGTCGCAGCATCCTCCGCAACCCTCGTCGCTTGCGGTGACTCCAACGACGCTTCCTCCAACGACACCACCGTCGCTGAGACCGCTACCGAGACCAAAACCGAGACCAGCGCTGCCGCTTCCGGTGCTGAGCTGACCGGCACCAAGGGCCAGCTGGTCGCTGAGGGTGCAACTTCCCAGCAGAACGCCATGGACTACTTCGGCTCCCGCTACTCTGAGGCTGTTCCGGGCGCAAACCTGGCTTACAACGCCACCGGCTCCGGTGCTGGTGTCAAGAACTTCATCGGCAACCAGGCCGCGTTCGCAGGTTCTGACTCCCCGCTGAAGGATGAAGAGATCCAGCCGGCTGCAGACCGCTGCGGCGGCAACGAGGCATGGCACCTCCCGATGGTTGTCGGACCGGTTGCCATCGCTTACAACCTTGACGGTGTCGATGAGCTGAACCTGACCGTCGACAACATCGTTGACATCTTCCAGGGCAAGATCACGAAGTGGAACGACCCGGCTATCGCAGAGTCCAACCCGGACGCGAAGCTTCCGGACGAGAACATCTCTGTGATCTACCGCTCCGACGAGTCCGGCACCTCCGACAACTTCCAGAAGTTCCTCGCCGCCGCTTCCGACGGCAAGTGGGAGGGTAAGGGCAAGGCGTTCCCGCAGGAGGTTGGCGCCGGTGCGAACGGCTCCACCGGCGTGGCCGAGCAGGTCAACGCTATCCCGGGCGCCATCACCTACGTCGAGGCCGGATTCGCTGAGAAGGCCGCAAACATCGACTTCGGCAACGGCCCGGTCGAGCTCTCCGACGAGACCGTGGGCAAGGCTCTGGACAACCTGGAGTTCAAGACCGAGGGCCACAACATGGTCGTCGACGCTGAGAAGCTCTTCACCATGGACGGCGCGGACACCTACCCGCTGGTTCTGACCACCTACGAGATCGTCTGCTCCAAAGGTTACGACGAGCAGACCCGCGACATGGTCAAGGACTTCCTGAACGTCGCTCTCGACTCCCAGGATGACGAGCTCGCGGCTGAGGGCTTCATCCCGGTTTCCGGCGCCCACGCTGACCGCCTGCGCGAGGCCGTCAACGCCATCAGCTAGTAACGCTGCAGTTCCCCAGGGAATTCTTTGCCCCCCGCCCGGTTCAGGCCGAATGGGGGGCAAACCCATTCATGAGCCCGGTTAACACGACATGTGTAAAGCGTGGCCAGAAGGTTTATTTGGGGAATTGTTCTTTTCCCTTACGGCAATTCAATTAAAGGATTCGTGAACATGGCTGATAACGAACTGCCTGCTACCGGCCGCGACGACCGCGGGGCTGGCCCCGCGACGAAGTCGGAGCCGGTTATTCCGGGGTCGACAGGCACTCCCATTTCCAAGGGGCAAGACCCCGCTACCCAAGGCACCCCGGTCGCGGGTGAGGCCTCGAACGGCGCGGGTGTCATCCGTCCGGGAGACCGAGTTTTCCAACTTCTCTCTACTGCATCTGCGGCGCTCATCACACTGATCATCGCTGCCATCGGCATCTTCCTTCTGCTGCAGGCAATTCCGCCTCTCGCGCGTAACGACGGTGGACTGCCCGGGTTCTTCACTTATTCCGGGCCGTGGCAGACAGCGAACCTGGACGCAATGAAGTTCGGTATTCCGAACCTGTTCTTCGCTACGGTGACAATTTCGCTGATCGCTCTGATCATCGCGATGCCGATTGCCCTCGGCATTGCTCTCTTCCTGTCGAACTACGCGCCAAAGAAGCTGGTTCGCCCGCTGGGAACCCTCGTCGACATGCTCGCCGCGATCCCTTCCATTGTGTACGGCCTCTGGGGTGCGCAGGTGCTGGGTCCCTTCCTGGGCAAGTTCTACAACTGGCTTCATTCGTGGGCAGGGGACTTCTTCCTCTTTGCGGTGTACCCAAACACCCCCTCGTACTACACCGGCCGGAATATGCTCACCGGCGGCATCGTCCTCGCAATTATGATCCTCCCCGTGATCGCCGCGACCGCACGCGAAGTGTTCGTTCAGACTCCCCCGGGACAAATCGAGTCGGCCCTCGCCCTCGGTGCAACCCGATGGGAAGTCATCCGCATGACGGTGATCCCTTTCGGTATGTCGGGCTACATTGCGGGCTCCATGCTCGGTCTCGGACGTGCGCTTGGTGAAACCATGGCCCTGTACATGGTGGTTTCGCCGTCGCCGCTCTTCCGCGCGTCGCTTTTCGACGGCGGTTCGACCTTCGCAACTCACATCGCGAACGCGTCCGCCGAGTTCAACAATCCGACCAGTGCCGGTGCCTACATCGCCGCGGGTCTGGTGCTTTTCATCCTGACCTTTGTCGTCAACTCGATCGCCCGCGCGATCGTCAACAAGAAGTAGGAGGCAGAGGCCACTATGAGTACCGCAGTACCGAATAACGGCTCCGGCCGCCCGGACACCGCCGCCACCACGGCGACGTCCGTCCGCACCGAGAACTCCTCGAATGCGGTCGCCACGGGCAACGACACCCCGTTCGCTGACATCTCCGGCAGCCGCAAGACCACGAACAAGATCATGGGCCTGCTGATGTGGGCGTGCATGATCGTCGCTCTCATCCCGCTGCTCTGGCTGCTTTTGACCGTGGTTTCCCGCGGTGCTGGAGCCGTTTTCGATCCGAGCTGGTGGACAGAGGACATGCTCGGCGTGCGCGCCCGCGGTGAAGGCGGCGGTGCGCTGCATGCTATCGCCGGCACGATCATGCAGACACTTGTCGCGTCTCTGTTCTCAATCCCGGTGGGTATCTTCACGGCGATCTACCTTGTGGAGTACTCCAACGGAAACCGTCTCGGCAAGCTCACCACCTTTATGGTTGACATCCTCTCTGGCGTTCCGTCTATTGTCGCCGCGCTGTTCATCTACGCCCTCTGGATCACTGTCCTGGGCCAGCAGCGCTCCGGTTTCGCCGTCGCGCTCGCGCTGATCCTGCTCATGGTCCCCATCGTGGTCCGCAACACCGAGGAGATGCTCCGGGTCGTGCCCATGGATCTTCGTGAGGCTTCCTACGCCCTCGGCGTTCCGAAGTGGAAGACCATCGCCCGCATCGTTCTCCCGACCGCGCTTTCCGGCATTGTCACCGGCGTCATGCTCGCCGTCGCCCGCGTTATGGGAGAGTCCGCGCCAGTGCTCATCCTTGTCGGATCCACCCCGGTCACAAACTGGTTCGGCATGTTTGACCAGCCGCAGTCCTCGCTGCCACTCTTCATGCTCGACATGTGGAAGTCCGGCGCCACCGGTCCGGCCAACGACCGACTCTGGGGCGCTGCTTTCACCCTCGTCATCATGGTCGTCACCTTGAACCTCATCGCACGCTTCATCGCGTCGAAGTTCTCGGTGAAGAAGTAAACGTCGCCAATTCTTACCCCCACATTCCCAGGAGGAAACTGTTGTCTAAGCTCGTACTCAACGACGTCAACATCTACTACGGCGACTTCCACGCCGTGCAGAACGTCAACATGAACATCCCCGCACAGGCGGTCACCGCGTTCATCGGCCCGTCCGGTTGCGGAAAGTCCACCGTGCTGCGCACCCTCAACCGCATGCACGAGGTCATCCCGAACGCGACCGTTAAGGGCGAGATTCTTCTCGACGGCAACAACATCTACGGCAAGAACATCGACCCCGTGTCGGTGCGCAACACCGTCGGCATGGTGTTCCAGAAGGCCAACCCGTTCCCGACCATGTCCATCGAGGACAACGTTGTCGCGGGCCTGAAGCTCTCCGGTGAGCGCGACCGCAAGAAGCTCAAGGCTGTTGCGGAGGAGTCCCTGCGTGGCGCCAACTTGTGGGAAGAGGTCAAGGATCGCCTTGACAAGCCGGGCGGCGGCCTTTCCGGTGGCCAGCAGCAGCGTCTCTGCATCGCCCGCGCGATCGCTGTGCGCCCTGAGGTTCTCCTCATGGACGAGCCCTGCTCCGCCCTCGACCCGATTTCCACCCTCGCAGTGGAGGACCTCATCCACGAGCTGAAGGATCAGTACACAATCGTCATCGTGACCCACAACATGCAGCAGGCAGCCCGCGTGTCCGACAAGACCGCGTTCTTCTCCCTGGAGGCGACCGGCAAGCCGGGCCAGCTCATCGAATTCAACGACACAACCACCATCTTCGAGAACCCCGACCGCAAGGAGACCGAGGACTACATCGCCGGCCGCTTCGGCTAAGCCGCCGCCATCGACCGCCCCGGGTGCTCCCTCATACGAGGGGGTGTCCGGGGTTTATCCTCGAGCGGCGGTCGAAACGCTTCTCAATTACGGCGAAGCGCTCGTCCATGTCGAATCCGTCGCCTGAACGGCGGTGCTCCAGATATGCCTCAGGTTTCATGCCCGTGGCAAGAAAGACAGTGCGGGCGGCTACGTTGACGCAGTGGTCGGAATAACGCTCGAAGTAGCGGCACAGCAGCGCTAGATCGACGGCCTCGCGGGCGGAGTGCTCCCACTGTTGGTTCGTGGTCACGTTGAGGATGTAGCTCGTCATCGTGTCGACCTCGTCATCCGCGTCGCGGAGGGTGACGGCGGCGTCGGGGTCCGGGTCGGAGAGAAGCTCCTCGGTTTGCGTGCCCAACTCACGCGCAAGGCGCACGAGCTCATCGACGAGGGCAACCATCGTCTCGGGGACTACAGGGTGGGGATGCCGCAGCCGCGCGAGCTTGGCGATGTGCGTAGCCAGCGCACCCATCCGCTCGAAATCCTCCACGATATAGATCGAGGAGACCACCTGGCGCAGGTCTGAGGCAACTGGGCTCTCCAGTGCAAGCAGCTGCATGCTCCGCACTTCGCAGCGCTGCCGGATCACGTCCAAGGCGTCGGTGGAGGAGAGGGCGTCTTCAGCGTGGTCGAGGCTTTGCGTCAGCAGCGCGATGGTTGCGTTATCCATTAACTCGCGGACGTTGTTGCACATCTCAATGAGGTCCCGCGAGAAAGCGTCGAGGTGCTCACGGTAAATAGTGCGCATATGGGTCACCTTACAAGGGCCTTGTCTGTCATAGTTCTGGAATCCGCCTATCCGCCGTTATTCTCGACCTCGGCGCCTTCAGGCACCGCGTCGTCCTCCGGGTCGTCGAGCCAGCCGTCGGGAAGTGCAACTTTGGAGGATGACCCTTGGCGGCCCCGCGCGTCGTCGGCGTGCTCCGCGAATTCGCCGGAATCCGCAATGGTGTCAAGCAGACTGGACAGCTGCGCGAGCGATTCAACCTTTGCCAGGTCCTTACGGAATTCACCCCCGACGGGGAACCCGCGCAGGTACCAGCCTGTGTGTTTGCGGATGTCCCGGCACGCGTGCTCCTCGCCGTCGTGAAGCGCGAGAAGTTCGGCATGCCGGTAGATGATGCGGGAAACTTCACCGAGGGTTGGCTCCGGGGGAATCGGTTCGCCTCGCAGTTGGGCACCGAGCTGCGCGAACAGCCATGGCCGCCCCAGGCACCCGCGGCCGACCTCGACGCCATGGCAACCGGTGAGCTCCATCATGCGGGCTGCGTCGTCTGCGGCAAAAATGTCGCCGTTGCCGATGACCGGCACGCCCGTGCCCTCCATGTGCTTCACGAGGCGGGTGATTTCCGACCAGTGAGCCTGTCCGGAATAGCGCTGGTCGGCGGTCCGAGCGTGCAGCGCAACGGCCGCTGCTCCCTCATCCGCGGCGATGCGGCCGGCGTCCAAGTGCGTGTGGTGCTCGTCGTCGATGCCGATACGAAACTTCACGGTCACGGGAATCCCGGAACCTTTTGTGGCGCGCACCGCGGCTGAGACGATGTTGGCGTACAAGCGGCGCTTGTAAGGGATAGCCGAACCGCCGCCCTTACGGGTGACCTTGGGTACAGGGCAGCCGAAGTTCATGTCGACGTGGTCGGCTATGTCCTCATTGACGATCATGCGCACCGCTTCATAGGTGAACTTCGGGTCCACGGTGTAGAGCTGCATGGAGCGCGGTTTCTCAACTTCCGCGAAGGTCGTCATGTGCAATGTCTTCTCGTTGCGGGCGACCAACGCCCGCGCGGTTATCATTTCGCAGACGTACAGCCCGGACGATGATCCGGCGAGGTCTTCTTCGATCTCCCGGCACAGCACGCGGAACGGCATGTTGGTCACCCCGGCCATCGGGGCGAGGATCACGGGGGAGTCGAGTGTGTAGTCCCCGATGCGCAACGCGGCGGTCGAATCCTGCGCGGACAGTACCTGAGTCATAGTAGGGACCATTGTCCACGTGAGAGTTGGAACAGTCCAATCTTATTGGGGGGTGAGAGTGCGCGGGGACGCTTATTACAGTAAAATTTAGTAGGCCGAAACAAGTGTCTGGCATTGTAACCACGCTCCCAATAAGGTGGAGACGTACAAGCCAACAAACTCTAGTGAGGGATTCTTTATGAGCGACCGTATCGCTAACGCCCAGCTGCGCGACAAGGTGATGTCCGCAGAGGAGGCAGCTCAGTTCGTCAACCACGGTGACAAAGTCGGAATGTCGGGCTTCACCGGTGCGGGCTACCCGAAGGCTATGCCGGGTGTCATCGCCGCGAAGGCCAAGGACGCCCACGGCAACGGCCAGGACTACTCGATCGACCTGTTCACAGGCGCCTCCACGGCGCCGGAGTGCGACGGCGTGCTGGCCGAGGCCGACGCCCTGCGCTACCGCATGCCGTACCAGTCCGATCCGCAGATGCGCGGCAAGATCAACGAAGGCGCGATGAAGTTCCAAGACATCCACCTGTCCCACTCGGGCATGATGGTGGAACAGGGCTTCTTCGGGGAACTGGACGTCGCCATTGTCGAAGCCGTACGCATTACCGAGGACGGCAACATCGTGCCGTCGTCCTCCGTCGGCAACTCGGTGGAGTTCCTCAACGCCGCGAAGAAGATCATTATCGAGGTCAACTCCTGGCAGTCCGAGGAGCTCGAGGGCATGCACGACATCTGGCTCGTGCCTTCGCTGCCGAACCGCATCCCGGTCCCGATCTCCAAGGCGGGCGACCGTATCGGCACCACCTACATCGAGATCGACCCGTCCAAAGTTGTCGCCGTCGTGGAAACGGACGCACCCGACCGCAACGCCCCGTTCAAAGCTCCGGACGAGGTTTCAGAGCAGATCGCGGGCCACTTCCTCGACTTCCTGGAGAGCGAGGTCCAGGCTGGTCGTTTAGCTTACGACGGTTACGTCATGCAGTCCGGTGTGGGCAACGTGCCAAACGCCGTGATGGCGGGCCTGATGAACTCTAAGTTCGAAAACATCCAGGCCTACACGGAGGTAATCCAGGACGGCATGGTCGACCTGATCGACGCCGGCAAGATGACCGTCGCCTCCGCCACGTCTTTCTCCCTCTCGCCCGAGTACGCGGAGAAAATGAACAATGAAGCCTCTCGTTACCGCGATTCCATCATCCTGCGCCCGCAGTCGATCTCGAACCACCCCGAGGTCATCCGCCGCACCGGCCTGATCGCCTCTAACGGCATGATCGAGGCGGACATCTACGGCAACGCGAACTCCACCCACATCAACGGCTCGCGCCTGATGAACGCCCTCGGCGGCTCCGGCGACTTCACGCGCAATGCGTACATCTCCTCGTTCATCTCCCCGTCGGAGGCCAAGGGTGGCGCGATCTCCGCGATCGTCCCGTTTGTGTCCCACGTCGACCACACCGAGCACGACGCGATGGTATTCGTCACCGAGTACGGTGTCGCCGATCTGCGTGGACTCGCCCCCCGCGACCGCGTGGCCAAGATGATTTCGATTGCCCACCCGTCGTACCGCCCGCTGCTCGAGGAGTACGTTGAGCGCGCCGCGAAGTCCAAGTTCCAGCAGACCCCGCACGACCTGCGCCACGCTTTCGACTTCCATATCCGCTCGCTTGAGACCGGAACCATGAAGGCCGAGGGCTAAAAGCCTCTTAGTCGAGCCCTGTTCCCGCCACGGGAGCAGGGCTCTGATAATTCCCAACCCGATTTCGAAAGCGCCAACGCTACCGGCTATCATGTGTGCGTCGGGCCTTTAGCTCAGTTGGTAGAGCTACGGACTTTTAATCCGCAGGTCCCGGGTTCGAGCCCCGGAGGGCCCACCGATAGCGCCGTTGAGTCATGTCAGCGGCGCTCTGCCATTCTCCCCGAGCTCATCTCCACCCCGCGGGCTACGCTGAGGCCATGGGTATTCTGCGTTTTATTCTCAACGTCATCTGGGTTCTCACTGCCGGGATCTGGCTGTTTCTCGGCTACATGCTCGCTGGTGTCGTCGCATGTATCTTCATCATCACAATCCCGTTCGGGCTGGCGTCGTTCCGCATCGCCGGTTACGTGCTGTGGCCGTTTGGTAGGGAGGTGGTGGAGGACAATGTGGGGGCGTTGAGCGCAATCGGCAACGTCATCTGGTTCCTGATTGCCGGGTTGTGGCTCGCTCTCGGACACCTGCTTACCGCGGTAGTCCAGGCAGCGACGATCGTTGGAATCCCGCTCGCGTGGGCGAACGTGAAGCTGATCCCTGTGACCTGCTTCCCCTTCGGCAAGAGAATCGTCACCACCGCCGAGGCGCAGGCACGAATTGTGCCGTACGTGCGCTAGTTCCAGAGCTCCAGGCGGATCAAGGTGACGTTGTCGTCCGTGCGAACGAGGGCGAGCTCGTCGTCGCCCGCCTGCTGCTGCGCCACCACCTTCCTCTGGAGTCGTAGCTGGAACTTATTCTCCTCGCCGTCGATGGTGGCCTCACCGATGGAGGTGTAGGAGTTGTGCTCTTGGATGTCAACCGCGGTAACGGCGGCTTCCGAGTCGGTACCGGTTCCCCGGACGTCGAAAAGAGGCTCACCAGTAGAGAAGTCCGCACCGTGCTCGCCCGACACAATGAGCGCGATGAGCTCACGAACGGCGACCGGATCGGCGGTAAGGTACGCCACCGAGCGCTCGCCGAGCTCCGAGTGGGATAGGGGCGTCAACGCGTCGTCAAGCGCCTCAGCGGCCTCACGGTAGGAGACCCCCAGCTGGGTCAGGTTTCCCTCGCTGTCCTCGCCAACGATAATTTCGATACCCACCTTGCCGGCCGAGTCGACAGCGCGGTAGGAACCGAGCTGCTTCACGATGGGGGAATACGCAGCGGCGATCGCGTCCTTGGTGGGGTTGAGTTCTGCGTCGTAGATCTTTGCTTCAGCCATTAGCTCTTCACCATTCTCTTGATTGCCTGCATTGCTTCCTCCACTTTAGCGTCGACCGCTGTGTGCGCGTCACCGCTAGCGCCATCGGCGGAGCTGTGCACGGCACCGGCGACACAGTGTTTCAGGTGCTCGTCGAGAAGCGATAGCCCCACGTTCTCAAGCGCGGACGTGATCGCCGTGATCTGCGTGAGGATGTCGATGCAGTACTGGTCCTCCTCGATCATGCGCTGAATGCCACGCACCTGGCCCTCGACGCGCTTCAGGCGCGCGGAGTAGCGATCCTTGTCATGACTGTAACCGTGTCTGTGCTCTCGGTCGGGCGTGTTCATAAGCAAAACTCTACATGGCCTGCAGGTTTGTTCCATCTTTGCGCGCTGGTTTATGATGAGCAGGCTGTCTAGGCCCCCATCGTCTAGAGGCCTAGGACTCCGCCCTTTCACGGCGGCAACACGGGTTCGAATCCCGTTGGGGGTACTCGAGCCCCACGGTTCGAAACGGAAGAGGATATGGCCCTGTGGCGCAGTTGGTTAGCGCGCCGCCCTGTCACGGCGGAGGTCGCGGGTTCAAGTCCCGTCAGGGTCGCAAGTTAAAAACGGTCGGGGAGAAATCCGCGGCCGTTTTTCGTTTGTGCAATTGAGGCGTTTAACTGGCGATTTGTACTCGCCGACGCGCTCTGTGTAAAGTGACATCTCGTGCACAACGCGGTTGCGAACACCGCGGGAGGCGCGAATAAATGAAAAATCTGGCCCTGTGGCGCAGTTGGTTAGCGCGCCGCCCTGTCACGGCGGAGGTCGCGGGTTCAAGTCCCGTCAGGGTCGCAGAACAGCTTGTCTCAAGCGGTTCTGGCCAGATAGCTCAGTCGGTAGAGCACACGCCTGAAAAGTGTGGGGTCGCCAGTTCGATCCTGGCTCTGGCCACACTTAAACCCCTTCACTGCGGTGGAGGGGTTTCGTGCGTTCGGCACCCTGGTGCCACGTGGACGGCTAGGGTGGTGGGACGCTATCCCGACTGAAAGGATCGAACGATGTCCGACAACCAAGTCAAGCTGAACGAAGGTCTGAGCCGCTACGAGATTCTTGTCGACGGCCAGGTGGCCGGTTTCGCCGCGTTTCGCGAGAACGTCGACGGTGTCCGCGATTTCAACCACACTGTTGTCCAGCCGGAATACCGTGGCCAGGGACTGTCCACGCCGCTCATTCAAGAGGCACTCGATGCCACCCGCACCGAGGGCAAAAAGATCATTCCGACGTGCTCAGCCGTGGAGCACTTCCTGGGCAAGAACGAGAACTACCGCGACCTCGTCGCCCAGTAGCCGTTAGATCATGTAGCTGCCGGGGTCGACGTAATTGTCCGGGTCGACTAGGTGCGTCTTCTCGTCACGCATCCGCTTGCGGTGTTTGGCGGGGACCCCCGTGGCGATGGAGTGCGGGGGCACTGACTTTGTCACGACCGCGTTGGCGCCCACCGCGGAGCCCTCGCCGATTGTGATCGGTCCGAGCACCTTCGCACCGGCACCGATGGTCACGTTGTCTTCGATGGTGGGGTGGCGCTTGGTCTGTGTGAGCACCTGCCCACCGAGGGTAACGCCGTGGTAAAGCATCACGCCGTCGCCGATTTCGGCGGTCTCGCCGATGACGATGCCCATTCCGTGGTCGATGAAGAACCGGCGGCCGATTGTCGCACCGGGGTGGATCTCGATACCGGTGAGGAAGCGGTTAGTTTGCGCCAGAATGCGTGCCGGACCCTTCCAACCGCGCTTCCACATCAGGTGGCAGAGGCGGTGGATCCAAATGGCGTGCAGCCCCGAGTAGACGATGGCGTTCTCGACGTCGCCGCGGGCGGCGGGGTCATGCAGGCGGGCGTTCTCAAGATCGTCTTTGATCGTCGCCCTCATCGTTCTCAGCTCCTCAATCATGGTTGCCGAGCTTATCAGCGGTCGCGACGGCCACTGCCCGCCCGACTGGATTTGATTCAGGGCGCGTAAACGCGGTGACGCCCCACCGGCCTGTTGGCCAACGGGGCGTCGATAAGCGAAAGCTTGTAACTAGTCGCGGATGTCCTCGTAAAGCGGGGTGGAGATGTAGCGCTCTCCGAAGTCGCAGACGACAAACACGATCGTCTTGCCGGCGTTCTCCGGGCGGGAAGCGACCTCAAGGGTCGCCTTCAGGTTTGCGCCCGTGGAGATGCCGCCGAGAATGCCCTCCTCGCGCGCCAGCTCACGGGAGGTGGCGAAGGCGTCTTCGTTGGAGACGGTGATGATCTCGTCCACGATCTCGCGGTTGAGGGTGCCCGGGATGAAGTTGGCGCCCATGCCCTGGATCTTGTGCGGGCCAGCCTCGCCCTTGGACAGCAGCGGGGACGCGGAAGGCTCGACGGCGACGAGCTTGACGTCAGACTTGCGCTCCTTCAGGTATTTGCCTGCGCCGGAGATGGTTCCGCCGGTGCCCACGCCTGCGACGAGGATGTCGACCTCGCCGTCGGTGTCGTTCCAAATCTCCGGACCAGTGGTCTCGTAGTGGATCTGCGGGTTGGCCTCGTTCTCGAACTGGCGGGCCAAGATTGCGTTTTCGTTCTGCTCCACGATCTCGTTTGCCTTTTCCACGGCGCCTTTCATGCCGGCGGCGCCCGGTGTCAGCTCAATCTGCGCGCCCAGAGCTCGAAGAACTACGCGACGCTCGGTAGACATGGTTTCCGGCATTGTGAGGATGACCTTGTAACCCTTGGCAGCGCCCGCCAACGCCAGTGCGATGCCGGTGTTGCCGGAGGTGGCCTCGACGATGGTTCCGCCCGGCTTGAGATCGCCCGACTTCTCGGCGGCCTCGACGATGGCTTTGCCGATACGGTCCTTCACAGAGTTTGCCGGGTTGTAAAACTCCAGCTTGGCCAGTACGCGAGCACCGGTGTCCTTGGAAATGCGCTGCAGCTCGACGAGCGGGGTACCGCCCACGAGGTCAAGTACGTTACCTGCGATCTTTGCCATGATTGCTCCTTGGTTGGGGGTGACGGGGATGCGAATCCCCTGACGTTTGTAATTCACTGTTCAGCATACACGGCACAGGTAGACAAGCCAGTATGTTGTTAATGGACAAGTCTGTATGGGTAAACTTTGCGGTGATCCGCTGCCGTTTTGGAATTTGGCCACCCCCAGAAGTGCGATATGGTGAGAAGGGTTAAACGTCAACTTGAGGCAGGAAACTCCCCCCGCGGGGACACCCACAGGGGTAGACCTTAAATAGGGGAGAGCCGTAAGGAATGTAATGGACGCGCAAACGATCAGGGACGAGGACGACGCTATCCGCGCCGCCCTCACAGCGTTGAAGACCGCCACCGGGATCCCTGTGGCGATGTACGGTACCCTCCTCGCCGACAATCGGATCCAGATCACCCAGTGGATCGGGTTGCGCACCCCGGCGCTTCAGAACCTGGTGATCGAGCCGGGTGCGGGGGTCGGTGGCCGAGTGGTAACCACCCGTCGGGCTGTCGGTATCTCCGACTACACGCGCGCCAACGTCATCTCCCACGAGTACGACCGCCAAATCCAGGACGAGGGGCTCCACTCTGTCGTCGCCGTGCCCGTCATTGTGCAGCGGGAGATCCGCGGCGTCTTGTACGTGGGTGTGCACTCGCCGGTGAGGCTGGGGGACAAAGTCATCGAGGAAGTCACCATGACCGCGCGGTGCCTCGAACAGGACCTCGCAGTCAACGGCGCGATGCGCCAGGCCGAAGGGGGCAAGGGCGCGGTCAAGTCCGGGCGCGTCATGAACAGTGCGGAATGGGAGCAGGTTCGCTCCACCCACTCCAAGCTGCGCATGCTTGCGAACCGCGTGTCCGATGAGGAGCTGCGCAAGGAGCTCGAGCACTTGTGCGACCAGATGGTGTCGCCGGTGCGTATCAAGCAGACGACCAAGCTGTCAGCGCGCGAGCTCGACGTCCTCTCCTGCGTGGCTCTCGGCCACACCAACGTTGAGGCGGCCGAGGAAATGGGTATCGGTGCCGAAACCGTCAAGTCTTACCTGCGCAGCGTCATGCGGAAACTGGGTGCCCACACCCGTTATGAGGCGGTCAACGCGGCGCGCCGTATCGGTGCTCTGCCCTGAGTCTGTTTCTGTACGCTTGTGGGCGTGAAAGAACGTTTTCTGGTCCACGGTGGAACAAAACTGCAGGGCACGGTGCGTGTCGACGGCGCCAAGAACAGCGTGCTCAAGCTCATGGCGGCCGCTCTGCTTGCCGAGGGCACGACGACGCTTCACAACTGCCCGGAGATTCTCGATGTCCCGCTTATGCGCGATGTCCTCGTGGGGCTCGGTTGCGAGGTTGAGATCGACGGATCCGTCGTAACAATCACAACCCCGGCCACGGTTTCTCCGCACGCGGATTTCGAGGCTGTGCGGCAGTTCCGCGCCTCCGTGGCCGTGCTCGGCCCGCTCGTGGCGCGGTGCAAGGAGGCATACGTCGCTTTGCCGGGCGGTGACGCCATCGGTTCTCGCCCCCTCGACATGCACCAGTCCGGATTGGAGAAACTCGGCGCCACCACTCACATCGAGCACGGCGCGGTAGTCGCACGCGCCGACAGGCTCACCGGCGCATCGATCTCGCTTGACTTCCCGTCCGTGGGAGCGACCGAAAACATCGTCACCGCTGCCGCGCTTGCCGACGGCCGAACGACCCTGGAGAACGCGGCCCGCGAGCCAGAGATCGTAGACCTGTGCGACATGCTCAATTCGATGGGCGCCCGCATTAGCGGGGCGGGTTCGTCCACGATCACCATTGACGGTGTGAGCTCCCTGCGCCCGACCGAGCACGAGGTGGTTGGGGACCGCATTGTGGCAGGCACCTGGGCGTATGCCGCCGCGATGACACAGGGAGACATCACAGTGGGCGGAATCGCTCCGCGCCACCTCCACCTCGCGTTGGCCAAGCTGAAGACCGCCGGAGCGGAGATCGAAACCTACGACAACGGTTTCCGCATTCGCCAGAACGGCCGCCCGAAGGCCGTGGACTACCAAACGCTGCCGTTCCCCGGGTTCCCGACGGACCTCCAGCCCATGGCTATCGGTATCGCCTCCATCGCCGAAGGTGTTTCCGTCATCACCGAGAACGTCTTCGAAGCCCGGTTCCGCTTCGTGGACGAGATGCTGCGATTGGGTGCCGACGCCAACGTGGACGGACACCATGTTGTCCTTCGCGGAGTGGACACGCTTTCCTCAACTGACGTCTGGGCCTCGGACATCCGCGCCGGTGCCGGCCTAGTGCTCGCCGGGCTTGTCGCTGACGGAGTCACCACAGTGCACGATGTCGCCCACATCGACCGCGGTTACCCCAATTTCGTGGAAAACTTGGTTCAGCTTGGCGCAACGGTAACCCGCGCAGAAGGGCGTTAGCTCCCGGGTGCGTTTTGTGGGTTTTAGCTGGGGGTTTGTGTTTGGTGGTGGGGGTGTGTAACTTTGTGTGAGTCAGCGAGACCGACAACGCCCCGCCGGAGTGATTCTGGTGAGATGGCGGACAGGAAAACTACCGTTGGTGCCTCCTTTGATTGGCTGCGATGGTTGTCGTGGTTGGTTGGGTGTGCGTGTGTTGTGTGAGAACTCGATAGTGTGCCAATGTACTTTTTTGTTTTTTGTTTGTGGTTTGTTGGTTGTGCATTGTGGTGTGTCTGCCTGCGTGTGACGTTGTGTTGTGTGTGGGTGGGTGTGTGCCGGTGGTGGTGTCGTGAACCTTTGATGGCGGCATTGCTTCGTGGTTTTGCCATGGTGTGCGGTTTTCGGATCGCGTTTTTTGCTGGCTCTTGGTTTTTCCTCGTCGGATTGTGAGGGCTGGTGGCTAGTTTTTGCTAGTGAAATTTTAGGATTTTGTGCCAGTGCTGCTGGCCCTGCGGTTGTTGTTGTGGGGTTGGTGGTGTGGTTTTTGTTGTGGTTGGGTTTGGGCTTTTCACGCCTGGATGTTTCTGCTGAAATGTTTTTGTGGAGAGTTTGATCCTGGCTCAGGATGAACGCTGGCGGCGTGCTTAACACATGCAAGTCGAACGGAAAGGCCCTGCTTGCGGGGTACTCGAGTGGCGAACGGGTGAGTAACACGTGGGTGATCTGCCCTGTACTTCGGGATAAGCTTGGGAAACTGGGTCTAATACCGGATAGGAATCACATGTGGGTGTGTGGTTGGAAAGCTTTTGCGGTATAGGATGAGCTCGCGGCCTATCAGCTTGTTGGTGGGGTAATGGCCTACCAAGGCGTCGACGGGTAGCCGGCCTGAGAGGGTGTACGGCCACATTGGGACTGAGATACGGCCCAGACTCCTACGGGAGGCAGCAGTGGGGAATATTGCACAATGGGCGCAAGCCTGATGCAGCGACGCCGCGTGGGGGATGACGGCCTTCGGGTTGTAAACTCCTTTCGCCAGGGACGAAGCGTAAGTGACGGTACCTGGAAAAGAAGCACCGGCTAACTACGTGCCAGCAGCCGCGGTAATACGTAGGGTGCGAGCGTTGTCCGGAATTACTGGGCGTAAAGAGCTCGTAGGTGGTTTGTCGCGTCGTTTGTGTAAGTCCACGGCTTAACTGTGGGACTGCAGGCGATACGGGCATAACTTGAGTGCTGTAGGGGAGACTGGAATTCCTGGTGTAGCGGTGAAATGCGCAGATATCAGGAGGAACACCGATGGCGAAGGCAGGTCTCTGGGCAGTAACTGACGCTGAGGAGCGAAAGCATGGGTAGCGAACAGGATTAGATACCCTGGTAGTCCATGCCGTAAACGGTGGGCGCTAGGTGTGAGTCCCTTCCACGGGGTTCGTGCCGTAGCTAACGCATTAAGCGCCCCGCCTGGGGAGTACGGCCGCAAGGCTAAAACTCAAAGGAATTGACGGGGGCCCGCACAAGCGGCGGAGCATGTGGATTAATTCGATGCAACGCGAAGAACCTTACCTGGGCTTGACATACACCAGATCGCCGTAGAGATACGGTTTCCCTTGTGGTTGGTGTACAGGTGGTGCATGGTTGTCGTCAGCTCGTGTCGTGAGATGTTGGGTTAAGTCCCGCAACGAGCGCAACCCTTGTCTTATGTTGCCAGCACGTGATGGTGGGGACTCATGAGAGACTGCCGGGGTTAACTCGGAGGAAGGTGGGGATGACGTCAAATCATCATGCCCCTTATGTCCAGGGCTTCACACATGCTACAATGGTCGGTACAACGCGTTTGCGACACTGTGAGGTGGGGCTAATCGCTGAAAGCCGGTCGTAGTTCGGATTGGGGTCTGCAACTCGACCCCATGAAGTCGGAGTCGCTAGTAATCGCAGATCAGCAACGCTGCGGTGAATACGTTCCCGGGCCTTGTACACACCGCCCGTCACGTCATGAAAGTTGGTAACACCCGAAGCCAGTGGCCCAAACTTGTTAGGGAGCTGTCGAAGGTGGGATCGGCGATTGGGACGAAGTCGTAACAAGGTAGCCGTACCGGAAGGTGCGGCTGGATCACCTCCTTTCTAAGGAGCTTTTGTTTTTGTGAGTCACATTGTGTGCTGCTGACAGTTGTTGGTGGTGGTGTGTGGTGTGCGTGGGTGGTTGAGTCGCCGTGTGTGTGACTGCCGCCGAAGTATGAAATCCGGGTGGATGCATGCCGGCATGATCGTTGGAAATGGTTGTGCTTGTGTCGCGCTGGTGTGCAATTGATGGTTGCAGGCAAAAAATGATTGTGGTGTGTTGGCATGCTGTTGGGTTTCTGGTGCAGCAGATGTGTTGTTACCGTGTGGCCTGCATTGTGTCGTGTGTGTTCCTTGTTGGGGCGCGTGCGGTGGGTGTGGGTGTGGTGTGTGAGAACTGTATAGTGGACGCGAGCATCTTTATTCTTGAAATTGTGTTTTGTGTGTGTGCCTTAGTGTTTTGTGTGTTTTTTATTAAGGGCGTACGGTGGATGCCTTGGCATGCTGAGCCGATGAAGGACGTGTGAGGCTGCGTTATGCCTCGGGGAGTTGCCAACTAAGCGTTGATCCGAGGATGTCCGAATGGGGAAACCCGGCACCAGTTATGTGGTGTTACCCGCAGGTGAATTCATAGCTTGTGTGGGGGTGACGCGGGGAAGTGAAACATCTCAGTACCCGCAGGAGAAGAAAATAAAATATGATTCTGCTAGTAGCGGCGAGCGAACGTGGATGAGGCTAAACCATGTGCGTGTGATACCTGGCAGGGGTTGCGTGTGTGGGGTTGTGGGATGCGATTTGTACGAAGGCTGTCGACTTTGTGCGCGTGTGTTGTGTGTTAGCGGAAGTCACTTGGGATGGTGCGCCGTAGTGGGTGAGAGCCCCTGTACGTGAAAATGCATGGCAGCGTGTTGATTGTGTCCCGAGTAGCAGCGGGCTCGTGGAATCTGCTGTGAATCTGCCGGGACCACCCGGTAAGCCTAAATACTCAGTGTGACCGATAGTGGATAGTACCGTGAGGGAATGGTGAAAAGTACCCCGGGAGGGGAGTGAAATAGTTCCTGAAACCGTGCGCTTACAATCCGTCAGAGCACCTCGTGTGTGTGATGGCGTGCCTTTTGAAGAATGAGCCTGCGAGTCAGCGGCATGTCGCGAGGTTAACCCTGGTGGGGTAGCCGTAGCGAAAGCGAATCCTAAGAGGGTGTTGTAGTGGCATGTCCTGGACCCGAAGCGGGGTGATCTACCCATGGCCAGTGTGAAGCAGCTGTAAGAGGTTGTGGAGGCGCGAACCCACTTAGGTTGAAAACTGAGGGGATGAGTTGTGGGTAGGGGTGAAAGGCCAATCAAACTCCGTGATAGCTGGTTCTCCCCGAAATGCATTTAGGTGCAGCGTTATGTGAGCTTGCCGGAGGTAGAGCTACTGGTTGGTTGAGCGGGACTATCATCTTAGCAATGTCAGCCAAACTCCGAATGCCGGTTTAAGTGTTGCATGGCAGTGAGACTGTGGGGGATAAGCTTCATAGTCGAGAGGGAAACAGCCCAGATCGCCGGTTAAGGCCCCTAAGGGTGTACTAAGTGGAAAAGGATGTGGGATCGCGAAGACAGCCAGGAGGTTGGCTTAGAAGCAGCCATCCTTGAAAGAGTGCGTAATAGCTCACTGGTCGAGTGGTTCCGCGCCGACAATTCAGTGGGGCTCAAGTACACCGCCGAAGCCGCGGCATGCTTTTAGCATGGGTAGGGGAGCGTCGTGTATGGGGTGAAGCAGTACCGTAAGGGGTTGTGGACTGTGCACGAGTGAGAATGCAGGCATGAGTAACGAGTGGTAAGTGAGAATCTTATCCGCCGGATGACTAAGGGTTCCTGGGTCAAGTTCGTCTTCCCAGGGTGAGTCGGGTCCTAAGGCGAGGCCGACAGGCGTAGTCGATGGTTAACGGGTTGATATTCCCGTACCCGTGCATACGCGCCCAAGGGTGAATCGGTGATACTAACCACCCTGATCGGCAACCATGCGCGTCTTTGACGTGTGGGTTGTTGTGATGCGTGGGGCCTGATCCGTAGTAGCCGAGTGATGGGGTGACGCAGTGAGGTAGCTCAGCCACTTATTGGATTGTGGTGCAAGCGTGTGGCACGAACTGTGAGTGAAATGCTTCGGTTCATATGTGTGAGGCGTGACGCGTAGCCCCTTTGGGGTGATGTGGGTGATCCTGTACTGCCGAGAAAAGCCTCTAGCGAGTGTGTGCACGGCCCGTACCCGAAACCGACACAGGTAGTCAGGTAGAGAATACTAAGGCGGTCGGGTGAACTGTGGTTAAGGAACTCGGCAAATTACCCCCGTAACTTCGGGAGAAGGGGGACCTTCACCGGTGAAGGCCTTTAACGGCCGGCAGCGGGTGGGGGTCGCAGAGAATAGAGGGGAGCGACTGTTTATCAAAAACACAGGTCCGTGCGAAGACATACTGTTGATGTATACGGACTGACGCCTGCCCGGTGCTGGAAGGTTAAGAGGACCTGTTAGGTAGTGATACCGAAGCGGAGAATTTAAGCCCCAGTAAACGGCGGTGGTAACTATAACCATCCTAAGGTAGCGAAATTCCTTGTCGGGTAAGTTCCGACCTGCACGAATGGCGTAACGACTCCCCTGCTGTCTCAACCACAGGCCCGGTGAAATTGCAGTACGAGTAAAGATGCTCGTTTCGCGCGGCAGGACGAAAAGACCCCGGGACCTTCACTATAGCTTGGTATTGGTGTTCGGTGCGGTTTGTGTAGGATAGGTGGGAGACTATGAAACCGCCACGCCAGTGGTGGCCGAGTCGTTGTTGAAATACCACTCTGACCGTAGTGGATACCTTAACCTTGGCCCATGATCTGGGTTGGGGACAGTGCCTGGTGGGTAGTTTAACTGGGGCGGTTGCCTCCCAAAGAGTAACGGAGGCGCCCAAAGGTTCCCTCAGCCTGGTTGGCAATCAGGTGCAAGAGTGTAAGTGCACAAGGGAGCTTGACTGTGAGACGTACATGTCGAGCAGGGACGAAAGTCGGGACTAGTGATCCGGCACCAACGTGTGGAAGTGGTGTCGCTCAACGGATAAAAGGTACCCCGGGGATAACAGGCTGATCTTCCCCAAGAGTCCATATCGACGGGATGGTTTGGCACCTCGATGTCGGCTCGTCGCATCCTGGGGCTGGAGTAGGTCCCAAGGGTTGGGCTGTTCGCCCATTAAAGCGGCACGCGAGCTGGGTTCAGAACGTCGTGAGACAGTTCGGTCTCTATCCGCCGCGCGCGTTGAAACTTGAAGAAAGCTGTCCCTAGTACGAGAGGACCGGGACGGACGTACCTCTGGTGTGCCAGTTGTTCCGCCAGGAGCACCGCTGGTTGGCTACGTACGGAAGGGATAACCGCTGAAAGCATCTAAGCGGGAAGCCTGTTTTAAGATGAGGTTTCTTTTGAGGTTCCCCACAGACTATGGGGTTGATAGGCCAGATCTGGACAGTAGGCAACTACCGGAGGTGACTGGTACTAATACACCAACAAAAAACAACGAATCAACGGCCCAAACAAAACACAACAGTGTTTCAACAATAAAAGCCGCACGCGTCCACTATGCAGTATCTGACACACCACACAACCACCACCAAACCACCCACACGGGTGGAAACAAGTGGACCACAACAACAACATACTTGTCGCACACAAGCGACACACCTTAAAAGATGTGTCGGTGGTTGATGGCGGCGGGGAAACGCCCGGACCCATTCCGAACCCGGAAGCTAAGCCCGCCCGCGCTGATGGTACTGCCCCCGGGAGGGGGTGGGAGAGTAAGTTACCGCCGACCCAACAACTTCATCAACACCAAAGCCCGCAACCCCCACCACCACGGTGGACCGGTTGCGGGCTTTCAGCACCCCACCAACAACCCACACCGTGGGCAACAACGACCGACAATCAAACCCCCACCGACGTAAGCCGACATCCAAACTCCGCAACGCGGACACCGGGCCCGACACCAGACTCCGTCACCAAACTCCGCCACGGCACAATTGCCGCGAGATCAACGGACTGGGCACGACAAAGTCCGCAATGCGGACCCCGCAGTGGCAGAGTTCCTGCACAAACAACAGACCGGGCCGGAGAAGCTCCGCAATGCGGACGTAGTGGCCCACCGAGATCAACGGATCGGACACAAGAAACTCCGCAATGCGGACACCGCCACAGCGGACCTGCTGCAGAAACAACCGGTTGGGGCCGCTGTGTGCTCCGCAATGCGGACTCCGCCCCGACTCCAGACTCCGCCACGGCAGAGTCCCTGCGAAAACAACGGACCGGACATAAGAAAGTCCGCTATGCGGACTCCGCCTCCGACACCGGACTCCGCCGCGGCGGAGTTCCTGCGAAAACATCGAATCGGGCGCGCCGTGTGTACTCCGCAATGCGGACTCAGACTCCGACGGCAGACTCTGCCGCTGCAGAGTTCCTGGGCATTTAGCCCCATCGGTGGTCCGGGCCGGAACTCCGCAATGCAGACTCCTCCGTTTCAGAGTTCCTGCGGAAACAACCGGTCCGACCGGAGGTACTCCGCAATGCGGAGTGTAACCGCCCCGGCGTTCCGGTCTTTCAGAGTTCGTCCGGGTCAACAACAGTGTCGGCCGTCGCGGAGTCCACGGTGTCCCCCTGCCAACCCCCTCAGCAACTCCGCTGTTACCCTGTTCGGTCTTGGCATCCGCTACGCACACAAGTAGCCCGAGGGGCGTGGCCGGGATGCGCTCTAGCCGTTTCGATTCCAAGCTCTTGGTCGTCGATCCTGCCCGCGCAATTGGGAGGTGCGGTCATTCCTCGGGTTGTCCAACTCCCATCTCGGCAATGTCAGACCGGCCCTGTACGGTGTTGTGGAGAGATACGTGGAACAAGGACGGAGTGATCGTGTTTATGGGTAGCACGGCAACTGGACGGCATCGCGCCCCAGAACCTCAGGCAGCGGCGCGCGCGGTCAACTTGGTTAAGACGTACGGCGAGGGCTCCGCCCAGGTGGTGGCGCTGGACGGCGTAACCGTCGAGTTCGCGAGGAACCAGTTCACCGCTATTATGGGCCCTTCGGGTTCTGGAAAGTCGACGCTCATGCACACGATGGCGGGTCTCGATTCTTTCTCTGGCGGGCAAGCCTTCATCGGGGATACTTCTCTAGCTGAGCTGAAGGACAGCCACCTCACTGATTTGCGCAGGGACCGCTTGGGTTTCATTTTCCAATCCTTCAACCTTGTGCCCACCCTTACGGCTGCTGAGAACATCACGCTCCCGTCCGATATCGCGGGCAGGGAGGTGGACCTAGGATGGTTTGACGAGATTGCCACGCGCCTCGGCCTCAAAGAACGCCTGTCGCACCGTCCAAGCGAGCTTTCTGGCGGGCAGCAGCAGCGCGTCGCCTGCGCCCGTGCCCTGGTCAGCCGACCAGAGATCATCTTCGGTGACGAGCCAACCGGCAACTTAGATTCCAACTCCTCGCGTGAGGTGCTCGAGATCTTGCGCACCGCCGTCGACCAGGATGGGCAGACGGTCGTGATTGTCACCCATGACGCGCGTGCCGCGTCCTACGCCGACCGCGTCATTTTTCTGCGCGACGGCCAGATTGTTGATGAGCTATGGGATCCGACGATGGAGTCGATCCTCCAGGTGATGTCCGGGATTGAGGGTTAGATGCGTTCCGCAATGACTCGGGTGTCAATGCGCAACATCGTCGCCCATAAGCTTCGCCTCGCTCTTACAATTCTTGCGGTTGTGCTCGGCACCGCGTTCATTGCGGGCTCGCTCATGTTCACAAACATGCTTGATCGGACGTTCAGCAGTGCGGTGAGCTCGCAGTTTGACGGTGTTGATGCGGTTGCGGGCCCGGGTGAGAATATGGCGGCTCTCCCGAACGAGGTGGTTGATGAGCTGCGTGATGCGCCGGGCGTCGACAAGCTCAACATCGAGGGGAGCGCGACCGTGGTGGCGGCGACCACCGAGGGAGACCCCATTCAGACGGGACAGGGTGGTTCAACCGCGACAATTTACTACCCGGCCGATGAGTCGGTGGGGCAGGCAGCTGAGATTGTCGACGGCCGCGCGCCCGATGCTGTGGGGGAGGCCGTTCTGAACCAGAACGCGGCCGGCAAATACGGCATTTCTCTCGACCAGCAGCTGACGATTGTGGATCAGGCTGGGCGTCAAACATACACCGTGGTCGGCTTCTACAACGACGAGGTCGCGCAGAGCGCGTCGCTGGCGTTCCAGATTAGCCCGGAGTCCTTCCGCGAGTTCTATACCGACGGGGCCACGGTTCCCAGGGTCTCCCTTTCAGCTGCGGAGGGGATCGCCCCGCAGCAGCTTGTCGACGACCTCCGAGCCGCGCACCCCGAACTCAAAATCGATACCGGTGAGGTCCTCGCGGAGGAGGCGACAAAGCAGGTACGCGACGCACTGAGTTTTGTCAGCTACTTCCTCATCGCTTTCGGCCTGGTCGGCTTGTTGGTGGGCACATTCCTCATTGCCAACACGTTCTCAATGATCGTTGCGCAGCGGACGAAGGAGTTCGCGCTGCTGCGTGCGCTTGGGGCGTCGAAAAGCCAGATCACCCGGTCTGTATCGGTGGAGGCGTTTATCGTTGGCCTGCTCGGATCGGTGCTCGGTGTGATCGCGGGCGCCGGTCTCGTTGCAATCATTAAGGCCGTGATGGGGGCCAATGACATGCCGCTTCCTGACGGCGGACTCGGCCTGTCAGCGCAGGCAGTAGGGGTGCCCATTGTGGTGGGCGTCGTTGTCACGTTGCTGTCTGCATGGGCACCGGCCCGAAAAGCCGGGCAGGTTCAGCCCGTCGAGGCGATGCGCTCGAGCGAGTCGGCGTCCCCGCAACCGCTGAGGGCGCGAACCATTGCCGGTGTCGTAATAATTGCGGTCGCCGCCGTGGCGGCCGCAACAGGAGTGTCGTGGGAGGAGGGGACCACCGCCAACCGTGCGATTCTCGTCGGGACTGCAGCGGTCGGCGTTATCGCGGGTGTCTTCCTCGCGGGCCCGGCTTTCTCTCTGCCTGTGGTGCCGCCTCTGGGCCGTCTCATCGGTGCGCCGTTCGGCGCAATGGGCCGGCTCGCGTCGACGAACACGCGCCGAAACCCGCGGCGAACGTCGGCAACCGCTTTCGCCCTCATGCTGGGCATTGCGCTGGTGACTGTGATCGGCATGCTGGGGGCGTCGATGAAGCAGTCCGTTGCCGATCTGACCAAAAACGAGATCACCGCAGAGTATGTGCTTACGGGTCCCGACACCGGCGCATTCCCCGTGCCCGCCGATCTGCCCGGACGCCTTCCGGGGGTTGAGGGTGTCGGTGAAGTCGTCTCCTACTCGGAGGTGCCGATCGCCGTCAACGACGAGTTCGGCTACCAGTTCGGGCCGTACGGGGCCTCGCCCGTGTTTTCCGGGGACCCTGCGGAGTTGCTGAGCCTGGAGATGGTGGATGGCACGTCTAAGCTCGAGGGCGACACCGTGATCGCGCCCGAGGCGTGGGCGAAGGAGCGTGGGTGGTCAGTGGGCGACACCGTAACTATTTCCGCACCGGGGATCTCTCCCGAGACCGTGGAGGCGACGCTCGGCGGCATCTTCGCGGAGTCGAACGTCATCAAGGCGCCCGCCGTCGGTCTTGACACGGCGATGAAGCTCGTGCCATCCAGCACGGTCAAGATCAACATGGTGGGTGTCAACGGCGACGGAACAGCCGACGCCGGCCAGCTCCGGGCCAACCTCGAGGCGGAGGTCAAACCTGACATCATCGTGCAGGTTCGCTCCACGGATGAAATGAGCGGGCAGGTCATGGGAATGATCGACCAAATGCTATTCATCCTCTACGCCCTTCTCTCGCTCGCGGTGATTATCGCGATTCTCGGCATCGTGAATACTCTGACGCTTTCGGTTATTGAACGCCGCCAGGAAATCGGAATGCTGCGCGCCGTCGGGTCAAAGCGCGGGCAGGTCCGCACGATGATCATCCTAGAATCCGTCCAGATGGCGATCTTCGGCGCGTTGTTCGGCATCCTCATGGGCTTGGGTTTGGGATGGGCGTTTCTCACCGTTCTGGCGGATCAGGGGTTGAAAAACATCGATATCCCGTGGACGCTGGTAGGAGTTATGCTGGCTGGCTCTATCGTCGTCGGAATCTTGGCGGCTCTGTGGCCGGCCCAGCGCGCGGCAAAGACGCCCCCGCTGGACGCGATCTCAGACTAAGAGCCGAAGGCGCGGGCCGCGTAGCGCAGCCCGAATAACGCTCCTATGAGGCCGGCCACCACGGTGGCGAGCGCGTAGCGCGCCACCTCCCTCCACCGGCGCTGCTTGATCATGAGCCCGAGCTCTCGAGACAGCGTCGACCACGTAGAAAGTGCCCCTGCGAAACCAGTTCCCAACAGCAGCGGCCAGATGCCGGGCATGCCGACAGTGAAGCCGAGAACCGCGGAGCCGACGGCGTTGGCCGCCCACGTGCCCGCCGTGCCACCGGGGCTGCGGCTTAAGGCCCATCGGGCGATGCCCCCGAGGAAACCGCCCAGTGCGACAGAAAGGAAAGCGGCAATCATGCGGACCTCCCCGCCGGTCTCCGCATAGCGTCCCCGATTAGCCACCCTCCGACGCATGCGCCGAAGGATGCCGCCATGATCGCGAGGGCCAGTATGGCTGAGGACTGCGCGGCGGCCAAAGAAACCGCAGAAAAAGTGGTGAAACCGCCCAAGAAGCCCGTGCCCCAGAACTTCCCAGGGGCGAAAAACCCCATGGCGAGGCAGCCGACAGCGTTCATGGTGAGTGTAATGCCGAATACCTCCGCGGGGGTCACCGCAGACAGGGCGAACACGATCGCGTACCGTGCCAGCGCCCCCAGCACGGCGCCGGCACCGACTTTCAAGGATTCGGTCAGCACAACGGGACAGTTTATCCCCCGAATGTCGCGCACCGTGGCGAAAACCCCCATGCGCGGGAATGATTGGAGAGTAAACCAACGACATCCGTGACGCTAAGGAGCAGCCTGAGATGGCACACGAACGCGCGGGCCAGCCCGCACAGCCGAACGACCTGATCGACATTGCCGAGGTTGTCACCGCGTACTACACGCGCGACATCGACCCGCAGGACGCAGACCAGCAGGTGGCGTTCGGAACCTCAGGCCACCGCGGATCGTCACTGGACAACGCATTTAACCAGCAGCACATCTGGGCAATCACCCAGGCGATTGTCGACTACCGCCGCGAGAACAGCATCGGCGGCCCGATCTACATCGGCCGCGACACTCACGCGCTGTCTGAGCCGGCGATGGTCTCTGCGCTCGAGGTACTCGTCGCCAACGGTATCGACGTGCTTGTCGACGCCGCCGGCGCCTACACCCCGACCCCCGCGGTATCCCACGCCATTCTCAAGCACAACGCGCAACTGCCCGGCGGAGTCACCGGTACCGACCCGCAGCGCGCCGACGGCATTGTGATCACGCCCTCGCACAACCCGCCGCGCGACGGCGGCTTCAAGTACAACCCGCCGAACGGCGGCCCGGCAGATACGGATGCAACGGACTGGATTGCGCAGCGCGCGAACTCCTACATTGCCCGCAGTCTGGAGGGCGTGGAGCGGGCGTCGATAAGCGGCGTGCTCGATGAACGGGCCGGAAAGTTCGACTTCATGGGCTCCTACGTTGCGGACCTGCCGAACGTGGGGGACATCGACGCGATTCGGGAGAGCGGGTTGAGCATCGGTGCCGACCCGATGGGTGGCGCGTCCGTGCATTACTGGCAGGCCATTGCCGACACCCACAACCTGAACCTGACCGTGGTTAACCCGCAGGTGGACGCGACCTGGCGGTTCATGACGCTGGACACCGACGGCAAGATCCGCATGGACTGCTCCAGCCCGAGCTCCATGGCCTCCCTGGTACACAACCGCGACAAGTACGACATTGCAACCGGCAACGACGCGGACGCCGACCGTCACGGCATCGTCACCCCCGACGCCGGGCTGATGAACCCGAACCACTACCTCGCCGTGGCGATCGAGTACCTGTTCTCGCACCGCCCGGGTTGGGGTGAGGGGACCGCGGTGGGCAAGACCCTAGTGTCGTCCTCGATGATTGACCGCGTCGTCGCTTCCCTCGGCCGCGAGCTGGTCGAGGTTCCCGTCGGCTTCAAGTGGTTCGTGCCCGGGCTTATCGACGGCACCATCGGTTTCGGCGGCGAGGAATCCGCGGGCGCCTCCTTCCTCCGCTTCGACGGGAGCGTGTGGTCGACAGACAAGGATGGGCTCATCCTCGACCTGCTCGCGGCCGAGATCACGGCGGTGACGGGAAAGACGCCGTCGCAGCGCTATCGCGAACTAGCCGAGAAGTTCGGCGAGCCCGCGTACGCGCGTATCGACGCCCCCGCCAACCGCGAGCAGAAAGCCACCCTGAAGCGGCTCTCACCTGAAAAGGTGGGCGCGACCGAGCTGGCCGGCGAGCCCATCACCGCTAAACTGACCGAGGCTCCCGGCAACGGTGCAGCCATCGGGGGGTTGAAGGTGACCACCGAGAATGCTTGGTTCGCCGCCCGGCCGTCCGGCACGGAAGACAAGTACAAGATTTACGCCGAAAGCTTCAAGGGCGACGAGCATTTGGCCCAGGTGCAGAAAGAAGCGCAAGCACTGGTTTCCGAGGTTCTTGGGGAGTAGCTCACAGTTGCCGTGGTATCCCCGGGAGCGCACCTCGGCTAAGGTTCTAACAGTGACAACGAAGCACGGTATCCTCGATCCCCCCGAGGTTGGCGGCACCCGCGAGGTGGTGCTCGACATTCTCTCCGCGGCCGCCAGGTTTTTTATGGCTTACATCTGGATCTCCGCTGGGTGGTCGAAGATCGGCGCGCACATGGACGTCACCCAGACGATCCAGGCCTACGAGATCTTCACCCCGGCATGGTCCGACCTGTTAGCGCGCATCATCGGTCCGCTCGAACTTGCCGGTGGGTTACTCCTCCTACTGGGTATCAAGCTGCGGCCGGCCGGGTGGGTGTCCATCGGTGTGCTCATGCTTTTTGTCATCGGCCTGGGTTCAGCGTGGTCGCGGGGGTTGATAATTGACTGCGGATGCTTCAGCCCGGATCCCACGGAGACGGGGACGAACATTCTGGCGACGATGGGTCGCGACGTGTTCTATATCGCCATCACGTTGTTTATGATCTACCGCCCGTTTAAGAAGTGGGCGGTCTACCCCTAGACTGAGGGGCAATTGTGTACAAGTCATCGAAATCAAGGTAAGGGTGGAAAGACGTGACCACGCGTAAGGTGCAAAATCCCAACGACAAGGGCGGGGCAGGATTCCTCTGGGCACTTGTCGCCGTCATCGCCATTGCGGCTGTCGTGATCGGCCTCATCTTCTTCAACGGCCGCTCGCAGCGCAGTGAGGCCATGGCCGAGAAGATGATTCCGGTAGAAAACCTCGTGGTCAGCTACAACGAGGGGGACCCCTCGTTTACGCTCGCCGCGGCCGACGGCGGGGCCGATGCACCCTCGGTGGACCTCTTCGAAGATTTCTCCTGCTCCCACTGCGCGGACCTAGCCACCTCCACGGACGCGGACGCGCTGGAGAAAATCCAGGCAGGCGAGCTCGTTGTCAACGTGCACCCCATGAACTTCCTCGACGGCCAGGGCGGTCAGGTCGGCCACTCGACCCGCGCGCTCGCCGCCGAGCTCGCACTCGCCGCCCACGGTGACGCCGAGGCACTGTGGAACCTGCGCGCCATGCTTTTTGAAAACCAGCAAAGTGTCTACAACAAGGTCGACTACGACGATCTCGCGGACCGCGCCAAGGAGTTCGGTGCCAGCGCGGAGGCTGTTCAGGACATCCGCGACGGGGCGTTCGAGGAGACCGCGCAAGCCGTGGGCACGGCCAACTACGACTACCAGAACGAGAAGACCGGGGAGGCCTACACCCCGCGCGTCATGCGTGACGGCGAAGACCTCGTTGAGGGCCAGGAGATTCAGAACTGGGTCGGCGCAGCCGCCTCCTAAAAAGTCAGGGGGAGGGTCCCGTCTTCGAAGCAGTGAAGGCGGGGCCTTTCGCGTGCTGGGGATTTGGTCGCTCTCCGGAGCCGGGTGTATATTGAGCGGAGTTGTCCGCAGGGTTTGTCCTGGGGCGGCACCCATATCCTGGGGCTATGGCGCAGCTGGTAGCGCACCACACTGGCAGTGTGGGGGTCAGGGGTTCGAATCCCCTTAGCTCCACTTTCACAACTTCATACGTTTTCAAGGGGCTATGGCGCAGCTGGTAGCGCACCACACTGGCAGTGTGGGGGTCAGGGGTTCGAATCCCCTTAGCTCCACCCTTTTTCTCCTCGGCCCGCGCGGGCCGGGGAGTTTTCGGTTCCGGGTTCCGTGAACTGGTTTCTAAGGTCGGCCTTGCGGTTTCAAGAGCCCAATGAAGCTGTTCCGTAGACTTGGACGGCATGACCCTGACCTGGACCACTACTGATACTCCGATCGGAGAGCTGCTTCTCGCCGCTTCGCCGAATGGTTTGGTGCGCGTGGCCTTCGAGTGCGAGGGCTTTGACACTGTCCGCCGCGATGTAGAGCACAGCACAGGGGAGAGGCTCGTCCAGGGGGAGTTGGCTGGCGTCCAGGCGCAGCTCGCCGAGTATTTCACCGGGGAGCGCACGGTGTTCGACCTCGAGCTCGACTGGTGCCTCAGCACCGGGTTCCGAGGCAGAGTGCAGCGCGCGCTCCTCGGCATCGTCTATGGCCGAACCGAGACGTATTCCCAGATCGCGCACCGACTAGGCAATCCGAAAGCCGTGCGCGCCGTAGGCACGGGGTGCGGCACGAACCCGTTGCCCATTGTTGCGCCCTGCCACCGGGTGCTGCGCAGCGACGGCTCTCTCGGCGGGTACCGTGGCGGGCTCGACATCAAACGGCAGTTACTTGACCTGGAGGCAACTCGTGCCTGAAGTATTTATTAAGAAGGGGAGCGCCCCGCGGTCGGCTGCCGCGGAGGCTGCGTACCTGAGGTGGTTGCGCGAGGGTAGCGGAGCGGTGGTCGAAGTCTTCGACTTCGACGACGCAGCGAACACCCTTACCATCGAGCACGTGGCCTCCGCCCACCCGACGCGAGACGCGGCGCGGACGGCGGGCCGCGAGCTGGCGAAGATCCACGCGATGGGAGCTAGCGCATTCGGCGCACCGGCCAACGGGTGGGACGGCCCGAACTTCATCGGCCGCGCCGAGCAGGAATGCACGCCGACGCAGCGGTGGGCCGACTTTTACGTGCACCAGCGGGTCCTCCCGTTTGCGGAGGAAGCCAATAAGGTGGGTAACCTCCCAAGCTCGGGGCTCAACGCGGTCAAGCGCGCGTGCCGGGCCCTGCTGGATGAGGACGAGGACGCGCCGCTGGCCCGCATCCACGGCGACCTGTGGTCGGGCAACCTGCTGTTCTCCCCGAACGGGCCGCGGTTCATTGACCCGGCGGCACACGGTGGGCATCCCCTCACGGACATCGCGATGCTCGAGCTGTTCGGCGCACCACACCTAGACGCGGTCGTCGACGGGTATCTAGAACAGGGCGAGTTGGGCGCTAACTGGCGCAGTCGAATACCGGTCCACCAGCTCCACCCGCTGGCCGTGCACGCCTACACGCACGGTCCGAGTTATGGCGGGGCGCTCGAGCGCGCTGCCGAGGAGACGCTGGGCGTGCTGGGCGTTTAGCGCCACCAGGTTTCGGCGGGTCCGGGAGGCAGGTGGCGCTTGTGCTGGCCTACGCGCCACAGGTACTCGAGGCGCTCGCGGGCGGTGTCGGGAACGTCCTTGCCCTCAAGGTAGTCGTCGATGTGCGAGTAGGTCACGCCGAGTGCGACCTCGTCGGGCAGTGCCGGGCGGTCCTCCTCCAGGTCGGCGGTGGGCACCTTCTCCCACAGGCGCCTGTCCGCGCCGAGGTAATCGAGTATTTCGGCTCCCTGGCGCTTGTTCAACCCGGCGAGCGGTAGAAGATCCGCAGCGCCGTCGCCGTGCTTGGTGAAGAACGCGGTGACGTTTTCGGCGGCGTGGTCGGTGCCGATGACCAGCATTCCGCGCTCGCCCGCGATGGCGTACTGCGCGATCATGCGCATCCGCGCCTTGACGTTTCCTTTGTTGAAGTCGCCGATCTCACCGGCCGCGAGGCCTTTGGCTACGCTCTCGGCCATTGCGGTTGTGGCGGGCTCGATGTCGACGGTGGCGCGCTCGTCCGGCGCGATGAACTCAAGCGCGAGCTGCGCGTCGGCCTCGTCGGCCTGCACGCCGTGGGGGAGCCGCACAGCGGTAAAAGTGGCCTCCGTGCCTTCCGCGCGAAGCTTTTCGACGCTCAGCTGCGCGAGCCGGCCGGCCAGCGTCGAATCCTGGCCCCCTGAAACGCCGAGGACGAAGCCCTTCGAGTGCGCGGTGCGGAGGTAGTCGGCGAGGAAGTCCACGCGCTTGGCGACCTCGGCCGCGGGGTCGATCGAGGGTTTGACCCCGAGCTGCGCGATGATGGTGTCCTGCAGGTTACCGTTGTTTCCAGTCATGGGAGTCATCGTAGATCACCTACCCGGCAGGGTTTTGGTTATCGGGTCCAGGTGCGGTAACCTTTGTGACCGTGTCGCGACTCCCTTCCGGGGGTCGTCTGAGGAAACCGAGAGAAGAAAGGAGCGCCCGATGAAGGTTCGCAAGTCGCTTCGGTCGCTGAAGAACAAGCCGGGCGCCCAGGTTGTGCGCCGCCACGGCAAGGTGTTCGTGATCAACAAGAAGGATCCGCGCTTCAAGGCCCGTCAGGGTTAGTCGCAGGTTCCATCGTAGAACCGCTCCGCCACCCCGAGGACTCGGGGGCGGGGCGGTTTTGTCGTTCCGGAGAAGAATTTCAGTGGTGTAATCCCTCCCGCTGGTCTTATGGACTACATGTGGGTGGGTCCCGGTTGCTATCCTGGTAATTTCAACGTTGTAACTACTATATATAGTATCGGTTGCCTTATCTGGCCACAAAGTATAGTGTTTGTGAGTGTCACTCCGATGGGGATCGGAGCCCGCCAGAACAACCGGAATTCAACGAGGAAGAGCGCACAGGTTATGTCCATCACCGTTTACACCAAGCCCGCTTGTGTCCAATGCAACTTCACCACCAAGGCCCTCGACAAGGCTGGCCTTGAGTACACGCTCGTTGACATTTCCGTCGACGACGAGGCCCGCGACTACGTCATGGCGCTGGGTTACCTCCAGGCCCCGGTAGTCGAGGTCGGCGGTGAGCACTGGTCCGGTTTCCGCCCGGAGCGCATCCAGGGCTTGGCTCAGGCAGCGTAAATCGAGCGGCGCAGATCGAGCAGGGGGAGCGGAAGAGATGCTTGTCGTCTACTTCTCGTCGGCCACCGGAAACACGAAACGCTTCGTGGAAAAGGTGGGCCTGCCCGCCGCCCGTATTCCGCTCTACCGCGCCGAGGACCCGCTCATGGTCCACGAGCCCTACGTCCTCATTTGCCCCACGTACGGCGGGGGAGCTTCTCTGACGAGTGAGAACACCAGGCCAGTGCCGAAGCAAGTCGTCAGATTCCTCAACAACGAGCAGAACCGTTCCCTCATCCGCGGTGTTATCGCTGCCGGCAACTCCAACTTCGGCCCGGACTACTGTCTCGCCGGGGAGGTCATTTCCCGCAAGTGCAGCGTGCCGCACCTGTACCGCTTCGAGCTCATGGGTGACGAGACGGACGTAAATCGCGTGCGCACCCAGCTCGTCGATAACGCCGAACGGCTGGGGCTGGTCCCGCCGCGTCTGGAGGACGTCGATAAGCTCGCAGCCCTCGATGAAGCCGCGCGAGACGAAGCGGCCGAGAGGCTAGCTAAGTTGCGCAGCAAGTACGGCCGCCACAAACAACAAAAAACAGCATAGGAGCTATAACCGTGTCCTCCCCAACCCTCGGCAAGAATGTCGCAGAGCCCGTGTCCAAGGCCGAGCAGCTCGACTACCACGCGCTCAACGCGCTGCTCAACCTCTACAACGAGAGCGGTGAGATCCAGTTCGACAAGGACCGCGAGGCCGCGAACCAGTACTTTATCCAGCACGTCAACCAGAACACCGTCTTCTTCCACGACTTGGAGGAGAAGATTGACTACCTGGTGAAGAACAACTACTACGAGCCAGAGGTCATCGAGGCCTACGACTGGCAGTTTGTGAAGGACACCTTCAAGCGGGCCTACTCCTTTAAATTCCGCTTCCAGTCGTTCCTCGGCGCGTACAAGTACTACACCTCCTACACTCTCAAGACCTTCGACGGCCGCCGCTACCTCGAGCGCTTCGAGGACCGTGTCGCCATGACCGCGTTGTTCCTCGCCAGCGGCAACGAGGAGACCGCCTCCGCACTTGTCGATGAAATTATGACGGGCCGCTTCCAGCCCGCCACCCCGACGTTCCTCAACGCGGGCAAGGCGCAACGCGGTGAGCTCGTCTCCTGCTTCCTGCTGCGCATCGAAGACAACATGGAGTCCATTGGCCGCGCAATCAACTCCTCGCTCCAGCTGTCCAAGCGCGGTGGAGGCGTGGCGCTGCTGCTGAGCAATATCCGCGAGGCCGGCGCGCCGATCAAGCACATCGAAAACCAGTCGTCCGGCGTGATCCCCGTGATGAAGCTGCTCGAGGATTCCTTCTCGTACGCCAACCAGCTCGGCGCGCGCCAGGGTGCCGGTGCGGTCTACCTAAACGCGCACCACCCCGACATCCTGCGCTTTTTGGACACCAAGCGCGAGAACGCGGACGAGAAGATTCGTATCAAGACTCTCTCGCTCGGCGTGGTCATCCCCGATATCACGTTCGACCTGGCCAAGCGCAACGACGACATGTACCTGTTCTCCCCGTACGACGTCGAGCGCGTCTATGGTCTGCCGTTCGCCGACATCTCCGTCACCGAGAAGTACGAGGAGATGGTAGAGGACCCGCGGATCCGCAAGACCAAGATCAACGCGCGCCAGTTCTTCCAGACCATCGCCGAGATCCAGTTCGAGTCCGGCTACCCGTACATCATGTTCGAGGACACGGCGAACCGTGCGAACCCGGTCAAGACCGGCCGCATCAACATGTCCAACCTGTGTTCCGAGATTCTACAGGTCAACTCGCCGTCCGTTCTCAACGAGGACCTGAGCTACGCGGAGGTCGGCCATGACATCTCCTGCAACCTGGGCTCGCTCAACATTGCGAAGACGATGGACTCCGACAACTTCTCGCGCACGGTGGAAACCGCGATCCGTGGCCTGACAGCCGTGGCCGACAAGACTTCGATCGACTCCGTCCCCCCGGTCCGCGACGGCAACGACGCCTCCCACGCGATCGGCCTGGGCCAGATGAACCTGCACGGTTACCTCGGACGCGAGCACATCGAGTACGGCTCCGAGGAGGGCCTCGACTTCACCAACGCCTACTTCGCCGCCGTGATGTACGAGGCGATCAAGGCCTCGCACGCGATCGCGGTAGAAAAGGGGGAGAAGTTCAAGGGTTTCGAGAAGTCCGAGTACGCCACCGGTGAGTTCTTCGACCGCTACGACCCGGCCAGCTTCCAGCCGCAGACGGAGAAGGTCAAGGCACTATTCGCGGACTCCTCGGTCGCCGCGCCGACGGCGCAGGAGTGGGCCCAGCTGAAGGCCGATGTGGCTCGCGACGGCATCTACAACCGGTACCTGCAGGCCGTGCCGCCGACCGGTTCGATCTCCTACATCAACAACTCCACGTCCTCGATTCACCCGATCGCCTCCAAGATCGAGATCCGCAAGGAAGGCAAGATCGGCCGCGTCTACTACCCGGCGCCCCACATGGACAACGAAAACTTGTCCTACTTCAAGGACGCATACGAGATCGGTTTCGAGAAGATCATCGACACCTACGCGGTGGCAACCAAGTATGTCGATCAGGGCCTGTCGCTGACGCTGTTCTTCAAGGACACCATCACGACCCGCGACATCAACCGTGCGCAAATCTACGCGTGGCGCAAGGGCATCAAGTCGCTCTACTACATCCGCCTGCGTCAGATGGCTCTCGAGGGAACCGAGGTTGAGGGCTGCGTCTCCTGCATGCTCTAGGCCCGGGGGGAGCGCGAGCTTGACGACGCCCCTCCTGCTACGCGCAGCAGCAGGGGGTGAAGTCGGACATGACCGCTCGCGAGGCGCGTTCTGCGCCATCCGGGTCGCGCGCCACGATGGCCTCAGCCAGCGCTAGGTGGGCCTCCACTGCGTCGTTCTCCAAGCCCGTGCCCTGATGGTCGTGGTGTGCGCTGTCCTCCAACGCGTGCAGGATTGACGGTGCAAGTGCATGGAACATGTCGTTGCGCGACGCCTTAAGAATTAGGGTGTGGAACTTTAGGTCGGTCGCGAGGAAGTCCTCCCGCTTTCCCGCCTTCACCAGTTCCGACATCTCCTCAGCCATGGCGACCAACTCAGCGCCCTCCGCTTCGCTCGCGCAGCGGGCGGCGATCACCGCGGCGACAGGTTCGACCGAGAACCGCAGCTCGCTGAGCTCCTTGAGCTGACGTTCCGAGTCGGCCTTCCACCGCCAGCCGATCACGGCGCTGTCGAACACGTCCCACTCGCTCGAGGGAAGAACCTTGATGCCCACGCGCCGCGATGACAGGACCAGGCCAAGTTGCTCGAGGGCGCGCATGACCTCCCGGGCCACCGTGCGGGAGATTCCGAAGCGGGTGGACAGGTCGTGGAGCGTGAACGTGCGCCCCTCTTCGAGGATGCCGGAGATAATCTCCGTCCCGAGCGTGTCAAGCACGTTCATCAAGAGCGGCTCTGCGGAGGCGGAAGGGTTCTCGGAAGCGCGAGTCATAATGTCAACCTCGGTGGGAGTTTCGGGTAAGCCTAATTTGCTTACATATCACTATTCTCTATATTGATTCTTTTCCCCGGCGTTAACACTCGGCCACTCCAAAATTCTTCCCGGCTAGGATGGGGTGCGTGACTGAAGAGTATGACAATTACCTTGAATCGCACGGTGCCCCCGTCAAAGCGATCAACTGGAACTCGATCCCGGACGACAAAGATCTTGAGGTCTGGGACCGACTGACCGGCAATTTCTGGCTACCCGAGAAGATCCCTGTGTCGAACGACATCCCGTCGTGGCGCACGCTGAACGATTACGAAAAGACAGCGACCATGCGCGTGTTCACCGGGTTGACCCTCCTGGACACGATCCAAGGCACCGTCGGCGCCGTGTCGCTGTTGCCGGACGCAAAGACTATGCACGAGGAGGCGGTGTACACCAACATTTCCTTCATGGAGTCTGTGCACGCGAAGAGCTACTCCAACATCTTCATGACGCTGGCTGACACACCCGCGATCACCGACGCATTCCGGTGGTCCGAGGAGAACGAGAGCCTGCAGCGCAAGGCGAAGATCATCCTCAGCTACTACGAGGGGGACAACCCGCACAAGAAGAAGGTCGCGTCTACGCTTCTGGAGTCCTTCCTCTTCTACTCGGGCTTCTACCTGCCGATGTACTGGTCCTCCCACTCGAAGCTGACCAACACAGCCGACATCATCAGGCTGATCATCCGCGACGAGGCCGTGCACGGCTATTACATCGGTTATAAGTACCAGCGTGGGCAAGCAGATCTTGGCCAGGCTGAGCGCGACGAGCTGAAGGACTACACCTTCAACCTGCTCTACGACCTCTACGAGAATGAGACCCAATACACCGAGGACATCTACGATCCGCTGGGCTGGACTGAGGATGTGAAGCGCTTCCTGCGCTACAACGCCAACAAAGCACTCAACAACCTCGGCTACGAGAGCCTCTTCCCGCAGGACGAGACGAGGGTTTCGCCCGCGATCCTGGCGTCGTTGTCGCCGAACGCTGATGAGAACCACGACTTCTTCTCCGGTTCCGGCTCCTCCTACGTCATCGGTAAGGCGGAGGACACGCAGGACGACGACTGGGACTTCTAACCAGTCGGGGGAGGCGTCGATAAGCGTCGCCGGACTAACACAAACGGGGTGGATTTCTGCGGGCGTGCCCACGGTACAGGCGGGTGCGCCCGGGCGGCGGGGGAGCAGGGGAAAAGCCTTCTGGCCCAGGGTGGATTCGCGGCGCGGTAGCGACCGGGGGGCCCGCGGGTTTGGCTCGAGCTGTGAGGGCTGGAAATTCCATGTGCTCGTGGCTTATGATGATTCGGTATCAGTTGTGGCACCAGTGGTTTGCCTCCGTCCGGGAGACTGGGCGGGGTGGGCTGCCGGCGCCGTCAGTCAGGAGGATCGCATGACCGCAGTGGCGCCAAGGCTGGACAGCTATGTCCCGCCGACTCGTCCGGAGCCCACGGGTAACCCCCGGAAGGGTTCCAAGTTCTACAAGTTGCTGACCACGACCGACCACAAAGAACTGGGCATTCTCTACATCATCCTGTCCTTCGTGTGGTTCTTCGTCGGCGGCCTTATGGCACTGCTTATCCGCGCGGAGCTGTTCAGCCCGGGTCTGCAGTTCCTGTCCAACGAGCAGTTCAACCAGCTCTTCACACTGCACGGCACGGTGATGCTGCTGGCCTTCGGTACACCGATCGTCTGGGGTTTCGCCAACTACGTGCTGCCCCTCCAGATCGGCGCGCCGGATGTCTCGTTCCCGCGCCTGAACGCCTTCGGCTTCTGGGTTACGCAGGTGGGCGTCCTCGCCATGCTCGCGGGCTTCCTCACCCCGGGCGGTGCAGCCGACTTCGGCTGGACGATGTACATGCCGCTCGCTGACGCGACGCACACGCCGTCTGTGTCCGCCAACCTGTGGATCATCGGCGTCGGCGCCACTGGTGTCGGCACGGTGGCTTCTGCCGTCAACATGCTCACCACCGTGCTCACCCTGCGCGCGCCCGGCATGACCATGTTCCGTCTACCGGTGTTCACTTGGACGATATTTGTCACCTCGATCATCGCCCTGATGATCTTCCCGCTGCTTCTCGCTGCGGCAATGGGCGTGCTTTTCGACCGCCTCATCGGCGGCCACATTTACGACACCGCCAACGGCGGCGCCATCCTGTGGCAGCACCTCTTCTGGTTCTTCGGACACCCTGAGGTGTACGTCCTCGCACTGCCGTTCTTTGGCGTGATCTCGGAGATCATCCCGGTATTCTCCCGCAAGCCGATCTTCGGCTACATCGGTCTCGTCTTCGCCACCCTGGCTATCGCCGGCCTGTCCATGGCCGTGTGGGCACACCACATGTTCGCCACGGGTGCAGTTCTGTTGCCGTTCTTCTCCTTCATGACGTTCCTCATCGCCGTGCCGACCGGCGTGAAGTTCTTCAACTGGGTCGGCACCATGTGGAACGGGCACATCACGTTTGAAACGCCGATGCTGTGGGCAATGGGCTTCCTGTTCACCTTCCTCTTCGGCGGCCTGACCGGCATCATGCTCGCATCCCCGCCGCTGGACTTCCACCTGCACGACTCTTACTTCGTGGTTGCGCACTTCCACTACACTCTCTTCGGCACCGTCGTGTTCGCCTCCACCGCCGGCGTGTACTACTGGTTCCCGAAGATGACGGGCCGCATGCTCGACGAGCGTTTGGGCAAGATCCACTTCTGGTTCACGGTTATCGGCTTCAACATGACGTTCCTGGTGCAGCACTGGCTGGGCAACATGGGCATGCCGCGCCGCTACGCTGACTACCTCGACACCGACGGTTTCACGCTGTTGAACCAGATCTCCACCGTCGGCGCCTTTATCCTGGGTATCGGTATGCTGCCGTTCATCTGGAACGTGTTCAAGTCCTGGCGCTACGGAGAAGTTGTCACCGTCGATGACCCGTGGGGCTACGGTAACTCCCTGGAGTGGGCCACTTCCTGCCCGCCGCCGCGCCACAACTTCACCGCGTTGCCGCGCATCCGCTCCGAGCGTCCCGCGTTCGAGCTGCACTACCCGCACATGGTTGGCCGCCTGCGCCGCGAGGCCCACACCGGCCACAGTGACGACACCGCCGCGACCTACAAGGGTTCGAGCCACGAGTTCGACTCTCCGGGCAACAAAGCCGAAGCGCAAGAGGCTGTTGACACCCTGCGTAAGGATCAGCGCTGAGCGCGCGAGATTCTGACTGACACCGCCAAACCCCCGCCTTCGGGCGGGGGCTTCGCGCGTCTGCGGTCGAGGGTGGGCGGCCGCGGGCAATTGGGTAGCATGTGCCGGGTACATGTAGCTGCCGCCGACACCAAGGATTACACTGCAATGCCCGCATTCGAGGTCGAGCTCCAACGAGGGCTCAAGCACGCCGTCATCACCACATCTGGGCCCGATCGCCCGGGAGTGTCTGCCGCGTTCTTCACGGCGCTAGCGAACCACGACGTTCAGCTTCTCGATGTCTCACAGGTGGACTTCCGCGGCCGGCTGATGTTATCCACGTTCGTGGGCATGGACCCGCTCACGCTAACGGATCTGGAGCGCGAGCTGCGTGCCGGCCTCTGGGAGTTCGGCCAGCGAGTTACAATCGAGACCGGTTCAGCCGCCGGTGAAGTGTCCCGGCCGCGTTCGACCCACGTCATCGTGATGCTGGGCAACCCCGTCCAAGCGCAGCAGGTATCGCGCCTAGGTGCGCTGCTGGCCAGCTACGGTGCCAACATCGACCGCATCAACGGCATTTCAAACTACCCGGTGACGGGCCTGGAATTCCGGGTGACCCTACCCGATTACAGCCCGGGCGCCGGCCGCGAGGTGCGCGAGGCGCTGGCGGAGTTGTCCAACGAGCTCGGCGTGGATCTGGCGATGGAGAACGCCGGCCTACACCGCCGAGCGAAGCGTCTCGTGTGCTTCGACTGTGACTCGACACTCATCACCGGCGAGGTGATCGAAATGCTGGCGGCGCACGCCGGCAAAGAAGCGGAGGTCGCCGCGGTGACGGAGCGCGCTATGCGCGGCGAGCTCGACTTCGAGCAATCGCTGCGCGAGCGGGTGGCCACCTTGGAGGGCCTTGACGCGTCCGTGATCGACGCAGTCGCCGCGGACATTGAACTGACCCCGGGCGCGCGTACCACCATCCGCACACTCAACTCGATGGGGTATCGCACCGCGGTGGTCTCCGGCGGGTTCATTCAGGTTCTGGAGGGCCTAGCCGCGGAGCTCGACCTGGATTATGTGCGGGCCAACACGCTCGAGGTGGTTGACGGTAAGTTGACCGGTCGCGTGGTGGGAGAGGTCGTCGATAGGCAGGCGAAGGCGCGCCTGCTCGGTGAGTTCGCCGCGGACTCGGGTCTGAAAATGTCGCAGACGGTGGCCGTCGGCGACGGCGCGAACGACATCGACATGCTCGGCGTCGCCGGTCTAGGCATTGCTTTTAACGCCAAGCCGGCGCTGAAGCAAGTCGCAGATGCGAGCGTGAACCACCCCTTCCTCGACGAAGTGCTCTACATCTTGGGTATCCCGCGCGAAGAAATCGACTACGCCAATGAGGCTGCGGGCATCGACGGCCGGGTTGCGCTGGACTAGTGGATTCGCTGGGGGCGGCGCACTTCGCGCTACGGGCGTGTGTTGACGGTGCGGACCGGCAGGACCCGGTGGATCCGGACGCGGTGGTGGCGATGCAGATCGCGCTCAACCTGCCGACGGTCGAGCCGCCGGGGCGCGAGGTGGTCTATGAGGACGTCGCCCGGGCCGTCGTCACGCTGTGCCTGGAGCCGGAGGCCGAGTGGGTGGAGTCGCTCGCGCGCTGGTACGGCGGGAGGATCAGAAAGGTTGCGCGTCGCTCGCGCAACACCGCGTGGAGGGCGGTGCAGGACGTGCCGGGAGTGACGGTCGGCAGCGCCCGCGCCTTCGTTCCGTGCGCGGCGGGAGAGGTGCCGAAGGTGGTCAGAAAGCTCCAGGTTCGGGGAACGGACTTGCCGCCCGGCGAGTGGCGCCCGCTTGCCGACGCCCCTTCGCCCGCGATCCTGGTCAATCGCGACCTGGGGATGACTGCGGGAAAGGCGGCGGCCCAGGTCGGCCACGCCTCCATGCTGTTGGCGGCACAGCGCTCCCGGCAGTGGGTACGCCGGTGGGCCGGTGACGGATACCCCCTGGGTGTGCGGGAAGTGTCCGGGAACGAGTTCCAGCGCTGGGTGGGCAAAGACGGCGCGGTTCCCGTCGTCGATGCGGGTTTCACAGAGGTTGCTCCCGGGTCCGTGACTGCGGTCGCTGTGGAGTACTAACGCGCGGCGGCCACGAGGCGTCGTAAAGCCCCCTGCACGGTCTCGGGGTCTGACGTTTCCCAGAAGTCGGGCAGGCTCTTGCGTAAGAAAGAACCGTAGCGCTTCGTCACAAGCCGGTTGTCCAATACGGCCACGACGCCCTTGTCTGTCACCGAGCGCAGAAGGCGCCCGGCGCCCTGCGCCATCAGCAGAGCTGCGTGGGTGGCGGAAACCTCCATGAAACCGGAGCGCCCGGCGGCATCGGCGGCCTTGGCGCGCGCCTGGAGCAGCGGGTCGTCGGGCCGGGGGAAGGGGATACGGTCGATGAGGACCAGCGACAGCGAAGTGCCGGGCACGTCAACGCCCTGCCACAGGGACAGTGTTCCGAAAAGGCAGGAGTTTTCGCTGGCGGAGAACTTGCTCACCAGCGCGCCGGTGGAATCCTCCCCCTGCACGAGGATGTCGAACGGTAACCGACCGCGCATCTCCTCCGCGGCCTGCTCGGCGGCGCGGCGGGAAGAAAAGAGACCGAGTGTGCGCCCCCCGGCGGCGGTGATCAGCGCCGCGATCTCGTCGAGAGTCTGCGGGGCGAGGCCGTCGCGGCCCGGCGGGGGCAGGTGGGCGGCAGTGTAAAGAATGCCGGAGGCACGCGGGTTGAACGGCGTGCCTGCGTCCATACCGTCCCACGCGCCGTCGGGCAGGCCCCAGGCGGCGGCCACGGCCTTGAAGTTTCCACCGATAGTCAGAGTCGCCGATGTCAGCACCACTGTGTGCTCGCTGAAAAGACGCTCGCGCAACAGGGCCGCCACAGACAGCGGCGCGACGGAGACGGAGTCACCGTGGCGCTCCGAGCGGGTCAGCCACACCACGTCGGTGTGCTTCGTAGGGTCGTCCTCGTCGAAGACGCCGAGGATGCGCACGATGGCGTCATGGAGGTCGGTGAGGTGGTTCTTCAGGTTCTCACGCTCGGCGAAGGTTTCCGGCTGGTTCTGCGACTCGCCCTCGGGGCTCTTCGCGATGGCCTCGCGGGCGCGCCACAGCGCATCGCGCACGGCGACGAAACCGCCTCGGGCGGCCTCCGAGATATTCTCCCACCGGCCGGGCTCCTCGAGATCCATGGCGGCGGTGAAGTCATCGACGACTGCCTCCAGCTCGCCCTTCTTCGCGCCGAGCTTGTCGGCGCGTCTCGACGCCATGGTCAGCGCCCTGGCCGAAATCTCATTCGTTGCCACCGACGTGATGCGCCCGTCGAGCTCGTGGGCCTCATCGATGATCACAACGTCGTGCTCGGGCAGAACATCGGTGTCGGAGAGCGCGTCAATGGCAAGGAGCGCGTGGTTGGTCACCACCAGGTCCACCTCGCGGGTGCGCTCACGTGCAAGTTCCGCGAAGCATTCCTCACCGTGCGGGCAGCGCGATGCCCCGAGGCACTCTGTGGAGGTCACAGATACCTGCCGCCACGCGAGGTCCGGCACGCCAGGCTCCAAGTCGTCGCGGTCCCCGGTCTCAGTGTCCTGCGCCCACTCGTTGACACGTTTGACGTGGCGGCCCAGCCAGGAAATGTCGTCTTCCTCGATGAGTGCCTCAGGTACGTCGCCGGGAAGCGAGAGCTTGTGCAGGCAGACGTAGTTATTCCGGCCCTTCTGGATGGCGAAGGTGGGGCGGCGCTGAAGGAGGGGCTCGAGAGCGTCGGCAAGCCGGGGCAGGTCGCGTTCGATGAGCTGGCGCTGCAACGCGATCGTCGCAGTGGATACCACCACGGTGCCCCCGGTGGCGTGCGCGTGCCGGATCGCCGGCACGAGGTAGGCGAGCGACTTTCCGGTGCCGGTGCCCGCCTGGACAGCCAGGTGGCGTTCCTGCTCCAGCGCCGCGGTTACGGCCTTCGCCATCGCGACCTGGCCGGGGCGTTCCGCACCCCCGAGGGCCGCAACGGCGGCGGCCAGGAGGTCGGTAGTCGGCTGAATCAGGGGCTGGTCACTCACGGAGAGACAGTCTAGGTCCCGGAGCCGGGCAGAACTACCCGGCGTTACTCCGCCGGCTCGGGGAACCCGACGAAGTGGGTCGGGATAGCGGGCTCGTCGCGGGACAGCGCGAGACCTTCCCATGGCAGGGTGGTGCGCGCGATGGCCAGGTGCTCGCGGGTCTGCTCGAGGTCGTTGAGATTGTCCAGAATCTGGCCGTCGCGCACCAGCGGGATCACCATCTCGCGGTAAGTCAGCGACTTTTTGCGCCTGATATCCGCGCCTGCCGGGTGGACGAGCTCGGACACGGCGACACCGGAGGCGCGGTAGGCACGCAGCGCGGACTTGGTGCCACCGTATGTGATCTTGCCGCGGGAGCGCTTCGCCACCGGGTGGCCTTCAACCTCCACCAGCTTGTACACCATTCCGGCGGTGGGAGCGCCCGAGCCGGTGACCACGGAGGTGCCTACGCCGAAACCGTCGACGGGGTCACTGCGCAACCCGGCTATGACGAACTCGTCGAGATCGGAGGAGACGATGATCTTGGTGCTTACCGCGCCTGCGTCATCAAGCTGCTTCCGCACCTGGCGAGAGACGATACCGAGGTCGCCGGAGTCGATGCGGACCGCGCCGAGCTCCGGACCGGCGACCTCGAGGGCGTTCTCGACGCCCTTGGTGATGTCAAAGGTATCAACCAGTAGCGTCGTGTCGGTACCCAGCCGGTCCACCTGGGCCTGGAAGGCGGCCTTCTCATCTGGCACCCCGTTCTCGTCCACGTGCAGCAGCATCCACGAGTGGGCTGCGGTACCCGCCGCCGGGATGCCGTAGCGCATGGCCGCCTCCATGTTGGAAGTGGAGGAGAACCCCGCGATATAGGCGGCGCGGGCCGCGGAGACCGCGGCGCGCTCGTTCGTGCGGCGCGACCCCATCTCCATAATCGGGCGGCCTTCGGCGGCGGTGACCATGCGCGAGGCCGCGGACGCCACGGCGGAGTCAGAGTTGAGGATGGACAGGATCACAGTCTCGAGGATGACGCACTCGGCAAAGGTGCCGCGCACCGTCATCAGCGGGGAATAGGGGAAGTAAATTTCCCCTTCGCGATAGCCGTCCACTTGCCCGGAGAAGCGGTAGTTGCGCAGGTAGTCCCTGGCTTCCACGGAAAGGAAGTCGGCCATGGCGAGTTGTTCCTCGGTGAAGCGGAACTGGCAGATCGCATCCAGCACGCGGGCGGTACCAGCGAGCACGCCGTAGCGGCGGCCGTCGGAAAGCCTGCGGGCGAACACTTCGAAGGTGCACTGGCGGTGCGCGGTGCCGTCCTTGAACGCGGCGTCGAGCATGGTCAGCTCGTACATGTCGGTGAGAAACGCCGTCGAGTGGTGCGAGTGGGCCTCAATGTCGGTCATGCGTCCACAGCGTACCCGCCACCTGCGCGGGTAGAACGGGTTGCGGGTAAAGTTGTCGGCATGATTTGTTCAGGCTCGCCACATCCGAAAGCGATGGGATCGCCGATGGCGACCCCGGAACTCGACGAGCAGCTCGACGTCGATGTCGTCGTGAGCGAGAACCTGCCGTGGATGTGCATTGTGTGGGATGACCCGGTCAACCTGATGAGCTACGTTGCCTACGTTTTCCAGACCGTGCTGGGCTATGACCGAAAGCGCGCCAACGAGCTGATGATGCAGGTCCACACGGAGGGCAAGGCCGTCGTGTCCTCGGGTGAGAAGGACAAGGTCGAAGGCGATGTGAAGAAGTTGCACACGGCCGGGTTGTGGGCCACGATGCAGCAGGCCGGGTAAGGGGGGTCTTATGGAGCAGTGGAAGCGCAAGAAGGGCCTGATGCGCTCGGGCGCCAAGTTCAGCACCCGGTTCGACCCGCTCGAGCGCGAGGTCATCGGGGACCTCACCGCGACGGTGTCGGAGGCGCTCATCGCCCGCGCTCAGTCCGCGCCGAAAGACGAGTTCGCCGAGATGATGGGGTTGTCGTCGGGCCACTCGGAGGCGCCGGAAGATCCGAAGCTGCGCCGCCTCTTGCCCGACTTCGAAATGGAGGGCGACGAGGAGTTTGAGGGCGACAACGGCCTGCTGCGCAGCCTGCACGAGAACGACATCATCAAGGCGAAGCTGATGAACCTGCAGGTGATCAACGAGGCCTTAGGACCGACGGGCGGCGTCGACGTCTCGATCGACGAGGACGAGGCGCACCGTTTCATCGCCGCACTCAATGACATGCGCCTGTACGTCTCCGAGGACGACCGCGGAGGCGAGTCCCAGGTGCAGGATCGCGAGACCCTGCTGGATTGGCTGGCCTTCTGCCAGGACTCGCTTCTGCAGGCAATGATGGGTTAGCCGAAGATTGCCCTGATTCCCATCAGCCCAACGGCGCCGAAGACGGCGGCGACGGGAACGGTGATGACCCAGGCCACGCCGATCTGCCGCATGAGCCCCCAGTTGGCGTTGCGGTTGACCAGGCCCACGCCGAGGACGGCGCCGATGAGAATGTGCGTCGAGGAAACAGGCAGGCCGAGAAGTGAGGCGCTCATCACCACCGCGGCGGCGGACAGTTCGGCGGCGAAGCCCGACGCCGGGTGAATCTCGGTGAGGTTGGTGCCCACCGTCGTGATGACGTGGCGGCCGACAAACCACAGGCCAACCACGAGGCCCACTCCGGCGGTGACGAGGAGTGCGGTCGGCACCGGGGCTTCGTCGATAATCTTGCCCTCTTTTAACACGTCGATCACTGCGGCGAAGGGGCCGACCGCGTTCGCGATGTCATTTGACCCGTGTGAGAAAGCGAAGGCTGAGGCGGTGAAGACCTGCATCCAGGAGAAAAGGACGAACGTGGAGCGCTGCAGGCTGGTGTCGCGCATCGAACGGGCGAAGATGTACACGGCCATCCACACCGCAGCCGACACCATCAAGATGATGAGGAATGTGCCGAGGCTGTCGAGGCTGATACCCGTGTTGCTCAGGCCCTTGAACAGCATCATGGCGGTGATGATGCCGGCGCCGACCATCGCGACGAGCGGGACGAACCGGACCAGAGCCCGGTGGGCGTCGATGTCCTCGGCCTCTTCGTTGATCCTGTAGAGGTCGCGGTAGTAGTCGGATTCGAGGTCTTCGAGCTCGATGTCATCGCTTGTCGACGTCACGGCGTCGCGGGCCATCGCCCCGTTGACCCGGATCTGCTCGGATTCCGGAAGCCCCGCGAACTCGTCGCGGAAAGCCCGGCGGTGCCGGTTGCGCTTTTCCCGCAGATCCTCCAGGCGGTGCTCGGCGCGGTCGTTGTAGACCAAGATCGAGTCTCGGATGAGGCGGTACAGCAGGTACGCGACAATGCCCCCGAGCAGGGGAGAAAGGAACCAGCTGATGACGATCTTGACAATCTCGTCCCACTGCACCATGCTCCACGGCGATTTGTCACCGGTGATGTCGGTGAGGTAGCCGAGCGTGATCGCGCCGCCGACGATCGCGCCGACGATCGCGTGCGTCGTTGAGACGGGCCAGCCGAGACGGGTTGCGAGCAGCAGCCAGACAGCCGCGCCCAGCAGCGCGGACATCATGACGTAAGCGAAATCCATCGGCTGGATGTTCACGCCGTTGAGGTCGACAATGCCCGATTTGACAGTTTCCGTCACCTCACCTCCGGCGAGGACTGCGCCCCCTACCTCAAATACCGCGGCGACGAGCAGTGCCTGGCGCAACGACAGCGTGCCGGCGCCGACGGACGTGCCGAAGGAGTTGGCGACGTCGTTGCCGCCAATATTGAACGCCATGAAAATGCCGAGGAGGATCGTGACAATGAGAAGGATGGTGTGGTTGCCCGGGCCGATCTGCGCGCGAGCCCAGAAGTAGAAGAGGACGACCGCGGTGAACAAGAGGACGCCGAAAATCGCGTTGAGCCACGGGCTCGACGCCTCCTCCTGGGCAAGTGTGTCGGAGTCGGCTTGCGGGCTTTCCTTGCGGTTCGGGTGCTGGCGCACCTCGGTTACATTTTGTGTCATGGCAACTCACCTTCTGTGGGGGAAGCGGCAGGGATTCGGAGTCATGGGTCAACAAATCCGCACTCACTATGCAACCGGCCACGGGAGCGCGCAACCGGAGGAACGGATTGCAAGGAACGTCCTACACTGTCTGCCATGACCACGTACCCTTCCTCCGCACGCTCCGCAATGCTTCCGGGGATCGCCCTCGGCCACGCATCCTTGGGTGACACCGGGGTCACCGCGGTGGTCTCCCGCGACCCGGCGGGGATGGTCGTCGCCGTGGACGTGCGCGGTGGGGGACCGGGCACCCGGGAAACGGATCTGCTGGCGCCGCATAACACGGTTGAGCGGGTGCACGCCATCATGTTGACGGGCGGCTCCGCCTTCGGGCTTGCGGCCGCCGACGGGGCGATGCGGGAACTGGAGTCGCGCGGGATCGGTTTCCCCGTCTTCGGCGAGGACGCGCCGGGTCTACGCGTCCCGATCATCCCCGCGGCAGTGATTTTCGACCTGGCCGTGGGCTCCCCCGACCACCGGCCCGGCCCGGACGACGGCGCGGCGGCGGTTGCTGCGGCGTTGGGCGGCACCTCCGAGCCCGGCACCTCCGAACAGTGTGCCGGCAGCGTCGGTGCCGGCTGCGGTGCGACGGCAGGTGTGCTGCGCGGCGGTTTCGGCCAGGCGCGTGTGCGCGCGGAGGGTTTCACCGTGGCGGCGGCGGTGGTGGCCAACCCGGTGGGCGCTGTCATCGACGAGGCGACGGGGCTGCTGTACGGCGACCCGTCCCGGCCCGCGGTCGATCTCGATCGGTTCCGTACATTAAAACGCCCCGCACCGAAGCTGAACACCACCATCGGCGTCGTGGCCACCGATGCCCCACTGCCGCCGGTGCAGCTCAAGCGTCTCGCGATGGCGGGCCACGATGGGCTCGCCCGCGCGGTGCGCCCCTCCCACTCGCCCCTCGACGGCGACACTCTCTTTGCTGTTTCCTCTGCTGGCGTTGAGGAAGTGGGGCGTGGGGTGGGCGTCGATAAGCTCACTGCTCTCTGTGCAATGGCCGCTGATGCTGTCCAGGCCGCGATCGTGGACGCGGTGACTGCGGCCACCGCCGCCTACGGTGTCACGGCCTGGCGCGACATTGCGCGTTAAACCACTAGACTCGACCGAGATGACTCAGAAAAACCCATACAGCGTTCCCGGGTACGGCACTCCGGGCTACGGCACGCCCGGTTACGGCCGGCCTCCGATGGGCGGGCCCCTCGCCCCGCCGCCGCAGCAGTACACGAAGTCCAGCGGGCAGAAGCGCGCCACCGGTTTCCGCTTCGCCCTCGGATACCTCGCGGTGATCTGGGCGGTGTTCATCCTCAATGCGGTGCTTTTTGGCGGTGTCCTCAATAATTTCGGGATCCACCCGCTCGACGTCACCGCGCTGCCGCACATTTTCGCGGCGCCTCTTCTCCACGCGGATGTCAACCACATCATTTCCAACTCCATCCCCGGCGCGATCTTCTGCTTCCTCATCGGCTACTCCGGGTCGCGCGTGTTCTGGGAAGTCACGCTCATTGCCGGGGTGATCGCGGGGCTGGGCACCTGGTTCATGGGCGGCATCGGCACCAACCACATCGGCGCCTCCGGACTTGTGTACGGTTGGCTGGCCTACCTCATCGTTCGCGGTTTCTTCAATCGCTCTGTTCAGCAGATCTCGCTCGGCGTGATTCTCGGCTTCTTCTACTCTGGCCTGATCTGGGGAGTCCTGCCGGGTACCCCGGGTGTGAGCTGGCAGGGCCACTTGTTCGGCGCTATCGGTGGCATTGTGGCGGGCATGCTCATTACCTCCGACGACCCGCCCGAGCTCAAGGCCAGGCGCGAGCAGCGCCGCGCGTTGGAGGGGCGCAGGCATGCCTAATCCGGCCCCCATCGGTGTCTTTGACTCCGGAGTCGGCGGGCTCACCGTGGCGCGCGCGTTGATGGATCAGCTGCACGACGAATCCCTCATCTACATCGGTGACACGGGCAACAGCCCGTACGGCCCGCAGCCGATTGCTAACGTGAGAGCGCATGCGCAGCGCATCGCCGACGAGTTGGTTGACCGTGGCGCGAAAATGCTGGTCATCGCCTGCAACACCGCGTCGGCGGCGTTTTTGCATGACGCCCGCGAGCGTTACGACGTCCCGGTGGTCGAGGTGATCCGCCCAGCCGTGCGCCGCGCGATCGCCACCACCCGCAACAACCGCGTCGGAGTCATCGGCACGATCGGGACCATCAACTCGGGCTCCTACCAGGACCTGTTCTCGCTCACGCCCGGCCTCGAGGTCTCGGCGACGGCGTGCCCGGCGTTTGTCGAGTTCGTGGAGCGCGGCATCACGTCGGGCCGGCAGGTGCTCGGCGTGGCGCAGGGTTATCTCGAGCCGCTGCAGGCCGCGGGTGTGGACACGCTCGTGCTCGGGTGCACGCACTACCCGCTGCTCTCCGGCATTATCCAGCTGGCCATGGGCGACAACGTCACCCTGGTGTCCTCGGCAGAGGAGACTGCCAAGGACGTCCTGCGCGTGCTCACCGAGCGCAACATGCTTGCCCCCCAGGGCGCGTGTGCGACGCGGGTCTTCGAGTCCACAGGGGACCCGGAGGTATTCAACCGGCTCTCTGAACGCTTCCTCGGCCCCCAGGTCCGCGCCGTCGGGCGCCTCTAACCCTGCCCCGCCCTTCCGGTTAGATTCCGCAGGGGTTTCGTGGCATGGTGTTCCCATGAAACTGACCATTCTCGGATGTTCCGGAAGCCTCGGCGCGCCCGGCAACCCCGGATCGTCCTACCTCATCACGGTGCCGGGTCGTCCCGGCATCATGATGGACTGTGGTCCAGGGGCGCTGGCTGCCCTGCAGGAGGTCGACGACCCAGCGAACGCCCACGTCATTTTCAGCCACCTGCACGCCGACCACTGCTCGGACGCAGCCTCACTCATTATTTGGCGCCGCTATCACCCGACGGCGCCAGCCGCTTGCCGCCATCTCATGTTCGGACCTTCGTACACCGCGCTGCACCTGGGCCGGATGGGCGCGGACGGCCCGGACGAGGTCGATGACATCTCCGACACCTTCGACTTCACACCGTGGACGTCCAACCAGCCGGTCGAGATTGACGACGTCACCGTCACCCCGGTGCCGGTGGCGCACACCGCGAAGGAGTCGCACGCGCTGCGCGTCGAGGAGCGGGCGACGGGCAGGGTCGTCGCGTTCTCGGGTGACTCAGGGATGACGGACACGCTTGTCGACGCCGCCCGTGGCGCCGACGTCTTCCTCTGTGAGGCCGCGTGGGGCCCGTCGGCGGAGGGCAAGCCCGATGGCATGCACTTGTCCGGCGACCAGGCGGGGGAGATCGCGCGCCGCGCCGGCGTGAAAACCCTGGTGCTGGTCCACATTCAGCCGTGGGCCGACAAGGAGGCCACGCTCGCCGCGGCGCGCAGCGAGTTCGACGGCAAGATCCTCCTCGGCGCTGCGGGGGACGTGTTCGACCTCTAGTACCCTGGCGTGCATGACTGAAACTGTGTTCACCCGTTCAGACGGCCGCGCCTTCGACGAGATGCGCCCGGTGCGCATCACCCGCGGATTCACCTCCAACCCCGCAGGCAGCGTGCTGGTGGAGTTCGGTGCCACCCGTGTCATGTGCACCGCCTCGGTGGAGGTCGGGGTGCCGCGGTTCAAGAAGGACTCCGGCGAGGGCTGGCTCACGGCCGAGTACGCGATGCTGCCGTCGGCCACGCACGAGCGCATGCCGCGCGAGTCGACGAAGGGCAAGGTCAAGGGCCGCACGCACGAAATCTCTCGCCTGGTGGGCCGGTCGCTGCGCGCCGCCGTGGACCTGTCGCAGCTGGGCGAAAACACGATCCAGCTCGACTGCGATGTGCTGCAGGCGGACGGTGGAACCCGCACGGCGTCGATCACTGGCGCGTACGTCGCCCTCGCCGACGCGATCGCCTTTCTCACCGAGCGCGGTGTTGTGCCGGGCGAGCCCCTGCTCCCGCCCATCGCGGCTGTCTCCGCCGGGCTTATCGACGGCCACGTGGCCCTCGACCTACCCTACGAGGAGGATTCCCGTGCCGAGGTCGACCTCAACGTGGTCATGACAGACAACGGGGACTTTGTGGAGATCCAGGGCACCGGTGAGCATGGCCTGTTCCGCCGCGAGCAGCTTGACGCCATGCTCACCGTCGCCGAGAAGGGTTGCCGCGAGCTTATCGACGCCCAGAAGGCGGCGCTCGGGTGGTGAAAGTGCTTGTCGCCTCGGGAAACGCGAAGAAGCTGCGCGAGCTAGAGGCAGTTCTGTTGGACCTGGGGATCACCGGGGTCGAGCTCGTCTCCATACGCGACGTTGCGCCCTACCCGGAGCCGGTCGAGGATGGGTTGACCTTCGAGGACAACGCACTGCTCAAAGCCCGCGCCGGGGTGGCCGCCACCGGGCTGCCCTGTGTGGCGGATGACTCCGGTCTTGCGGTGACGGCGCTCAAGGGCATGCCCGGAGTGCTCTCGGCGCGCTGGTCCGGCACCCACGGAGACGATGAGGCGAACAACGCCCTGCTGCTGGCCCAGATGGCGGACATCGGGTTGCGCGATGCGGCGTTCGTGTCGTGTTGCGCGCTGGTGACCCCGGCGGGGGACGAGTTCACAGCGGAGGGGCGCTGGGAGGGTCGGTTGCTCCGCGCTCCGCGGGGTGAGAACGGGTTCGGATACGACCCGATCTTCGAACCGGGTGACGTTGACGGCCGCTCGTCGGCCGAGCTTGACGCAGACGAGAAGAACGCCCGCTCCCACCGGGCCCGTGCGTTGCGCGAGCTTGCACCCCACCTCGCGGCACTGGTTGAGGCTAAAGTGAAAGAATGATCAACTCTAATAAGATTGCTGCAGCAACAATTCTCACTTCCGGTGCGCTTTTGGCCGCGTGCGGTTCCTCGAGCGATTACGACGGGAGCTGGTCAGGCACGGCCACCCCGGCGGACGCTGCCAAGGGGGAGGCCACCGCCGTGATCGCCCTCGACGGCGGCGATTGCAAGTGGACAGTCACCGAGGCGGACGGCAAAACCCACGACGCGAAGTGCGAGCGCGACGGAGACGAATTCCAATTCGTGGACCCGAAGACGGGCCGGGACCTGAACTACAACGCGCAGCTCAACGGCGACTCCCTCACCCTGAGCCCGGATAACGGCCAGGCTGAGGGCTTCGGCACCATCGTTCTTACCCGCACGGCCGCCAGGTAACGCCTAGACGAGCTGGAACGTCCGTTTCACGTCGTGGCGGCGCTTCGCCTCCACGATGAAGGACATCAGCGGAATAACACCGGATAGCGCGGTGGTCAGCCACTCCACGGCGGACCACCGCGCCTTCGTTCCCAGGTTCAGCGACGCCATGAGGAAGGCGATGAACGCGAGGCCGTGCACGCGCGCGACCCAATCCAAGGCACTGACGTCCATATTCAGCAGGTACTGCATGACCATGCGGATGACGAGGAGCAGCAGCAGGAAGCCGGTAACCCAGGCGGTGCCGGAGAACAGGTTCAGCGCGGTCTTCACACGGCGCTGGCGCTCGGGATGGACACGGGGCGTAGTGGAATCTGCGGTAGTCATTCGCTAACTTTCTTCGGTGGCGCGCTGCCCGCGGCGCAGCTGGTTGAGGGCGTTGAATTCCTCGACGTCGAGCTCTGGGCGCGGGGGCAGGAATTCCTCGTCGATCTCCGTCACCCGCCGGTTTTCCTCAGAGGCGCCCCCGTACCGGGCGAGGTCCGCCTCGTAGAGTTCGTCTAGGGCTTGACCGGCATTGACGGCGTCGATCTTGTCGTTTTCCATGCGCAACCCCACGCGGTAGGCGTAGACGAAGAACGCGCCGAAAAACGGCCACTGCAGGGCGTAGCCCAGGTTCTGGAAGGTGCCCGCGCCGGACTGGTAGCGGGTCCACTGCCAGTAGGCGAGAAGCAGGGAGGCGATGACGGCGAGGGTGAGCAGCACAATGTGCCACGCGCGGACCCGAATACGGGAACGCTTCTGGGGCTCGTGTGGTTCACTCACACCGGCCGAGTGTAGCAACCCCCATCGAAAGTTTGAGAATCCCCGACTCCACTATCGTGGGGACATGACTACGCGACAGATGAGGGTTCTCGAGGAATTCCAGCTGGTGGACACCGAGACGCGGCGGCTGGCTCCGAAAGCGGACGTGCTTCTCGGGCAGCTGGAGGGCGAGTCTTTCGCGCCGTCGATCCAAAACTCGATGCTCCGGGTGGAAAGCGGATCCCACGCAGACGTCACAGCGCTGCGCGATGAACTGCTCCACCTCCGCGCGACCGTCGGTGCGGCCGCAGAGCCGCTGGGGCTGGCCATCGCAGCGGCGGGCACCATGCCTCTGGCGCACCGCGGGAGCCTGGGCATCACCCCGCGCAGCCGTTACATGGAGATGAGCGCCGACTACGCGCTGCTGGCCCGGGAACAGCTGATCTGCAGCGCGGAGATCCACGCCGAGGTGCGCGACCGGGACCAGGCCGTCGCGGTGTCGCCGGGCATCAGCCGCCACCTGCCCCTTTTACTGGCGCTCTCCGCGTCCTCTCCGTTTAGTGTCGAGGGGAGCGACACCGGTTACGCTAGCTCGCGCGACTTGACGGGCCAGCGCTGGCCCACGAGCGGCCCGTTCGCTCCCGTGCGCGACGCCGCTGAATACGACGCACTCGTTGATACGCTCGTCACGGCCGGGGTGATCGCGGATGCGGGCATGATGTATTTCAGCCTGGGGCCGTCGATAAGCGACGGCTCACTCGAGCTTCGCGTGTGCGACTCCTGCCCGTCGGTGGACGCGATCTCCACCATCGCGGCACTGTTCCGCGCGATGGTGGCCCGCGAAGCCTCGCTTGTCGACGCCTGCACGCCGACGCCCCCGCACAACCCTGCCGTGCACCGGGCGATGATGTGGCGCGCCTCGCGCTCCGGGTTGGAAGGGGACTTGATCTGCCCCGACTCCCTCGCGCCCAGACCGGCCGCCGAAGTGCTGCACTCGGTGGTCGATGAGCTGGCAGACGAGCTCGCCGCTAGCGGCGACCTGGAGATGGTGCGCCGATTTGTCGAGGGCATCATCCGCACCGGCACCAGCGCCTACCGGCAGCGGCGCGCCTACCGCAGCCGCGGCCGCCTCGACGACGTCGTGGACCAGCTCCTTTCCGAAACCGTCGGCTGGCTAACTGAATATGAGGGCACGGAGGGGTCCCTGTTCGGCGCGTACCGCCCGAATGCGTGGGCGCACGGCGACTACGTTGACGAGGCCGTCGACAAGGGCGGCACCGCGCGGCCCGCCTACGCCGGTGTGCTCGGCGCCGCGGGTGAGCTCGGTCCGGTGGAGTTGCGGAACCTGCAGACGGCGGCTGACCGCGATCTCAGCGCCGCCGGAGTGACGTTCCGCGCGACGGGGATGGACACGCAGCAGGCTTTCCCGCTCGACATGGTCCCGCGCATCATCACCCCCGACCAGTGGGCGCACCTGACCGCCGGGGTGGAGCAGCGTGCCAAAGCTCTCAACTCGTTTCTCGGTGACATCTACGGCGACCAGGACATCGTGCGCGACGGCATTGTGGGCCTCGACCTCCTGGAAAAGTCGCCGGGTTACCGCTCGACCGGGCGGGCGGCGTGGCGTGGCACGGTGCGCAACCACGTCTCGGGTTCCGACCTGATTTTTTCGGAGACCGGGTGGCAGATCCTGGAAGACAACGTGCGCCAGCCCTCCGGCATCGCGTTCGCAGTGGAGGCGCGCGAGATGATGCGGCGCAACTACCCGGCGCTGTTCGCCGCGGCACCGCAGCCCCTGAACGACCCGGCCGAGGGCTACGCGATGATGGGCCAGACCCTCGCCGCGGCCCTGCCGCCCCACCCGCAGGACGACCCGCGGATCGTGGTGGTCACACGCGGCAAGGAAGACGGCAGCTACTTTGAGCAGGTCAAGATCGCCGAGGCCGCCGGGATTGACCTGGTGTTGCCGCAGAATCTGCTCGTCGAAGGCAACGTGCTGTGGGAGGTCACCCCCGGCACCCGGCACCGCATCGACGTGGTGTACCTGCGCATGGACGAGGACATGTTCCTCTCGTCGCGCGGGGCGGACGGCAGCGAGCTGCGCTACGAGATCCTGCGTGCGATTACTGCGGGCAACGTCGCCATCGCCAACGCGCTGGGAAACGGCGTCGGCGACGACAAGGCCGTCTACGCCTACGTGCCGCAGATGATCGAGTACTACCTGGGAGAGAAGCCTCTCCTCGACTCGGTGCCGACGTACCTCTGCGCAATCCGGGAGCAACGCGACGAGGTACTGAAACGCCTGGACCAGCTCGTGGTCAAGCCCATCGACGGCTACGGCGGCTCGGGGATCACCATCGGACCGGAGGCGAGCGACGAGGAGTTGGAGGAGCGCCGACGGGAGCTAATGGTCAAGCCCGAGCAGTTCGTGGCCCAGGAGGTAGTGTCGCTGTCGACGCTGCCGACCTTCGACGGGGCGGCGATGCAGCCGCGGCACGTGGACCTGCGCGTGTTCACGCACCTGCGGGGCAACGGCGACGGCCTTAGCGTGGCAACGGCGCCCGCCGGGCTGACGCGGGTGGCCCCGGCCGGATCGCTCGTGGTCAACTCGTCGCGAGGCGGCGGAGGAAAGGACACCTGGATTGTCACGGGAGGACGTCAGTAGTGCGCTCGAGTAAGGGTGACACCCGTTTCACCTACGGGCCGTCGCTAAGCCCCGACGGCTCGGAGATAGCGTTCATCGTGCGTGACGACGCCTACCCCTACGCCGTCCAGGCCCAGATCGAGGCCGACGGCGCGGTGGGGCGGGAGCGCCGTGTGCGCATCCCCGTCGACGGCCCCGTCACCCGGGTGCTCCACTCGCCCGACGGCAAGTGGCTCGCCTGCGAGGCCGCTCCGCACGGTTCCGAGCGCTCCGAGATTTGGCTGGTCACCACCGACCCGGACGACTCCTCCGCCACCGGCGTGAACATGCCCGGGGACGTGCGAGTGCGCATCGTGGAGTGGGATAAGCAGTACCTCGCCGTCGCCGCGTTCCAGGACGACGGTGTGACCGAGGCCCGCCTCGTCGACCCCTTCGCCGGCACGCACAAGGTGCTCGACCGCCGCGCCGACTCCATGCTCGTGGACTGCGAGGGCGGGTACTCACTCATGCGCGTCGGACCGCGCGGCAATCGGGAGTTGCTGCTCATCCACCCAGACGGGACGTGGCAGCCGCTTCTGCCGCCGGACCCGGGCGCCACAGTGGATGGGGGTGTGGTGCTCCCGCTCGACGAGGGTCAGGAGGGCCCGCCGTCCCTGGTCATCCACGGCGACTGGGGTGCGAACCGGCGTCGCCTCATGCGTATCGATTTCACCGGCGGCCTGCCGGAGATGACCGTCATCGCCGAATACGGAGACGCCGACGTGGAGCAGATCGTGTTCAGCCGCGACAAGTGTGTCGCCGCCGTCCTATGGTGCCGTAACGGGGTGTCCAAGCTGGAGGTGATGGTGATGTCGCCGCTGCTGAAGATCTCCGCGCGCCGTTCTATCGACCTGCCCGGCATGGTGGCTTCCAACCTCTCCGTCACCAGCAACGGCTCCCTCCTCGCCCTGACGGTGCAGGGCCCGGACGTTAAGCCACAGGTGAAGGTGTTCCGGCCGAAGATCGCGCTTGGCGAGGTGATGCGGGGTGCGCAGATCACCGATAACGCCCCCGACCACGTCAGTTACACGGCCCGCGACGGTCTCGAGCTGTCCGGTTGGTTCTACCGCGCGCGTCACCCGGAAGAAAAGCGCCCGATGCTGGTTCACCTCCACGGCGGGCCCGAGGGGCAGTCCCGGCCCGAGTACCACGACGTGCTCACCGAGGTCATGCGCGCCGGGATCAGCGTATTCACCCCCAACGTGCGCGGTTCCTCCGGCTACGGGCGCAGCTTCGTCAACGCCGACAACCGTTACGGGCGCTTCGCCGGTATCAGGGATTTGGAGGACACCGTCGACTTTCTGGTGTCCATCGGGCTCGCGGACCCGGGGCGGGTCGCGGTGTCTGGCCGCTCGTACGGCGGCTTCCTCACCCTGCAGGGGATGACAGCGTTTCCCGAGCTGTTCCGCTGCGGGATCGCGGCGTGTGGCATGAGTGACATCCAAACGTTCTACCGCGACACCGAGCCGTGGATCGCCAGCGCCGCATACCCGAAATACGGTTACCCGATCCAGGACGCCGAGCTGCTGAAGTGTTTCTCGCCGCTTGCCGACGCTGCCCGCGTCACCGCCCCTGTCATGTTCATCCACGGCGAGCATGACACAAACGTGCCGCCGAGCGAGTCGCGTCAGATGAAGCAAGCGCTTGATGCCCGCGGAGTGCCGACTCGCCTGTTGCTGTTCGAGGACGAGGGCCACGAGTTCCTTAAACGCCACAACCGCGAACGTATCGCCGCGGAGATGCTCGACTTCCTCGGTGCCCACGGCATGATTCCGTCCGAATAGGGTGGACATGTAACATGTTGTTTCGCACGCGCTCGTGGCGGAATTGGCAGACGCGCTGGATTTAGGTTCCAGTGTCTTCGGACGTGGGAGTTCAAGTCTCCCCGGGCGCACTCTTTTAGGACCAGGGAAGACCTCAGGCAAGATTTTAGGGCGAATCCGGGTGCGATTTCGCGCTGAGGTCTTCCCACTGTGCAGCGACAAGTCCGAAGAGGAGCGGTTGTCACCCGCCCCACAGTGGGGACTGTGGGATTAGCCATTCCACCGGTCGGCCGAGAGCAGGTGCGAGCGTCGGCCACGAATCGGGCAGCGCCCACTTGAACGAGTTCCAGTTGTGGGTGCCCTGCGGGTAGAACCTCGCATCATGGTCGATGCCGCGGGCGTTGAGGCGTTGGTGCAGGACGTGGGTGCAGACGTTCGCGGCGAAATCGATCGGGCCGCCCACAGTGACGAAGTTAATCGCCTCATCCACGTCACCGGGAGCAACGTCGTTCGTGGTGGCCAGCGACTCGTCACCGGCCAAACCGCTTGTTGACGAGATAAAGATGGCGACGTCCTTGCCCTGGAACGCAGGGGAGAGCTTGTTCAGGTTGAGCATCGGGTCGTAGTAGCGGGCGTAGTCACCGGTTGGGTCGCCCCACACATCTTCAAACGTCAGAGGGATGTGTGCGGAATCGAAGACCCTGTCCGCGGCTAGCTTGCCCAGCGGGCTAGTGGTCGAGGCGCACCCGGAGATGGACGCCACCCCGTCGTACGTTCCCGGGTTGTTCTGAACGAGGGAGAGCACCGAAGTGGCGGACATGGGCACTCCCATGATCGCTCTCTTGCCGTTGGCGCCGAGGCGCGGCTCGATGCCGAGCGGGAGCTCTGCACCGAGGAAGGTGTCCCACTGGTCGTTGCCCTGTATCCAGTTGGTGTAGTACGAAAACGCCCCCGAGGTGACCATGACCACGTTTATGCCGCGTGAGGTGTAGAACGCCGCCGCGTCGGTGAACTCGAACCAGCCTGTGCCGCCGATGAGGCCGTTGAGCAGGTAAATCGTCGGGGCGTTCTCCCGGAGGGCGGGGTCCTGCGGCCGTGCGATGAGCATGTTGACCTCCATGTTCATTGCCGGCGAGAACGCTTCGGCGTACTCCACACCGGGGTTGAGCTCGATCGCGCGGGCTTCGTCCTCGGTGGGTTGGCGGAGGACTTCGTCGCCGAGGCGGACGGCCGCAGCCTGGGGCGCCGGGCGGTCCCGCGTCACCAGGGGCTCATCCGACCCCGATGATCCGCTGGGGCTGCCCGCAGGCTGGGAGGAGCCGGACGACAGAGCCGAGAACACTCCACCGTCCTGTGAGCTCTGAGCGGTAGCGCGGGGCGCGGTGGCGATGCCGAGCAACGTAGCGCAGACGGCCACGATGCCCGCTCGCTGCCAGGGGCGCACCGGAAGGGACGATAGGGAAGATGTCATGGGCCCGTCTCTCTCGTGTAACGAAATCGTGGTGGGAGGAAATCACTTAAGTGATACATCCAACTATTCAGGAGAAGAAAAGAAACCGTTACATGTCTTCTCAACTTGCCGTTCTGTTCCCCCCGCAGCTGTGGGACCCCATCATCGACTTTGTCACCCGCATCATCGGCCCGCTGTCTCAGTCGTCTGCGCCCCTATCGGCGCTGACTTCCTCTGCGATGGGGTTGTTTTAGAGCCGGGGCTACACCGGCCAGTCGCGCAGAATGCGCCCGACGTGGCCGGCGGCGCGCACGTTGTACTGCAGTTCCTCAATTGTGCCGTCCGCCCCGACGAGGAACGTTGAGCGGATAACTCCGACGACGGTTTTGCCGTAGTTCTGCTTCTCGCCGTACGCGCCCCATGCCTTCATGACAGCTTTCTCGGGGTCCGAGAGAAGCTCGATATTCAGGTCGTGGTCGGTACGGAACTTCGCCAGCGTTTCGGGTGTGTCCGGACTGATGCCGATGACATCGACGCTGGCCTCGTTGAAGTCGCTGAGCTTGTCGCTAAAGTCGCACGCCTCGGTCGTGCAGCCGGGGGTGTTGGCCTTCGGGTAGAAGTAGACGAGGACCTTGCGCCCCGCGTAGTCCGACAACGAGACAGTTTTGCCCTCGTCGTTGACGAGGCTGAACGCGGGCGCGGTCTCGCCCTTGTGCAAACGAGTGTTTTCGGTCATGCTCCCCGTTTTTACACTAATGTGGGAGCAAGATTGTTTAGGTAAAAACCGAGAACCGTAGGAGATCACCACCGTGGCACGAGATATCAACGACATCGAGCGCGACATCGAGCGCACCCGCAACCAGCTCGCCAGCACTCTCGACGAGCTCGCCCACCGCGCCAACCCGTCCACGATCGCGGACAATGCGAAGGACCAGGCGGCTGGCTTCCTGCAGGACGATACCGTGCAGAAGGTCTTGGCTGGCATCGGTGTCGGCGTCGCTCTTCTCGTCGGCATCAAGGTGCTCAACGGCCGCAAGCGCAAGAAGGAGCTCAAGGAGCTTCAGCGCCTGCTCGCGCGCCGCTAGTACGCGCCAGCGTATCGACGCCCCCTTGACCTGCCTGGGTTTTTCAGGGGGCGTTCGGTTTACACCAGTTCCGCGCCGGAAGCCTGCATTTCCGCGAGGGCGGCCCGACCGCGGGCGTCGTCGACAGGCGAGCACAGGTCGCTGAGCACCCGGACGTGGAAGCCCGACCGCAGACCGTCGATGACCGTGGCGCGGACGCAGTGGTCCGTCGCGATGCCGCAGACATCGATGGCCTGCACGTTGGCGTCGTTAAGCCAGTCAGCGAGCCCCATCTCACCGTTAGAGGCCTCGAAGCCCGAGTAAGCCGCCGAGTACTCTCCTTTGCGGAAGAAAGCGCTGATGAGTCCGGGGTTGAGGGGAGCGCGAAGCTCCGCACCCACGGAGTTGGCGACGCAGTGCACTGGCCAAGAGTCGACGAAGTCGGGGGAGTCAGAGAAGTGCGCGCCCGGGTCGATGTGCCAGTCCTGGGTGGCCAGGATGTGGGCGTACCCGTGGTCACCCTCGACGAGCTGCCAAATCCTCTTCGCGACCTCGTCGCCGTGCGCCGTGGCAAGGCTGCCGCCGGGGCAGAAATCGTTCTGCACGTCCACGATCACTAATGCGGTAGTCATAGGGACAATGTACCCGCCGACGGCAACAGGCCGGGAGGAAACCCTCGCCGGCCTGTGGTGTGGTGCGCCATCAGGGAATCGAACCCCGAACCCACTGATTAAGAGTCAGTTGCTCTACCAATTGAGCTAATGGCGCATATTCTGTTTGTGGAAAACCCCTCTGGGCTTGCCCCGCTGCTGTTTTTGCAACGAAGAGAAATATAGCACCCAGGTAGATACGGGGTGAAATCCGCAGTTCACGACGTCTGTTGGGGGGTAGTGTGTCGATTTTTAACGTTTCGTCGTGGGAAGCGTTAAGGTGTTCAGGGCATCGCAATTCTCCGACAGGTGTCGGGCGGGAAAGCAGGAAGTACATGAGTTTGTTGCCGGGAGCCGCGCGCCGCGTTGCGGGCGTCGCGACAGTTGTGACCCTTGGGCTCTCTTTGACTGGGCTCGCTTTGACCGCGTGCTCGATCGGGCAAGTGCATGAGGCTGCCGGAAAGAAGGCCGAAGGCATTACTACCGAGCCGGTTGCCGAATACCCGGCTCCCGAAGTCTCCGTCAGCGATGGGGCGACCAAGGTCTCCCCATCCGAACCTATCGTGGTCTCAGCTGAGGCCGGCATCCGCGCGGTGCAGCTGAAGAACGAGTCGGGCAAGATCGTCAAAGGCGAGTTCAATGACGACATGACCGAGTGGACCACCGCCGAGCCCCTCGGATATGGACGCACCTACACCCTGACCGGCCACGACCGCGCCGACAACCCCATCGACCGCACGTTCACTACGGTCGTGCCGAATGCGCAGACGTCCGTCTACTTCGCGCTCCAGGACGGTGCCGAGGTGGGCGTCGGCCAAGCTATCCCGATCCACTTCAGCTACGCGCCCTCGGACAAGCGGAAGGCGCAGGACGCCATCGAGGTGGAGACGTCCAACGGCACCGAGGGTGGATTCTTCTGGCAGAGTTCCAACGTCGTGTTGTGGCGGCCGAAGGAGTTTTGGGAGCCCGGGACAGAGGTTACCGTCAAGGCCGACATTTACGGCCGGGATCTCGGTGGCGGGGTTTATGGAGCCGAGTCATCCGAAATGTCGTTCACGGTGGGCGATGAAGTACTCACCACGGTCGACAACGCAACGAAGATGCTGACCGTGACCCGCGGCGGTGAGGTCCTCCGCTCGTTCCCCGTCTCCCTCGGACGCTCGGGGCGTTGGGAGACCCCGAACGGTACCTATGTCGTGGGCGACAAGAACGAGTCCATGGTGATGGACTCCACCACGTACGGTCTCAGCCTCGATGCCGGCGGGTACAAGACGCCGGTGAAGTACGCGACCCAGATTTCCTATTCCGGAATCTACGTGCACGCTGCGCCCTGGGCGGCTGGCGCGTTGGGCGAGTACAACCAGTCCCACGGCTGTATCAACGCCAGCACGGAGGACGCGAAGTGGTACCAGGAAACCGTTAAGCGCGGCGACCCAGTGAAGGTGGTCAACACCGACGGTGAGACACTCCCGGGTTGGGACGGACTCGGTTATTGGAACTTGAGCTGGGACGAGATCAACGAGGACGGGCCCGACGACAACGGGTAGGAGCTCGTCTGCTCGCTTTGTCCCTCAGCTCCGATCCGCAGCAGACGCGTGGCGGTTGCCTGCCAGACTTCACCCTCCGGCGTGATCATGCCCGTGAGCTGCAGCGGGGCGTCGAAAGGCCACACGCCGAGGGGAAGACGGGCCACCTCGTTTCCGGTCGAGGCGTCTACTCCCAGCAAGCTGACCTCATGTTCATTCCTGCCCGCTGAATCGCCGGTGGTCAATGCCCAGATACGGTTGTCCGCAGCGGTGAGCATCGGCAGGGTGGCAATGCGCGTATTGTTTTCCCACTCCCGCACGCATTCCGCTCCGCCATCGGCGCGCGGGACGACGTTAATTTTGGTCAGCCCGCCGGAAAACGGGGCGTCGGCAGGCACGCTCGGCTCGCCGACTGCGAACGGGGGGTAGTCGAAGCCGTAGGTCGACGGGATCCACAACGAGTTGCCCGAGGCCATGACACTGTTTTCGGTGCCCGGCCCGCTGGACTCGAACGCCGCGATACTGCAGACGTCTTTGCCGGTTGCGGCGTCGAGAACAAAGAGGCGGGGTGAATTGTCGGCGTTGTCCACGATTGCGACCCACTCGCCGTTGTCTCCGAACACGGTTGGGGTGGTTCCGGAGCCCCAGGAGAGCTGGCCTGGTTTGCGCCCCGAGCCGCGGTCGTACTCGCGCCTCCAGAGTGTCGAGATCTCCCCGTTGGGCACAAGCGCGACGTCGTAGAGGGCGTGTGTGGTGAGCACACTTGCGCCACCCGGTCGTCCGGTGAGCCCGTTTGCGATACTTTCTCCACCGTCGGTCTGAGTACCCAGGCGCGTCGTGGTGACGCGGCCGTCGTGGTCAATCACCCCCACGACGGAATCCTTGGTGGCGAACCATACGCGCCCGGCATCATCGGGCGTCACCCCCGCTACCGCGGCATCCGTTCCCAAGTCGGGCAGCGGGGTGCGCTCATCTTCCGTTAGCACCCAGCCTTTTCCAGATTGGTGGTAACCGATCCGCAGAATGTCGTGGCCCTCTGCGATAACCACCCGGTTGTCCTCATCCAAGTAGCCGTACACTCCGCCCAAGAGGCCGTCTTTGCGCAGTTCACGCGACGCCAGCATCTGGGCTGATTGGGGATGGAACAGCGCGACAGAGGGGACGACCACGTTGAGGCCGTGCTCGACGCCGACGTACTTAGTGCACAGTCCAACGACCATCCCGTCCGAACCCTGGAACAGCGTCGAACAGGTCGCCCCCGGCACCGACCACGACGCGAGATGCGGAGTGCGCGGGCCGGACCACGGGACGCTGTCCGTGGAATTGAGGTCGCGGTGCATGAGTCTGGTACCCGCGGGGGCACCTGCAGTGTCCGCGGCTGCCGTTGCGGGTACCGCGGCAGCGAGGACACCGGAAACGGCGATAACCGCGGCCGACCTGAACACGTGATCTCGGAAACGTCCCATAACTTGAGGAGAGTATTCATTCCACACGCAGGTTGCGGCACTTTAACTGCAAAAGCCCTCGTGCGGGTGGAGACTTTCGTTCCGCCGGCTCGTAACGGGGGGAGAGCGTCGAACTAGAATGCCCCGGCTCGCGAACGTGCGGGCCGGGGCATTAATCTGGGGTGGCTGACGGGACTCGAACCCGCGACACCCAGGATCACAACCTGGTGCTCTACCAGCTGAACTACAGCCACCATCGCTGTTTTTGCAGCGGGTTCTACATTAGTATGCGCCCCGGTTATTACAAAAACCGCTGGTAGGCGTCGCGCGCGGCGGTGGACGCCTCGGTTGCTTCCTGCGAGTCGGGCCCCGGGGCAGCGACGAAGACGCAGCGGCGGTAGTAGTCGAGCTCGCGAACCGACTCGACGATGTCCGCCAGCGCGCGGTGCGCCATCCCCTTCGCGGGCTGGTTGAAGTAGGCCTTGGGGAACCAGCGCCGGGATAGCTCCTTAACGGTGGAGACGTCGATCATGCGGTAGTGCAGCGCGGCGTCGAGACGCGGCATGTGCTCGCGGATAAACGCCCGGTCAGTGGCGATGGAGTTGCCCGCGAGCGGCGCGGGGTGGGCGGGGTCGCAGTGCTTGGCGACGAGCCCCAGCACCGCTTCCTCGGCCTCCGCGAGGGTGACCGTAGAGGACTCGATCTCGGGGAGCAGGCCGTTGTCGGTATGCATGGACACGACGACCTCATCCATCTCCGCGAGCTCGGCCTCGGTGGCGTGGACGACGATGTCGACGCCCTCGCCGAGGATGTTTAGCTCCGCATCGGTCACGAGGGCGGCAACTTCTACAATGACGTGCTTGGAGGGATCGAGCCCCGTCATTTCGAGGTCGACCCAGACAATGCGGTCGTTCTTCGCGGCGATCTCGGAGGCCATCTACTCGTCTCCCATTTTCTCGTAGAAGCTGCCCATCAGCGGCGACAGCCACCCGCGTGGGGTGTAGGTGGACACGGCGTCCATCGCCTTCGACAGTGGTCCGGGCACGACGCGGCGCTTGTTGCGGCGTATGGCGGCCAGGGTGTCTTTCGCGCAAGACTCGTAGGTGGTCCAAAGGAAATCGGGCACAACCCTGTCAACAATTGTCTTTTCCTCGTCCGGAACGACGGCCTCGCGAACGGGGCCGGGTGCGAGCAGGGTGCAGTGCACACCGGTTTTCTTGAGCTCGTAGTGCAGCGACTCGGTGAACGTGTTCACCCCAGCCTTGGTGAACACGTAAGTGGCGTTGTTCGGGATCGGCATGTTGCCGGCGGCGGAGCCGACGTTGCACAGCGCGCCCTCGCCGCGCGGCACCATCTGGTCGAGTACAGCTTTAGTGATGCGGAACACGGCGGTGGCGTTCAGGTTGTACTGGTTGACCTCGTAATCCCAGTCGGCCGACATGAACGGTCCGAACGAGGCGATGCCCGCGGAGTTGACGCAGATGGTTACCGTGCGGTTATGGATGTGCTCGATAAGGGCCGTGACGTCGCGTTCCTTTGAGAGGTCGGCGGCGAAGACGTCGCAGTTGACGCCGTGGCGGGCCGAGAGGGCGTCGGCAAGCTGCATGAGCACGTCCTCACGGCGCGCGACAAGGATGAGGTTGTAGCCGGCGGAGGCAAGGTAGCGGGCGATGGCTTCGCCGATGCCTTGCGACGCGCCGGTGACCAGCGCATAGGAGTCGATGGACGGGGCAGGGAAAGTCATGCTGCCCACAGTACTAGTCGTAGACGACCTCGAAGATGTCGCCGGGCTGGCAGTCGAGGGCTTCGCACAGGGCGCTGAGGGTGGTGAAGCGAACCGCCTTCGCCCGGTTGTTGCGCAGCACCGAGAGGTTGACCGGGGTGATGCCGACCTGTTCGGCGAGCGCGGCACCGGTGATGCCGCGGGCCTCGATGAGGGCGTCGAGGCGGCAGACGACGCGGGGTGTCTTAGACAAGGCCGTCAACCTCCTCTTCGAGAGCCTTGCCACGCTGGAGAACAGCTTCGAATGCGATGAGCGTAGCCATGAGGATGATCGCGGGGCTGAGGTCAGACAGGGGTGTGCCCGATCCGGTGTTCCACCACGAATCGACTCCGAGGACGAAGGCCGCGTGGTTGTTGGCCAGGCCTTCGATGCCGAGGCGCGCGATGATCCAGACGACAATCCCGTAGCTGGCGAAGCGCAGCGACTTGGTCACGGTGGTGGAAAACAGTGTGCCGCGAAGCATTGAGGCAAACGCCCTGATGAGGAATGCGGCGATGGCGATGAGCGAGGCGTATTTGAGCGCGAAGGCAACGACGTAGGCGATGACAATAGCGCGCGGAAGTGCCGCCACGGCTAACCCGTCGGACAGCGCGGGAGAGAGGCGGGTGATGACAATCCCGTTAGAAAACATCTGGTAGATCTCCGGGATGCACCAGAGGATGACGACGAAGGCGACGGCGATGAGCGCTTCTTTAAAGCTCTTGGTGGCTGGGGTTGCGGGGTGGGCGGTTTGGGCCATGATGCCTCCTTGACAGAAAGGGTGTATCGACAATCGATATTGTCGCAATTCGATAATATCGTAAATCGATATGCGTGCAAGGGGGAGAAGGAAAATTCAGCGCGGCCTCGACGTCCAGCCCGCCGCCAGCGTGGCCGCCGTCGCCACACAGCCCACCACCGCCGAGACCAGCACGTTGCCCTTAGGCACAGCGAGAACAAGTGCATAAGCCGCCAAGTACAACGCCACGAGGCGCCAACTAAAGGGCGGATCCGGCCGGACCGGCTGCTTTAAAGCCGCCCGCACCGGCCTGCGACGCCGGGTCACCTCGAGGCCAATAGCCAGCGCCAGCGCCAGGAGGGCGGGCACTAGGGCCCACACGCTGCGCTGCATAGCCAGGAACACGGCCAGACCGAAACACAGCGCCGCCGGCACCACCCATGCCCACGATGAGGGGCGGCGGGTGGCCCGGCGGCGAATGCTCTCTAAGGCGTCGAGCGCTTCACGCGCGCGAGCTGCATCAACCTGCGGGCCGCGCATTTACAGCTGGGAGCGGTTGTTACCGTCGTCGAGGCCTTCCTCAACCTGCCCGGTGCGCGCTTCCGTGTTGGGGTGCTCGTCGAGGTGGCCCTCGTCAGTGGTCGCGGTCTCGTTCTCCGCGTTCTCGAAGTCGTCGACGGAGTTGAAGTTCGTCGGGGAGTTGCCGATGCGCGTCACGGCGGCGTCGAGAAGCTTCTCCTTCTCCGACGACTGGCTGCGGTCAGAATCCTGAGCCATCTACTTCTCCTCCTCAGTGGAGACTTCCTCCTGGAACTGCGCGTCGGCGTCCGGATCGGTGAGATCGTTGATGCTGTCTTCGTTATTCGGGGTGTTCTTCTCGGTCATGGTCAAGCCTCCTTAGTCGGGTTATGCGCTCAAGCTTAGCGACGCCCAGCCCACGCCGCCGTCACAGCGACGCGGCCAACCGGGTGCCCTGGTCGATCGCGCGCTTGGCATCCAGCTCCGCGGCCACGTCCGCGCCACCAATCAGGTGGGCTGTGATACCGCGGGCGAGCAGCTCGTCGTAGGGCTCGCGCAGCGACTCCTGGCCGGTGCAGATCACTACGTTGTCCACGTCCAGCGTGCGCTCTTCGCCGTCGACCGTGATGTGCAGGCCGGCGTCGTCAATGCGGCGATAGGTCACGCCGGGTAGCATCTCCACCCCGCGGAACTTCAGCTCGGCGCGGTGAATCCAGCCGGTTGTGCGGCCCAGGTTCTCGCCGACCTTGGAGGTCTTGCGCTGCATGAGCGCCACACGCCGTGCCGGGCGGGTGCGTTCGGGCGCCTTCAGCCCGCCGGGGGTGGTGTAGTCCGTGTCCACGCCCCACGCGTCGAAGAAGGCCTCCGGGTCCCGGCTAGTGTCGCGCTCGGGCTCAGTGAGGAAGCTCGCGACGTCGAAGCCGATGCCGCCCGCGCCCAAAATCGCGACCGTCTCGCCCACCTCCGCGCGCTCTCGCAGGACCTCTAGATAGCTCAACACCTTTGGGTGATCAAGGCCCTCGATGTCCGGTACCCGCGGGGTCACGCCGGTTGCGACGACGACCTCGTCGTAGCGCTCAAGGTCGTCGGCGCTCACGCGGGTATTCAGGCGCACGTCCACGCCCTCGGCTGCAAGCATGTTGGTGAAGTAGCGGACGGTCTCGTCGAACTCCTGCTTGCCGGGAATCCGCCTGGCGACGTTGAGCTGGCCGCCGACATTGGGGGAGGCGTCGAAAAGCGTGACGGCGTGGCCTCTCTGCGCGGCGGTGACGGCGCACGACAGCCCGGCTGGTCCAGCGCCTACGACCGCGATGCGCTTTGGCAACTCGGTCGGGGCGATATCCAGCTCGGTCTCGTGGCCCGCACGCGGGTTGACCAGGCACGTCGCCACCTTCATGGAGAAGGTGTGGTCTAGGCACGCCTGGTTGCAGGCGATGCAGGTGTTGATCATGTCGGCCTTGCCGGCGGCGGCCTTGCTGACAAACTCCGCGTCTGCGAGGAACGGCCGAGCCATGGAGACCATGTCGGCGTAGCCCTGTGCGAGCAGCTCCTCCGCCTTGCCGGGGGTGTTGATTCGGTTCGAGGTCACCAGGGGGAGGTGGAAAGCGCCTTGCTTGCGGGCCTTCATCAGCTCCCGCGTCACCCACGCCCACGCACCGCGCGGCACCGAGGTGGCGATCGTGGGCACGCGCGCCTCGTGCCAGCCGATGCCGGTGTTCAAAATATCGGCGCCGTCTTCCTTGATCCACGCCGCGAGCTGGATGACCTCGTCCAGCGTCGACCCGTCCGGCACCAGGTCCAGCATGGAAAGCCGGTAGATGATGATGAACTCGGCCCCCACGGCCTCGCGGACGCGGCGCACGATCTCGCGGGCGAAGCGGACGCGGTTTTCGTAAGACCCGCCCCAGCGATCCGTGCGCTTGTTGGTGTGACGCGCGATGAACTGGTTGATCAGGTAGCCCTCGGAGCCCATGATCTCCACGCCGTCGTAGCCTGCGGAGCGGGCCAGGGTGGCGGCGCGGACGAAGTCCTCGATGGTCTGCTCGACCTCCGCGTCGCTCAGCTCGTGCGGGACGAACGGCGCGATCGGCGCCTGGATTGGGCTCGGGCCGACCATCTTGTCGTGGTAGGCGTAGCGCCCGACGTGCAGAATCTGCATTGCAATCCTGCCGCCCTCGGCGTGCACGGCGTCCGTGATCCGGCGATGTTGCTGCGCATCTTCCTCTGTGGCCATCCGCGCGCCGTGGTGGACGGTGCGCCCGGCGTCGTTAGGCGCGATGCCGCCGGTGACAATGAGGCCCGCGCCGCCGCGTGCGCGCTCGGCGTAGAAGGCTGCGAGGCGATCGAAACCGTGCTCCACCTCTTCGAGGCCGGTGTGCATCGATCCCATGATCACCCTGTTTTTCAGGGTGGTAAATCCGAGGTCAAGGGGCTCAAACAGGTGGGGGTAGGGGCTTGTCATGGTGGGCAGTTTAACAGTCGGCGGGGGTGGCCAAGCCCGTTTCAGAGTGAACCCGCACGCCGGACGCCGTGCGCCTGAAAAGCGACGTAGTTAGGTGCCAGAAACTGTAGGGTAGGGGCGTGGATACAACGACGGTAAAGCTCGAGCGCAACGCAGCTGTGGCGACGCTGACCATCACCTCCAAAATGGGCGCGATGGGCCAGGCGTTTTGGGAGGAAGTCCCGCAGGTGCTGGCCAGCCTGAGCGATGCCCGTGTGCTCGTGCTGCGCGGTGAAGCCGTGTTCAGCGCCGGCCTCGACATCAAGGAAAGTGCCGAGCAGATTGTGCCGGCGCTGGGCAACCCCGAAAAGTTCGCCGCTGTTGTCGACCGGATGCACGCCGTGACGGAAGGGGTGGCCGCGCTGCCTATCCCAGTGATCGCCGCCGTCAACGGGTGGTGCATCGGCGCGGGCCTCGAGCTCATCGCGGCCGCGGACATCCGCCTGTGCAGCTTCGATGCCCGCTTCAGCCTGCCGGAAGTCAAGCTTGGAATCACCGCGGACCTCGGCGGGCTGCAGCGGCTCCCGCACATCATTGGCCGCGGCCGCGCAGCCAATTTGGCGCTCACCGGCGAGCCTATCGACGCCCGCACCGCCGAATCCTGGGGGCTTGTCACCGAGGTGCTGGACAGCCCAGATGCGCTCTTGGCGCGCGCCGAAGAGCTGGGCGAGGCGCTCGCGGCGCTACCGCCGAAGGCGCTTGAAGGCACGAAGCGCACGCTAGTCGACGGCCTCAGCCACGATCAGAGTCTCAAAAACGCGGTGCTGTGGAACGCGCAGTACTTAACGGTGGAGAATCTGCATGCAGGGCTGCCCAGGAAGTCGCGCTAGCGGGGGGCTTTTCACTGCGCTATCTACTGTGCGGCGATTTCGCGCAGCGCTTCGACGTGGCCGTTAAACGCCTCGAGCCCGCGTGCGGTCAGGGTCACCCAGACGGTGTCTTTCGCCCGGCTGGAACCGTACTCGCGAAAGCGCGTGATATAGCCGGACTCTTCGAGCGCGGTGAGCTGTTTGGACAGGGAGGCGTCGGAGAGCTCAGTGATCTCGCGGAGCCTGGAAAAGCGCATGTCGTAGCGCACGTCGTTTTCGGTCGCTCCCGCGGCGGCCAGCGCCGCGCAGATTGTGAGGCGGTTGATCGGATGAATGGTGGGGTCAAGCGGCACGGCGGTCCTCCATCAGCATCGTCACCGTGACTAGTACGGCTGCGGCGACGCCGAAGATGACAGCCCAGACGGCGTTGCCTTTCGGGATCAGGGGCATCGAGCCGAGGAGGAGCAGGGGGAGAATCCACATCACGGGGGAGGGTTTCGGCTGTTGACTGGTGGGTTGGCGCACCGCTTGGCGCACGCCTGTAGCGCGGGGGCGCAGGGCGGCGAGTGCGATGCCCACCGCGAGGAGGCCGAGGGCCACCACGACACCCCACCGGGAGTCGTACACACAGAAACCTGCTGCGGCGCCGATGAGGGCGCCGTAGACCCAGCGCACTCTGTTAGCGGGCTGGGTGCGGTGAGCGGTGGTCTGGACGCGGGTGACGGTCTCGAGCGCTACAGCGGCATCCTTGTTTTCCATACTGGAAACTATAGGGGAAGCGGCCTTAGCTGTCTAGATCTCGTGCATCTCCTTGTTCACCGTTTCGGGTGCCCAGACGATGGCGGCGAGCGAAATCACGGTCACCACGGCGAGGTAGATACCCACGGCCTGTGGGCCATAGGAGGCGTTGAGCGCAGTGGCGATAAAGGGAGCGATGGCAGCGCCGAGGATGGACGAGACGTTATAGGAAACGCCCGATCCCGTGTAGCGAACGTTGGACGGGAAGAGCTCCGGCAGGATGGCGGACATCGGCCCGAAAATCATCCCCATCAGGACCATTCCGAGGAACAGGAACACCCCGAGGGAGACCATGGTGAAGCTCTCCGGGTTGAGCAGCCAGCCAAAGCTCAGGCCGTAGATGATGATGGCCACGGAGGTCAGGCCAAGCACGGGGCGCCGGCCGTAGGTGTCTGCCAGGCGGCAGGCAACCGGGATGCCGAGCATGAAGCCGAAGATGCAGACGAGCTGGAGCTTGAGGAAGTCGACGTAGGGGATACCCAGGCCAACCCCTTCGGCGGCGGAGCCAATGCCGTAGGACAGAAACCACGTGGTCACGAGGTAGAACAGGGTGTAGCACCCCACCATCACGAGCGTGCCCTGGATCAGCGGGCGCCACGCGGTGGAGAACACCTCGGCGATGGGGGAGGAGACCTTCTTGTCATTAGCCAGTACGTGCTGGAACACCGGGGTTTCCTCGATGCTCAGGCGAACCCACAGCCCCACGGCGACCATGACCGCGGACATGAGGAAGGGAATGCGCCAGCCCCACGACATGAACGCGCCTTCAAGGTCCCCGCTGGTGTGGCCCAGCCAGGTGACCAGCACGAGGAAGAACCCGTTGGCGAGCAGGAATCCGAACGGTGCTCCCAGCTGCGGCCACATCGCGGCCCAGGCGCGGCGGCCCTTCGCGGCGGTTTCGGTGGACAGAAGCGCCGCCCCCGACCACTCGCCGCCGAGCCCGAGGCCTTGGCAGAAGCGCATCAGCGCGAGCAGCGCCGGGGCCCAGATGCCCACTTGTGCGTACGTGGGCAGAAGGCCGATGATGAAGGTTGCGATGCCCATGGTGAGAAGTGCAAAGACGAGGGTTGCTTTACGCCCGACGCGGTCGCCGAAGTGGCCGAAGACGATCGAGCCGAGGGGCCGGGCGATGAACGCGAGGCCGAAGGTGGCGAAGGACTGCAGTAGTGCGACGGTGTCGCTTTCGGCTTTGGGGAAGAACAAAAAGGGAAATACGGCAACGGCTGCGGTGGCGTAGGCGTAGAAGTCGTAGAACTCAATGGTGGTGCCAATGGTCGAGGCCAGGCGCACTTTCGCGCGCTCCGCCGCGCTTGCCTGCTGGGGCACCGCGGGTGTGGACGCGTGCGTGCCGACGGTTGAACTCACAATCCCAATCCCTTCACTATGCGGTTCTTCTCGTTTTATGGGATGTGGATTTTACTCCGTGGAATACGTATCGCGCGTTTGGGGGGTTGGGGTGCGGCGGGGCAGCTCTTCGACAAGCAAAAACCGGCCCACGAAAATTATTTCCACGCGCCGGTTGGTCAAGCATGTCGCGACTGAGGACAAAAGCGCCCCCAGCAGGACTCGAACCCGCGACCAGCCGGGTAGAAACCGGATGCTCTAATCCACTGAGCTATGGGGGCAGCGCACGGCCCGGGTGTGCCCCAGCGTGCGAGTTAAAGAGTATAGCGCAGCGCGCCGGTGTGTCCTGCTTCCGGTTATGCCGCGACCTCCATCGAAAGTATGGTGTGAAGGTATGTCACACAACGGGTCGCACACGAGGCAGTCAACGGCGGCGGTCAAGGTCGCGTGGCCCTTCTACGGGGCGGCGCTGCTTGTCGCTGCGCTCGTGGCTGGAACGGTGGCGACTTTATTTTCCAACGACTCGCTCGCCGCGCTCGGCATCCCGGACCCCGGAATCGTGACCATCTTCGGCCTACCCGCCCTGCGCGCCACGGCGTGGATGTGCGCCGCCCTGGCCGCGGGGTCGTTCCTCTTCTCGGCATTTCTCATCCCGCCGCGGCGCACTGGCGAGGACCTCAACGGCGCACGGCTCAGCGTCGACGGGGTGATTGCGGCGCGCACGGCGGGGTGGGCGTCGTTAAGCGTGTGCTTGATTGCGCTGCTCATGATTCCGCTCGTGCTTTCCGACGTCTCCGGCACCCCGCTGAGCCAGGTCCTGTTCGCGCCGTCGGCGTGGGCGACCGCGCTCGAGCAGGTCGCCGATGCGCAGGTGTGGCTCGGCGTGGCCGCCATCGCCGGTGTCGTCGGCGTCGTCGCCCTAACCGCCCACTCCTGGTGGGCGCAGGTTGCGCTGCTGATCGGCTCTCTGGTCACGATTATGCCGCTGGGTTTGACGGGCCACTCCGCCACCGGCGGCGACCACGACTACGGCACGAACTCCTTCCTCTGGCACCTGGTGTTCATGCTGCTGTGGATCGGCGCGCTCATGGCGCTCGTCGCCTACGGGCGTCGGCTGGGGCCGCACCTGGAAAGCGCCGCGCGCCGCTACTCGCAGGTGGCGCTGTTTTCCTTCTTGGTCATGCTGATCTCGGGTTTGATTAATGCGTCGATACGCGTGCGGCCCGAGGACCTGCTGCAGTACAACTACGGGCTTGTGCTCATCGCCAAGACAGTCGCACTGTTGGTGCTGGGGCTGCTCGGCTACGCGCACCGCTCGATCACCATCCCGCGCCTGGGCACAGACCGTGGCGCGTTCACGCGCCTCGCCGCAGTGGAGGTGCTCGTCATGGCCGCCGTGACCGGCGTCGCCGTCACCCTCGGGCGCACGCCGCCGCCCCCGCCGCGCACCATCGACCTAAGCGAGATGGAGCTGCAGATGGGCTACAACCTCACCGAGCCGCTAACCGTGACTAACTGGTTGGGCCAGTGGCGCTTCGAGCTGCTCTACAGCGTCATCGCGCTGCTGTTCGCGCTCTACTACCTGCACCTTGTCCGCCGCGTGGACGGCTGGCGCCACACGCGCACCGCGTGGTGGCTCCTCGGCTGCGCCACGATCGTGGTCACCCTGTCCTCGGGCGTGGGCATGCACATGCCGGCGTCGTACTCCGCGCACATGATCGTGCACATGATCCTGTCCATGGCCGTGCCCGTTCTGCTCGTGCTCGGCGCGCCGCTGACCCTGGTTGCGGCCGCGTACCCGGCCGGAGAGTTCAACCCGCGCATGTGGGTGGAATCCTTCCAGCGCTCGCGGTTTCTGCGCGTGATTACGTGGCCGCCGGTGTCGCTGGCGCAGTTCGTCTTCTTCTTCTACATCCTTTACATCTCCATCCCGCTCTACGAGCTGATGATCTCCGAGCACGCGGGCCACGTGATCATGAACGGGGTGTTCCTGCTCTCCGGGTACTTCTACTTCTGGGAGCTCATCGGGCCCGACCACATTGAGGGGCGCGCCAGCGCGAAGGTGCGTCTCGCCTGGCTCTGGGTGTCCATGCCCGTCCACCTGTTCATGGGTGTCTACCTCATGCAGCTCAACATTGTCATGGGCGAGGACTTCTACAACTCGCTTAACTTGCCCTGGGACCCGAACCTGCTTGCCGATCAGAAAACGGGCGGCGGCATCGCCTGGGCGTCCGGGTCCTTCCCGCTCACCGTGGTCTTCGGGATGCTGTTCTACCTGTGGTGGCGCGAGGACCGCGCCGAGACGCGCGAGCTGGACAGGCGCGCCGACGAGACGGACGACGAGGAGTGGCGCCGCTACAACGAGATGCTGTCGCACTACTCGGCCGGGCCGTCACAACGCAAGTAAAGGCCGAAAATTGTTCTGGATCTGTGGATAAACGGGGGTTTGTCCACAGGCTTATCGACGATTCCCCGTCCACGTCGACCTCGCGTGCGATGGTGCAACCACTGCGGCCCACATGCCGCGGGAACCGACCACAACCATTCGACAAAAGGGGGGCTCGCGAATGAGCCACATGAATATCACCGTCACCGGCAACCTGATCCACGATCCGGAAATGCTCCACTTCGATTCCGATAAATACTTGACCAAATTCCGCCTCGCGTCGTCCCGCAACTACCGCACCGGGGAGGCAGGTGAGAACGGGAAGCCAGTTTGGCAGGAAACGGACCTGCTCTTCCTCGACGTCGAGGTGTGGGGGCAGCTGGCGATCAACGCCAAAGCGTCTTTGTTTAAGGGGGCGCCAGTGGTAGTCATCGGTTCACTTGTCACCGATTCCTGGGCGGACCAGTCGCAGCTGGACGCGGAGGGTAGGCCAGCCACGCGCCAGAAGATCGTTCTGAAGGCCGCCAAGATCTCGTTCGAGCTGAGCAACTACCAGGTGTCCTCGCAGCGGACCTCCAACCAGTCGAACACGCCGAACGGGATGGAGCCGGTAGCCCTCAAGACCGGCGCCGACCTCGCCCCCGAAACGACTCTGAGGCGGACGAGCGCCGAGGACATGGCCCCGCAGGCGCCGTCCGAAAAATCCGGGAGCGAACCCGGTTTCGCCGAGGCCGGTGCGCAGGCGGGGGAAGCTCCCTTCTAGCGGGGTGGTGACGTGGCCGTGATGTACCCTGTGTGGAGAATTCTTTCCAACACAGGGCACATAAGGGGATATCTCAAGTGGCTGAGTTCATCTACACGATGAAGAACGTTCGCAGGGCCATCGGTGACAAGGTCATTCTTGACAATGTCACCATGGCCTTTTACCCCGGCGCCAAGATCGGTGTCGTCGGACCCAACGGCGCCGGCAAGTCGTCGCTGCTCAAGATCATGGCTGGCATGGACCAGCCGAACAACGGCGAGGCATTCCTCGATCCGGGCGCTTCCGTGGGCATCCTGCTCCAGGAGCCGCCGCTGAACGAGGAGAAGACGGTTCGCGAGAATGTCGAGGAGGGTCTCGGCGACATCTTCGAGAAGAAGCAGCGCTTCGAGCAGATCGCTGAGGAGATGGCCACCAACTACTCCGACGAACTAATGGAGGAGATGGGCAAGCTGCAGGAGGCCCTCGACGCGGCCGACGCGTGGGAGGTCGACTCGAAGATCGAGCAGGCCATGGAAGCGCTGCGCTGCCCGCCGTCTGACGCCCCCGTGTCCCACCTCTCCGGAGGTGAGCGCCGCCGCGTCGCGCTGGCGAAGCTCCTCCTGTCCGAGCCGGATCTCCTGCTTCTCGACGAGCCCACCAACCACCTCGACGCCGAGAGCGTGCTGTGGTTGGAGCGCCACCTGCAGGATTACAAGGGTGCCGTCCTGGCGATTACCCACGACCGCTACTTCTTGGACAACGTGGCGGAGTGGATCTGCGAGGTCGACCGCGGAAAGCTCTACCCGTACGAGGGCAACTACTCCACCTACCTGGAGAAGAAGGCGGAGCGCCTCGAAGTCAGCGGCAAGAAGGACCAGAAGCTGCAGAAGCGCCTGAAGAACGAGCTCGACTGGGTGCGTTCCTCACCGAAAGCCCGGCAGGCGAAGAACAAGGCCCGCCTCGAGCGCTACGAGGAGATGGCTGCCGAGGCTGAGCAGTACCGCAAGCTCGATTTCGAGGAGATCCAGATCCCGACGCCGCCGCGCCTGGGCAACAAGGTCGTCGAGGTGAAGAACCTGGTCAAGGGCTTCGACGGGCGTGTCCTCATCAACGACCTGTCCTTCACGCTGCCGCGCAACGGCATTGTCGGTGTCATCGGCCCGAACGGCGTGGGCAAGACCACCCTGTTCAAGACCATCGTCGGTCTGGAACAGCCGGACGCTGGCGCCGTCGACGTGGGTGAGACCGTTCAGCTGTCCTACGTGGACCAGAACCGCGCCAACATCGACCCGGAGAAGACGGTGTGGGAGGTTGTCTCCGACGGCCTCGACTACATCCACGTCGGCCAGAACGAGATGCCGTCGCGCGCCTACCTGTCCGCGTTCGGCTTCAAAGGCCCTGACCAGCAGAAGCCGTCCAAGGTGCTTTCGGGTGGCGAGCGCAACCGCCTTAACTTGGCTCTGACACTGAAGCAGGGTGGAAACCTGATCCTGCTCGATGAGCCGACCAACGACCTGGATGTGGAGACACTCGGTTCGCTGGAGAACGCTCTGCAGAAATTCCCCGGCTGCGCCGTGGTCATCTCGCACGACCGCTGGTTCCTTGACCGCACCTGCACCCACATCCTGGCCTGGGAGGGCAACGTGGAAGAAGGGAAGTGGTTCTGGTTCGAGGGCAACTTCGGCGACTACGAAAAGAACAAGATTGAGCGACTGGGCGAGGACGCCGCGAAACCGTCGCGCGTGACCCACCGTCGACTCACCCGTTAGGAGAAAAGCATGGCAGAGACCGCAACGCACAAGACACACGAGATCACCTTGCCGGTGCGATGGGACGACTTCGACCGCTACGGGCACGTGAACAACGTCGTCTACGTTGAGTACGCCCAGGAGGCGCGCATTGCCTTCTCCAACGAGTTCTTCGGCGCCGCGGGCTCACTGCCGGTGTTCGTCCGCCACATTGAGGCCGATTACAACCGCCCGATCATGCCGGACACAACCGACGTCCGGGTGCGCACCGAAGTGATTAAGGTGGGCAACACCTCGTTCACGACCCGCCAGGACATTATTGACCGGCACGGCAGCGTGTGCTGCACCGTCACCAGCGTCCTCGTCGTGGTGGATACAAAAACCAGTACCCCGCGCGCGATCACTCAGCAGGAGCTGGGGATTCTCACCAGCGGTGGAACCGGGGAAGGAGAGTGACGCCCGAGTCCCTCCGCGTCATTGGCGGGGGGCCAGGGCTCATCTCGCTGGTCGGACGGGCGGTCGGGCTCGACGCATCGGCCACAGCCCGCTTCGCCCAGTTCGACAGCGAATCCGTTGACGTGTTCGTGACCACCCCGTTCGAGTGCGTCGCCTCGCGCCGCATCCGCGGGGAGGTTTCCCGCGACGGGGCAGCTGTCGCGGCTAGCGACCTCCTCAACGCTCTGCAGACCGGGTCCACCCAGGTCGGCTCGCCCCGCGACCCCAGCTGGCCCGGGGCACTGCCCCCGCGCAGCGGCTTCACCGAACGCGATGTCGTTCCGGTGACGGTGGTGCGGCAGCTTGCCGACGACGGTCGCGCGCTGGCCCGCCAATTCTCCGGCCCCCTCGGGCCGCCTGCCTCGTTGCTGAATCAGACGGTACTGACGGCCGACGCGGAGTCCGCTGCGGGACAGCCCGTGGAGATCCCGATGCGCATGATCTTCACCTGCACCGCGCTCGGGCTGATTCCGGGATTCGCCGCCCCGGTGGATGTGCCGCGCCATCTGCGCGTTTCGACTGCGGGCCGGTGGGTGCGTGTCGACGCCCCGTTCGGGACGGTCTACCACACGACGTCCCTCGGTTTGTTCGTCTAACGCAGTAGCACTTCTCTAGCCGAAAACCTTCCGGAGGTGATCCGAGCCGAACTTCCAGGTCGGGTCCATCTCCTCGCGCAGGGCGCAGAACTCGTCGAAACGCGGGTAGATCGCGGAAAAGTCCTCGCGGCGCATGGTGTGCATCTTGCCCCAGTGCGGCCGTCCGCCAGCGGCGCGGAGGATGGACTCCAGGTACGGGAAGTAGTCAGAAGGGTTCGTCGCCCTCGGTACGTGGATGGCGATGTACATGGACTCGCGGCCCGTGGCGGTGGACAGAGCGACGTCGTCGGCCGCGGTGGAGCGCAGCTCGAAGGGGAAAGGGATGAGCCAGCCGCGTCTGTCGATCTCGCTGCGGAGCTCTCGCACCACTGAGGGGCCGTCGCCAAGCGGAACCGCGAACTCCATCTCATGGAAGCGGACGCGGCGCGGGGATGCGAACACCTCGTGGGCGCGGGAGCGGTAGGAGCTTGCCCCCATCGCCCCAGCGGACAAGGTGTTGAGCAGGGGAATTGCTGTAGGCATTCGGCGGGTGAACGCGATGGAGGCGGCGAAGACGCCGTTGCCGATGACCTCCTCCTCTATGGTGCGCGTCAGCCAGGTCCGCGCCTTCGGCTCCCCGCCGGGCGCGGGAGCGGTCGGGGCGAGGCGCGTGTTGCTCTTGACCATCGCGCGGTCGGTGTGGGGGAACCAGAACGCCTCGAAGTGGTCGACGGCGCGGGTGCGTTCCTCCCACGTGTCCAGGACGTCGTCGAATTTCTCCGCGCCCTCGACGGCCAGAAGGTCGAACGAGTCGACGCACTGCATCTCCACCTCGACGATCACGCCGAGCGAACCCAACGACACGGTGACCAGGCGCAGCAACTCGGGATCGTCGTCGATGGAATAGGTGCGGGCGTCGCCCGAGGCGTCGACAAGCGTCATGCCCGTCACTGTGCCCGCGAAGCCCGTCCAGTTGATGCCCGTGCCGTGCGTCGACGTGGAAATGGCGCCCGCGACGGACTGGACATCGATGTCGCCCTGGTTTGCCAGCGCGAGGCCGAAGGGAGCGAGAAGCTGGGGGATCAGGTGCAGGCGGGTGCCTGCCAGGAAGCGGACGCGCTTGCGTTGACGGTCGACGTTGACCACGCCCGAGATGTTGTCGAGGCTGATCATGGCGTGGTTACCCGCGGCGACCGGGGTGAATGAATGTCCGCTACCGACGGGGCGCAGGGTGCGTCCGGCCGGCAGGGAACGCACAATTTCGGAGACGTCGTCGATGGTCGTGGGGTAGTGGACGGCATCGGGTGACGTGGTAACCGATCCGGACCAGTTCCGGAACTTTCCAGTCTTTAAAGTGCGGCTCATCGTAGGGTCCATCCTTTTCCTCGGTAGGTGTCCCACTCTTCGTAGGAGCTGTTGGAGTTGACCGCGACAATGCGGTCGACGTGTTCGGTCATTTCGCCGGCCTTGGCGTGGCGGAACCACACCGGATCGCCGATGCTCAAGTCCTTTGCGCCGCTGCCGTGCAGCGGGGTTTGCACCTCCCCGGCGCCCTCGGTGGCCGAGTACTTCAGGCCTGCCGGGTATTCGGGCACAGGTGCGCGGTCAGGTGCTGGCGGGCCCGAGGCGATCCAACCGCCGGAATTCACCGTCGCCCACCGCTGCCCGGGGATCCTGGCCACCTGGCAGACAAAGAATGTGGCCGGGACGTGGTCGATGTCGTCGAAGTGGTCGAAGATGACCGGGGTGTAGAAACCGGAGCCGGCGGCGAGCTCGGTCAGGGAATCATCGCGGGCGCTCACGTCGAGCGAGCCAGTGCCGCCGCCGTTGACGAACTCCAGGTCGGCGATCTCGCGCACTGCGGCCACGCAGTCGGCGCGGCGCGGTACGAGCTGCGCCATGGAAGTGCCGCGAAGCAGGCGTTTGATCGCGCCCGCGGCGCCCATCTCGGCGTCAGCGACGGAGGCGACCTGTCCCTCGTACCCCATCAGCCCGACAAGGCGCAGTTGCGGGCGGCGCAGGATTTCCTCGGCAAGGGCGCGTGTCTGCTCCGGCGTGCGCACGGGCGAGCGGCGCGGTCCGATGACCAGCCCGGGCAGGCGCAGGGTGCAGTCTATGTCGATGCAGACGCGCACGGGACCGGCCCCGGCGGCGGCTGCCTCGATGAGGTCGAGGTGAGCGGTGCAGTCCACCATGACGGTGATCTCGCGGCGCAGGTGCGCATCTGCGGCGAGTTCCCTAAGCGCTAGCGTGTTTACGGACGGGTAAGCGACAACGATGTCGTTAAATCCCTCGCGGGCGAGACAGATGGCCTCCGGAACACTGTAGGAAAGGATCCCCCGGTAGCCGTCGTGCTCTAACGCGCGGCGCAACGCCGCAACACTGCGGATCGACTTAGAGGCGACGCGAATCGGCAGGCCGACGGACCGCTCGCGCATCCGAGCGGCGTTGTGGTCGAAGGCGCTGACGTCCACGACGGCGCAGGGGGCGACTGTCTCACCGGAGGCGAGCAGGCGGGGCAGAAGCTCGATGAGATGGGGCGCTGGCATGGTTGATGCGGTTGGCATGGACACATGTTAAAAAGCGCGCCACCGGTGCGGGGCGGTTTTGGCCAAAAAAGTAGTACTAGCGGTTGATCATCATGTAGGCGACTCGCTGCATGTGATTCCACAGCATGTCGCGGTGCTGTTCGCTGAGCTCATCGGGTCCGAACTGGTCCAGGGAGGTCTCCATGAGCGCCAGCCAGCGTTCCGCCTCCGCCTCACCGATGGAGAAGGGGAAGTGGCGCTTGCGCAGCATGGGTCGGCCGCGCTCCGCGTTGAATGTGTGGGGCCCGCCCCAGTACTGGACGAGGAACCAGCGCAGCCGGTCCTCGGCGCCTTCCCAGTCGCCCTCCGGGTACATCGGGCCGATCAGATCGTCTTCCTTGACACCTGCGTAGAAGCCACTGACGAGGCGCGCGAAGAAGTCCTCCCCGAGCTCATCGTAGAGGGTCTTATCGCTTTCCTGTCCCGGTCGCGTGATCTCCATGTTCGGGCAGCTCCTTCCGACTCGTGCCTGCGCCGTGATTGTCCGGATGGTACTTGATTACCACGGGCTGGGTTCCTGGAAGTGTGACCCCGGCCTCGTGCAAGGCTTCCAAAATGTCCTCGTACATGGACCGCGCCACGCTCCATTGGTCACCCGGCATGGTCCTGAGGGTGACCCGGTACGTCATATGGTCCGTGGCGAAGGTGCTCACACCGAGTAGTTCGGGCTCGGAGATGACGCTGGGCCGGATCGCTTGGTCGTTGGCGGATGCCCGGGCCGCGGTGAGGATGACCTTGGCGGCCCGCTTCGGGTCCGCGGCGAGGGACACCGGGATCTCCAGCCGGGCCACGGAATAGGTGTCGGACTGGTTGCCCACCTGGTTGATGTCGCCGTTGCGGATGTACCAGAGCACCCCGTCGATGTCGCGCAGCGTGGTCACCCGCAGGGTCATGTCCTCCACTGTGCCCTGGACGCCATTCACGCTCACCGAGTCGCCCACGCCGTACTGGTTCTCCAGGAGCATGAAAATGCCGGAGATGAAGTCCTTGACCAGCGACTGCGCGCCGAAACCGAGGGCGACACCGGCGACACCGGCGGAGGCGATGAGCGGCGCGACGTTGACGTCCATCTCGCTGAGGATGGCCAGGGCGGCCCACACCCAGATGACGATCGCGGCTGCCGACCGCCCGACGTTGGAGAGGGTACGGATGCGTGCTTGACGACGCCCCTCCTGCGCGCGGGCCTGAGGGGTGTCCTCTCGGACCGCGGTCCGACGCAAACCCAGCGTTCCACCGGGTTTGTGGATGCTGCGGTTCGCGGCGCGTTTGATCACACGGGAGAGGACGAAGTGGACAGCGAACGCGACAATGAGGATGAGGGCAATCTTCAGAGGGCGCTCAAGCAGATTCTCCTGGGTCGCGGGGTCCTGCCACCACGTGTTGACGGAATCGACGGCCTCGTTCACTGTGGCGGTAGCGGCGAGATCGACAGAAGCAGAATGTAACCAACTCATATGGGCACGAGTGTACGTGCATATTAATCGGCCATAATGAACAGCTTGGTCTAGATGTGGTTTAGTATCGCGGGAGCATATCTACGCCGAGGAAAGGAATCCCAGTGCCCTCCGGTTTCTCCACCGCTGCCATCCACGCAGGCTACGAGCCCGACAGCCTGTACGGGCCCATCAACACTCCGATCTACGCTTCCACGACGTTCGCTCAGGACGACCTTGCGGTCACACGCAACGGTTACGAGTACACGCGCGTGGGCAACCCGACGATCACCGCGCTCGAGGACACCGTCGCGGCTCTCGAAGGCTCCGACTTCGCCGTGGCGTTCTCGTCCGGCATGGCCGCGATCGATAGCGTGCTGCGCGTCCTGCTCAAGCCCGGCGACCACATCATCATCGGCAACGACGCATACGGCGGCACGTACCGCCTGATCCAGCAGGTGTTCACCTTGTGGGGTGTGTCCAACTCGGTGGTGGACATCACCGATGTCGCGGCAGTTGAGGCCGCGGTTCAGGACAACACCAAGGCGATTTGGGTGGAGACCCCGACTAACCCGCTGCTGGCCATCGCCGACATCCGCGCCATCGCCGACATCAAGGGCGAAGCTCGCCTCGTGGTGGATAACACCTTCGCCTCACCGTATCTGCAGAAGCCCCTCGAGCTGGGCGCCGACCTAGTCGTGCATTCCACCACGAAGTACATCGGCGGGCACTCGGACGTCATCGGGGGCGTGGTGTGCGCCCGAGGCCAGGAACTGGAGGAGCAGCTGCGGTTCTTCTTCGGGTGGGTCGGTGCGATCCCGTCTCCCTTCGACGCCTTCCTCACCGCCCGGGGTTTGAAGACGCTGGGTGTGCGCATGGACCGTCACTGCGACAACGCCGAGGCAGTGGCGCGGTTCCTCGAGGGCCACGAGACGGTTGCGCGCGTGTGCTACCCGGGGCTCGAATCGCACCCCAACCACGAGGTTGCCGCGAAGCAGATGACGCGTTTCGGGGGTATGGTCTCGGTCATTTTCCGCACCGAGGAGCAGGCGACGACGTTCTGCCGGACGACGAAGCTGTTCTGTCTCGCCGAGTCACTCGGCGGCGTCGAGAGCCTCATCGAGCACCCCGCCACCATGACCCACCTCGCCGTGGAGGGATCTGCGCTGGCAGTGCCGCGCGAACTCGTGCGCATCTCGGTGGGCATCGAGGACGAGGTGGACCTCATCGCCGACCTGGAGCATGCGCTCGCGCAGTTGTAAGACCGGGGAACACCTCCTTTGCCGTAGGTATGCACTAATGTTTATGCGTAGTTGAGCGGCATTCAAGAGGAGGAGCGGATGGCACGCAAGCCGACCTACGTCGTGATCGCGGAGGAACTCCGTCGACGAATTGAGGCGAGAGAGCTGAAATCCGGCGACAGGCTGCCTCCGGAGCGGGAGCTCGTTGAGGAGTTCGGTGTCGCGCGTATGACCGTCCGCCACGCCCTCGACCTACTCCAGGCCGAGGGGATGATCGACCGTCGCCGCGGACGCGCCGGGGGAACATTCGCCCGCGCCCTCCCGCCCGTGGTCAATCTCTGTGGCGAGCGTGGGTTGCTCGCCCAGCTGGAGGACCACGGTGTCGCTGTGCGCTCCGAGGAGATCTACGCCGGGGAGCGGATCCCCCCGCGCATCGCCGCCGTGGCGTTCGGATTGGGAGAGGAAAGCGCCGTGGCCGCGCGCGAGTACTTGCACTACGCCGACGGTGCCCCGGCATTCTTTGAAACCGTCTTCGTCCGCCCTGCGCGGGAGGACTGCGTGGCCGGTAGCAGCCTGCGGTGCGAATCGATGGAGGGTGAGCACGGCTGCGAAGACATCATTACCCCGTCCGTCGCCTCTGACGCGGAGCGCGGGCACCTGCAGCTGTCCGTCAGCACCCCACTGCAGCGCGTTGCCCGGCAGGTGCTGGTTGGGCAGGATACGGTGGCGTTCGCCACCATTGTGCTGCGCCCTGACGCCGCCCTGCTGCGCGTCGCCTCCTAGCTTCGCTCTGACACAGAGTCGGCAGCGGCGGCGGCAGCGGCGGCGGCCGCATCGACCGCCTGGACGCGCAGCGCTCGCACAGCCCGGTCCTGGCCTTCGGACAACACGCGGCGCAGGCCTGAGGTGAGGTCCTCGCGGGCAAGCAGCGCAGTGGCCTTCTCCACGGCCTCCCGGGAGATGTCCCACATCGGGTACACACCCTCGAGGGTGCGCTGGGCCATCTCGTTAGACAGGCGGTCCCACAGCTCAGGCGCGATCCGGAGGTACTCGTCGCTGAGCCCCTCCAGCCCCGTGTTGTTGAACGTCAGTCCGTCCATCAAGTACCGCAGTTCGAGATTCGAGCGTTCGCCGGTGGTGATCTCCTCCCACGCCCAGCGCTTGTCGGCGACGGCCCTGGCGCGCAGACGCGACACGGCGCCCTCGGATGAGGGGTCGGTCTCGGCCTCGGCGGCCTCGACACCCAGCCTGCCGCGGGCGATGAGGGCGGTCAGCGCCAACCAGCGCAGCTCCTGGTTGGTAGAGGTCTCAAGCAACCCGGAGAGGTGCGCCGCGGAGGCGTCGTCAAGCGGGAGGCGGCTCAGCGCGCGGTCGAAGATGAGAGCTGGCTCGGCGCCGCGGAATGCGTTGTTGAGGATGTCGGTGGCCTCATCGCGCCACTCGGGGGCGACGTAGAGGGTTGCGGCGGTGACGGCCTGGTTGAGCAGGCGCTCCTGCACCGTCGGTTGATCCTCGGTCGCGGCATTGGCGGCGACCAGCTTGACAAACTCCCGTGCCGGCAACCGGCCGTCGCGGGTTGCCTCCCACGCCGCCGACCAGCACAGGGTGCGCGCCATCGGGTCCGCGATCGCGCCTAGGTGCTTCAGCACGAACGCCATGTGCTCTTCTGTCAACCCCATGAGACAGTAGGTGAGATCGCCGTCGTTGACCAAGGCGAGGTCGTGCTCGACCCCGGCGAATTCTGGAACCGGGGTCCGCTCACCCTCGATGAAAATCTCGGTGTGGTGGGTGCGGGTGACCTGGCCGTCGATAAGCGAGTACAGCCCCACGCCGACGCGGTGGCTGCGCTGGACGTCGGACTCCTGCACCACGGTGAAGGAGTCGGCGGTGATTTCGGGGTAGAGGCGCGACACGCCCGTAGTCCGCAGCCATTGCTCGGACCAATGTGAAAGGTCCCGGCCGCTGGCCGCCTCGAGCGCGCGGAGCAGATCAGCGAAGGTGGCATTGGAAAACGCGTGGTTGCGGAAGTGTTCGCGCACGCCGGCGAAGAACTCGTCGCGGCCCACGTACGCCTGCAGCTGCTTGAGCACCGAGGCGCCCTTGGCGTACGTGATGCCGTCGAAGTTCTGCTCCGCGGTCTCGATGTCGGGGGCGTCCGCGGCGATCGGGTGGGTCGACGGGAGCTGGTCCTGGGAGTACGCCCACGCCTTCTCGATGGCCGCGAAGGTGACCCACGCGTTGGGGTACTCACCGATTTCGGTCTGCGCGATTGCCGACGCCCACGTGGCGAAGGACTCATTGAGCCACAGGTCGTCCCACCACTGCATGGTCACGAGGTCGCCGAACCACATGTGCGCCATCTCGTGGAGGATCGTGTCGTTGCGGCGCTCCACCTTGTGCGGGGTGGGCTCGGAGGTGAAGATGTACTCGTCGCGGAAAGTCACCGCGCCGGCGTTCTCCATCGCGCCCATGTTGTACTCGGGGCAGAAGATCTGGTCGTACTTGCCAAAGGGGTACGGGGTGGCGAAGTTTTCGTGGTAGTAGGCGAACCCGTCCTTGGTCTGGCGGAACAGGCGGTCGGAATCCATGTGCTGGATTAGGCTCGCGCGGGCGTACAGGCCCAGCTCGATGTCCTTGTGCTGGTCGGAGTAGGCGTCGTGGACGGAGACGTACTCGCCGGCGCAAACGGCCACGAGGTAGGTTGACAGCGGGTAGGTGATTTCGCAGGACCAGGTATCGCCGTCGCGATGCGCCTTCTCGTTGAGCACCACCACGTAGCGCTCGGGTGCGGTGACGGCCACGGAATACGTGGCCTTGATGTCCGGCTGGTCGAAGCACGCGAACACCTTCATCGCGTACGCCGGCTCGAACTGGGTGTAGAGGTAGTCCTTGCCGTCGACCGGGTCGGTGAATTTGTGCAGGCCCTCACCGGTGCGGTTGTAGGCGGAGGTGGCGGTGACCACCAGCTCGTGCTCGCCCTCCGTGAGCGCCATCTCTCGCCCGTTCAGCTGCGCGCCGTCGAGGGTGGCGCTGAAGCTGTCCGCCACGAGGTCAAAGAATGTCTCGCCCGCCTGGGAGCTAAACCGCACCGTGGTGGTGGAGGTGAACGTGTCCTCGCCGGTGATGTCAAGGGCGATGTCGTAGTGCACACCCGAGATGAGGGCGGCGCGGGCCTGGGCGTCGATACGCGAAAGGTTCGTCTTCATAGTGACCCACGCTACTCCGGTTCCCGATTTCACTAGGCTGGGGTGCATGACTGAGCAAGTGACTTTCTGGTTCGACGCGACGTGCCCGTTTTGCTGGCAGACCTCCCGCTGGATCAAGGAGGTGGAGAAGGTGCGCGACATCGAGGTTGAGTGGGTGCCTATGTCGCTGAGCGTGCTTAACGACGGCCGCGACCTGCCATCGGATTACCTCTCCGCGATGGAGGCGGCCTGGGGCCCGGCCCGTGTTTTCGCGAAGGTCAAGCAGGAACATCCCGGGAAGGTCGACGAGCTCTACACCGCGATGGGCACCATGATCCACGCCCAACACCAGGGCGGGAAGAAGGGCTACGGCGCGTACAGCGACATCGTCGCCGCAGCACTGGATGAGGTCGGGGTGCCCGCAACCTGCGCCGAGGTCGCAGACACTACCGATGCCGATGACCTGCTGCGCGGCTACCACGCCACTGCGATGGACGCCGTCGGTGACGATGTGGGCACGCCCGTACTCAAGCTCGGCGACACCGCGTTCTTCGGGCCTGTCATCACCCGCGTGCCCACGGGGGAGGAGGCGGGCAAGCTTTTCGACGCCTCCGTCACGCTGGCCGGCTTCCCCCACTTCTTCGAGATCAAGCGCTCCCGGACCGAGGACCCGCGGGTCTAGGCAAGTACAGTAACGAGCATGCGCATTTATCTTGGAGCAGACCACGCCGGTTTCGAGCGGAAGAACCAGATCAAGGCTCACCTCGAGGCAGCTGGCCACGACGTGACGGACTGCGGCGCTCACGAGTACGACGCCGCAGACGACTACCCGGCCTTCTGTATCGCGGCCGCCGAACGCACCGTCGCCGACCCGGGCTCACTCGGTATCGTGCTGGGCGGATCCGGCAACGGTGAGCAGATCGCGGCGAACAAGGTCAAGGGGGCGCGCTGCGCCCTGGCGTGGTCGGAGGAGACCGCCCGCCTCGCGCGCGAGCACAATAACGCCCAGCTCATCGGCATCGGCGGCCGTATGCACACCGAGGAGGAGGCGCTCGCCATCGTCGACGCCTTCATCGGGCAGGAGTGGTCCAACGAGCAGCGCCACCAGCGGCGCATCGACATCCTCGCCGAGTACGAGAAAACCGGTGTCGCCCCGGAGCTTCCGGAGGCGTAGCGGGGCATTTACCAGCCCGCGAAAACCCGTTCCAGCCGTTGCGGGTCGTCGAGGAATGCGAGGCCCAGCCACGCACCCGAGGCCCGCGTCCGCGGAGAGGTCAGGGCGAGCGCCCGCGCGGTGGCAACCTCAGTGCCGTCGGGCAGCTGGAAAAAGCGGTCGGTGGCGCGACGGTAGAACATCTCAGCGTCGGCCAACGCCCACGCCTCGGTCAACGTGACGCGGATGCGTTCCGCGCCGGGCGGACCCGTGGACACGCGTGGATCAGAGGCGAATAGCGCGGATTTTTCCGGCGCGTAGACGTGGGCGTCAATACGCAGCCACGAGGCAATGACCGCCTCGGCCGCACCGGGCTGATCGAACTCGGGGACCACGATCGCGACGTCCGCCATGTCAAAGACGACGCCAGCCGGGCGCGCGATGGGGTGGGTGATTCGGCGAGCGAGAGCGAGAGTCTCGATGTTTTTCACCCGCGTCTCTTCCGCCACGTCGCGGTGGCGCCCGCCGAAGTCCTCCTCCGGGTGGTGGGCGACCGCGCCGGGTTCGTGCACGAGCTGCGCGCCCGCGTTCCAAGCCCGCCACCCGAACTCCCAGTCCTCCCCGCCGTACCCGACGAAGTCCGCGTCGAACCCGCCGATGTGCCGGAAGAAATTCGCCGAGCACGTCAGCACTGCCGAAATGACGTAGCGCCAGCTGGTGGAGTCAGCGCGGGACATGTTGCCGGTGGCCGCCCATGCGTCGGTAAGCCACCGGGGCTCGGTCAGGCCAGGGCCGGTGAGACGCTTCCCGACGATCACCGCCCGGCGGTTGCGCTGCACGTGGGCGACTGCGGCGGTGAGGTAACCGGGCTGCGGCACCGTGTCGCCGTCGATGAAGGCGAACACCTCGCCGGTGGCGGCTGCGGCGCCGAGATTGCGGGCGGCGGCGGCGCGGAACCCCAGGTCGTCCTGGCGGACGAGGACCACGTTGGACAGGGCGTCGGCAAGCGAAGGCTCCTGGGAGGCAGGCGTGGGGGAACCGTCGTCGGCGATGATGATCTCTACGCGCCCCTGGTAGTCCTGGGCGCGCACGGCGGCGAGCACCTCCCGCAGGCCCTCTGGGTTGTCGTAATAGGGGATGATGACGCTTACGTCAGGCCACATGCCGCCCACGCTTCCCGCCACGCCGCGGCGACCTCATCCCAGCCGTAGCGCGGGGGTTCCATGGTGCGCGGGGTGAAGTTGTCCACGGCGCGGCACCAGTCGCCGTCGCTGACCAGGGTGATGCGTCCGGGCAGCCAGGCGTCGATCTCACGTGTGTACGGCGAATCGCTGGCCAGTACGTTTCGGCCCGCGCCGAGCCAGGTCATCAGCGAACCCGAGGCGGAGAAGTGGCGGTGGGCGCACACCGGAACCGCGGTGCGCCCGATCTCCCGGGCTAGTTGACCGTCGCTCAGCCAGCCGGTGATCTCAGCGTCCTTTTCCAGCCCGCGCGCCCATTTTTCGTGGCCGGCAGACACCGAACCGAGGAACCGGAGCCGGTAACCGGTGCCGCGCAGAGCGGCGATGAGGTCTTCGTGGCCCTTGCCCGGGTAGAGGAAACCGAGAATGCCGACGGTGCCTGGTTCCGGGTTGAAAGAGGAGTCGACGCGGGGGACGGGCAGGCGGATGACGGTCGCGGTGTCGTCAAAGAACGCTGCCTCGTGCTCGGAGTTGACGGTGGCCAGCGCGGCCGCGCCGGCGAGGCGCCGGTACGCGTCGGCGCGGCGCTGGTAGCGCTCGGCGCCTTCCTCCCGCTGCGGGATGTCGTGAAAGGACACCGACAGCGGGCGCTCGCCCACGCGCGCGAGCAGGGCGTCGACGGCCTCGCTTGGCGACGCCCCGAAGATGTGGTCGGTGAACGTGACGTGGATCGGCCCGTCAGGCAGCGCTGTATCGGAGAAGGTTTCCTCCCGGACGACATCGGTGCCAACTACACCGAGGGTTTTGGCGAGCTGCAGGGCGTAGTCGGTCACGCCGTGGCCGTCGGGGCCGACGATAAGGTGCTTCATGCCAGCCCCAGGTTGGTCAGGCGCTGCGCGTGGCGCTGCATTCCGTGGGCGACGAGTGCGGGGCGCCGGCGGTAAAACTCGAGCTGCTGCGACTGTATTTCCTCGCGAGAGATTGCTCCCTTTGTCCGATGAACCCATTGGGTGCGGCCCGCCACCTGCACGCCAAGCGCTGTTGCGGAGGCCTGCTCAATAGGGGCGTCGAGCTCGCCGAGCATCTCGTAATCCGGGGAGGTTACTTCGCCATTGATCCCGAGGGAGGAAAGAACGCGCTGCGCGAGGACCCGAAGGGTCGCGTTGTCGGGGTGGTTCACGGTGTGCCACACGGGGATCGTTTCGAGGTAATCCGAAATCACCACCGAAAAGTGGCGTTGCTCGCGGGAGCGGATCTCGGCCACCGACATCGTCGCCGCACGTCGCAACGCCGCAGGCGACGGGGAAGCGTCCACCGGTTCGTCGAGCCCGTTCGCGGCCGCGGCGAGTATGCGCAGGTCGTGGTAAGGCACCACAGGTGGGCTCAGCGACGGTTCCGCCGGGTCGCGGATGATTGCCTGGTACGGCATCAGCGCGTCGAAACGCAGCACCGGCACCACCGCGTGGACCGCACCCTGGGGCAGCTGCGCGAGCATTTGCGACGTGCCCACGGGCAGGCCGCGGTAACCGTCACGGATGGGCTGGGTGACCAGGACGTCGGTGCGCGCGAGCAGCTCGTTGAACCACCCCATGTCCTCGGCGGCGAGCTCGTGCACGGGTTTGATGCGTTCAGACTCGAACTTTCCGCTGCTCATCAGCAGCTTGCGGGTCGATTCCGCCTGGCAATTCCCGACGACGGTGAGGGTGGGCATGGCCCCAAGATACCAACCAGCGGGGCACATATATTAGAGCGGGCGCATTGGCGCACATAAATGCGGGGTTGTTTATATTGGTAGGGTGACTGAGCACGTACGCGACGTGCGGGTTTTGTCTATCCCCGCCCAACACCCCTATACGCAGGCAATTCGCCCTGCCGGTGTGGCGTACCTGCCGGATCCGGACATTGACGGGAACTGGTGGCCGCACCCCGCGCTGGAGGCTGGGTTCTGGCTCCAGCCCCCCGAGGCGGATATTCTGCACATCCACTTCGGCTTCGAACACCGCTCGCCGGCCCAGATCGACGAGCTCGCGCGCGCCGTGCCTGTGCCCCTCGTACTGACCGTGCACGATCTGGATAACCCGCACCTGGAGGAGCAGGCTGAGCACCACGAGCGTCTTCGCATCCTCGTGGGCGCCGCGGACGCGGTGCTGACGCTGACGGAGTGCGCGGCGCGAAGGCTGCGCGGCGAATTCGGCGCCAACGATGTGCGGGTGGTCCCGCACCCCGCGGTCGTGGCGGAGCCCGCGGCTCAGCAGCGCGAGGAAATCGCCGGCGTGTTTGTGAAGTCGCTGCGCTCCAACGTGGTGGCGGACCCGGAGTTCTACCTCGCCATTGGCCGGCGCGTCCCCTTGCGCGTCTTCGCCCACGACGTCGACGCCACCCGCGACCTACGTGATGCGTTGCGCGGCAAGGTCGAGCTCGTCGTGCACGACCCGTTTAATGACGCCGCCTTGCACGGCGAGGTGGCCAAACTCACCGCGTGCATCCTGCCGTACACGCGGGGCACGCACTCAGGTTGGTTGGAGATGTGCCGCGACCTGGGCACGACCGTGGCGGTACCCGACATCGGCTGCTACGCGGGGCAGGTCGACGCCCCCGAGGCTGTCGAGACCTACGCTCTTGGCGACCCGGCCAGCGCGGCCGAGGCTGCCTGCACCCTCATCGCCCGGGGGCCGGTGCCGTATCGCGGTGACAGGGGGAGGCAGCTGGGGAAGGTGCGCCAAGTGCACGCGGACGTCTACCGCGAGGTGCTGAGCCGATGACAATTACGATGCCGAGCGGCCCGGCGCTGCGCCGCACGCCCGGGCTGAAGATCGCGTTCGTCGCGCCGGCGCGCTACCCGATTCGCGAACCTTACGCTGGCGGTCTCGAAGCCTTCTGCCACACTATGGTCAAGGCGCTGCGTCAAGAGGGCCACGAGGTGGACTTTTTCGCGGCGAAAGGCTCGGACGGCAATTGCCCCGAGCTCGAGCTGCCCGGGGTGAACTGGGGCGCGAACCCCGAGCTCGCCACCGACACTGGCTATCCCGACGGTGAGCGCGAGCGCGAGGACCGCGCGTTCATCGCGCTGCGTCAGCTGCTGGTGCGCCGAGGTTACGACATCGTTCACAACAATTCGCTCAGCCCGTGGATGTTCCCGTCCGAGGACTCGCCGGAGGAACTGCCGATGGTGACCACCCTCCACACTCCGCTTATCGACGAATTACAAGACGTGATCGCCCGAGCGGGTGACGCCGCCGGCGCGTTCGCCGCCGTGAGCCACGTCACCGCCGCGGACTGGTCCACCCCGCACCCGATCGCGGTAATCCCGAACGGGGTCAACGTCTCCGACTGGTTTCCCGGCCCCGGCGGGGCATCGGCCGTGTGGTTCGGCCGCCTCGTGCCGGAAAAGGGCCCGCACTTGGCTATCGACGCCTGCCGCCTGCTCGGTCTTCCCCTGCTGCTGGCAGGACGCAAAGGGGACCACCGGTACTTCCAGGAGGAAATCGCCCCGCGCCTCAACGGCGAAAGCATCCGCTGGCTGGGCGAGCTCTCGCACGCGGGGTTGCGCGCCCTGGTGGGGAGCTGCGCCGTCACGGTGGTCACCCCGCGCTGGGAGGAGCCGTTCGGCTTGGTGGCGTTCGAGTCCATGGCCTGCGGCACCCCCGTGGCCGCGTTTGCCCGCGGCGGGCTCGGCGAGCTGCTCGCCCACGCGCCGGCGGCGCTGGCCGCGCCTGACGACGTTGTCTCGCTCGCCCAGGCGATCCACATCGCGCTGCACATCAAGCGCGCAAAGGTGCGCGAGTGGGTGGTGGGCAACCACTCGCTAATCCAGACCGCGCGCAGGTACACAGATCTCTACCGAGAGGTGATGGTGAAATGATAGGAATCTACGCGCACCACCACGGCTCCGGGCACATCCAGCGTTGCCGGCAGATCCAACGTCAGCTGGCCGAGCTAGGGGAGGAGTCCGTCATCCTCTCAACCTCTGAAGGCGCCGACGTGGTCATCGCGGACGACGGCATAGACGATGCCGCGCGCCCGCACGGCCGCGCGATGACGGCCGGTGGCACGCTGCACTACGCCCCCTACGGCAACGCGGGCCTGCGGCACCGCCTCGCCGCGATCGCCGAGTGGGTCGCCGCGAATGACCCGAAGGCCTTTTACGTCGACGTCTCCGTCGAAGTCGGCGCGTTCGTGCGCCTCATGGGCGTGCCTGTGGCCACCCTCGCCATGCCGGGCTTGCGCGACGACGCGCCCCACCAGCTCGCGTACACGCAGGCCGACGCCATCATCGCCGCGTGGCCGTCGTGGGTGAAGCTGCCAGACCATCTCGCCGCCCACGCGAGCCGCGTGCACGCCGTCGGCGGGATTTCGCGGCTGAGGCCGCTCGTGGGCGCGCAGCGCGACCCGAATCATGTCGTGGTTATGGCGGGCAAGGGCGGCTCCACCTGGGGCCCGGAGGACTGGGACGCGGTCGAGCAGGCCTGCCCCGGCTACCGCTTCACCTACCTCGCGGGTGAAAACCGCGTCGACGACCCCACGGAGCTGCTCAGCACCGCGGGCGTGGTCGTCACCGCCGGAGGACAGAACTCCATCGCCGACATCGCAGTGACCGGAGCCCCTGCGATCCTCCTGCCCCAGCCGCGCCCCTTTATCGAGCAGAAGCTCAACGCGCGCCAGATCGCCGGTGCCGGGCTCGCCGTCGTCGCGGAGTCCTTCCCCGCACCCGCCGAGTGGCCCGGACTGCTCGAGCGCGCCGCCGCGCTCGGCGCGGACTGGTTGCGCTGGGAGACCGAGGGCGCCGCACTAAGGGCCGCGGAGGTGATCGCCGGGGCGGCCAACGGGGCGTCGACAAGCACGATCGCGATTATCTCGCTTGCCGACGCCTCCCGCGCCGGGCACCTCACCCACCAGGTCAACCTCAAGCCGGAGGGCACGCAGCACATTACGGTGGCGCTGGCGGATGCGGACGTGTTGCGCAAGGCGGTGCCCAAATCCCACGTCGTGGCGGGCGAGCGCAACCTCGCCGCCGCCCGTAACCTCGGCGCCCGCACCGCCATCGAGCGCGGCGCGGAGATACTAATTTTCCTCGACGCCGATTGCGTCGCCTCAAACGAGTTGGTCAACCACTACGTTGAGGCGCTGGCAGCTCGCCCCGAGTCCGTCGTCAGCGGCCCGGTGACCTACATGAAACCCGGTGAGCTGCGCACCGTCGCCCCGGACCCGCACCCCGCGCGGCCGAACCCCGCGCCGGGGCACCTCGAGAAAGCGGCGGACTACAACCTGTTCTGGTCGCTGTCCTTCGCCATGCGAGCGCAGACCTGGCAGCGCATCGAGGCGCAGTTCGGCGGCTTCGACACGGGGTTCGCCGGTTACGGCGGCGAGGACACGGATTTCGCCCGCAACCTCGCCGCCCACGGCGTCGAGCTGTACTGGGTCGGTGGCGCGCACGCCTTCCACCAGCACCACCCGGTGTCCTCGCCGCCGTGGGAGCACCTCGACGACATCCTCGCCAACACCGCCTACTTCCATTCCAAGTGGGGCGATTACCCGATGGGGGGCTGGCTCGAGCAATTCGCCGCCGACGGGGCCATCGAGCTTATCGACGCCACCTGGCAACGCACCGGAACGCCCTAGCGGCGCTCCCGCGTTGGCCGAGAAGGCCCTGGCCTTAGGCGAACAACGTCTCGCCGACGTAGCCTTGAGCGCCGACCCCCGGGGGGACAAGGTAGGTTCCGGTGCCGGTCGTTTTCAGGTATTCGGTGAACATCTCGTCGCGCGACATCGAGCGGTGCACGGTGGCGAAGCGGTCCGGAGTCCGCGTGAAGGCGACGAAGAACAGCCCCGCGTTCATCCGCCCCTGCTCAGTCGAGCCGTCGACGAAGTTGAACGGGCGGCGCAGCATCCGGATCCCGCCGTTTTGCGCGGGGTGCACGTTGTAGAGGTGGGACTTGCGATCGATGAGCGGGAGCCCGCGGGGGCCAACCGCGTTGAAGTCGGGTTCGTCGAACTCATCGGTCCCGCTCAGGGGAGCACCCACCGGTTTGTCGCGACCAGTGACGCGCTCCTGCTCACGCAGGCGCAGGGTGTCCCAAACCTCGATGTTCATTTGTATACGCCGAACCGTCATGTAAGTGCCCCCGGCGGCCCACGGCTGGGATGATACTGACGGGATCCAGACGTGTTCGTCCAAGGCAGCGTTATCCTCCGCGCGGATGTTCGCCGTGCCGTCTTTCTGGCCGAAGAGGTTTCTCGGGGTGGCCTGGTCGCCCGTGGTCGCGCCGGCCCTGCCGAAACCGATTTGGGACCAACGCAGCGACGCGGTGGGGACCGCCAGCCGCGTCAGGTTACGTACCGCGTGGCTTGCTACCTGGGGGTCGTTAGCGCAGGCCTGAACGCAGAGGTCGCCTTCGGACGCCGCCGGGTTGAGGAAGTCGTTCGTCATTGTCGGCATGGCCGTGAATTCACCAGGCAGCGCGGAATCCAGGCCGAGTTGCTGGCGAAAGAAGGAGCGGCCGAACCCGAAGGTCAAGGTGAGCCCGGCGGGGCCGAGGTCGAACGCCTCACCCGAGTCGTCGGGCGGGAAGTTCTCGCCGCCGCCGAACGCCCCTTTTGCGGAGACATCGCCGCCCAGCGTCAACCGGCGTGCCGCGTCGGTCCATCGCGTGAGTAGCGCGATCACGTCATCGCGGTCGACGTCCTCGGCTAGGTCGAGCGCCGCGAAATGCAGGTTGTTCTGCATCGGGGTGGTGATCCCGGCCTGGTGCTCACCCGCGAACTCCACGATGAGCTCCTCGGGCGAGGCAGGGACGGCGGCCGTGTCCGACCCGCGTGCGCACGCCGTCAGCCCTGCGCCTGCCGCGAGGCTGCCTCCAAGAGTGAAGAAGTGCCTTCGATTGATGTTCATGTGCCCCCTCAGATGCCCAGAACGGTTCCCGTGAGCTGGCTCAGGGGCTCGCGCAGCGCGTCGATCGCGCGCGTAAGCTCTGCTTGCTGGCCGGCGTCGACCTTGTCGTAGTCGGTGAACCCGCCTTCCACGGAGCCGTACTTGTCCAGCAGGGCCTGAACGTCGTCGAAACGCGCGGTGATGTCGCTGACAAGCTTCGCACCCTCCCCACCCCTGTCTGAGGCGATCGGCGCGACGAGGTCGAAGGCGACACGGGAGCCCTCCAGGTTGGACTGGAAGTCGTAGAGGTCCTTGTGGCTCCACCAGTTCTCCTCGCCCGTGACCTTATTGGTGGCGATCTCCTCCAGCAGGCTGATCGCTCCGTTGGACACGGTGTCGATGGTGACATCGTTGGCGGACGCGAAAGCGGGGTCGTTGACCACGCTCTCGAGCTCCTCGACGTCGGAAACCAGCTTGTCCGCAATCTCGGCGCGCTGCTGCGGGGAGGACGGCGCCCAGTCCAGTCGGGCGGGGGATCCGTCGGCGTTGACATCCTCGTCGGCCGGGGGCCACAGATCCTTCTCCATGCGGTGGAAGCCGCGCCACTCGGTAAATCCCGGGTCCTGCGAAGCAAGGTCGTCTGCCTCGGCGAGGTAGTCGATCTCGCGGTAGTCGATTTTGGCGTCGAGCACGCCCAGCGCCTCCGCGATCGGCTCGATGCGCTCGTAGTGCACACGCGTCAGCGGGTAGAGCTCCCGGGCCTTCGCGTCGTCACCGGCGGCGTACGCGGCTGCGAACTGCTCCACCTGCGGGACAAGCTGGGCGACTTCCTGCTGCACGAACTGGGTGTAGGAGGTGACGGCTGAATCGAAGCGTTCCTGGTCGCTCGCGTCCACCGCGACGGCATCGCCCGTGACGGTGAAAGCGGCCTGTCCCACGTTAGGCCCGCGCAAACCCGGTTTGCAGGCGGTGAAGTAGTTGCCCGGCGCCAACGATACGGCGAGCTCGGCAGTTTCACCCGGGGCGATGTTCTCGCGCTCCGCAACGACGCGCAAGCCGTCATCCGCCAAGAGGTAGAACTCCGTGACTTGTTCACCCTTGTTGGTGATTGCGAAGGTGCGGTGGCCGCTCTCGGCGCTGTCCGCAGACACGTCGCAGTTCTGCGCGTTCGCCGTGACGGCGATCGTGTCTTCACCGGCGGTGTTTTCCACGCAGGACGTAAGCGATAAGGCGGTGGCGCCTGCTGCGAGGGCGATGACGAACTTCTTCACTACGGGGAGACCTTTCGGTTGGTGGGGGCAACGGCGGCGAGCGCGGGCTCACGCTCCCGGGTTGGAGATGTGGCTGGTTCAGTTCCGGCGGTTGGTTCCCCGTCCGGCTCGGTGTGGCGGAGGTGGCGAAGGAACACAGGTACCACGGCGGCGACATACGCGACCCAGGCGACGACCTGCAGCCAGCTCATTTTCGGCTGGAACCCGGTCAGCGCCTGAAGGAAGGTCGCCACGAACCCCGTCGGGTTCACCACGTGCTCGACGTTGAACGCCCAGCCGAAGGGGAAGGAGGCCATCCAGAACGGGTACGTGGCAAAACCGGTAAGCACCTCACCGGTGCGCGGGTGGGTCGGCGCGATCGGCGCGCCGGAGAACGGGCCGGGGAAGATCTGCGCCTCCTGCAGGTCATGCACCGCGTACGCGAGGATCCCCGCCGCAACGACAATGAGCAACGCCGAGGAGACGGCGAGGAAAAGCGACATGCGGATTGACAGGGCCCCCTTGTAGATCAGCCAGCCGAGGGCGAGCGCGACCGCGATGCCGCCGAAAGCGCCGACTACGGCTGACGGCTGAACGACCCAGCCCCACATGAGCAGGGTGAGCTCAAGTCCCTCGCGGGCCACCGCGATAAACGCTAGGGCGAAGACGGCGCGGGTCCCGGCCTCCAGGGCGGCCCCGGTTTTATCGTCGAGGATGCGGCGCATCCCGCCGCGGGAGTTGGAGATAGACAGGACCATCCCGGTAATCATGACCACCGCGACAAGCGAGAGGGTTCCGCCGATGGCCTCCTGGGTGCGGAAGCTCAAACCGTAGCGGCCGAACGTGAACAGCGCTCCGAGGGCGATGCAGATGACGGAGGCGAGGGCCACCCCGGACACGACTGCAGAGCGGGCGTGAGTGGCGTTTCTGCGGTTGACGGCGGCGAAGAGGATGCCGATGATGAGCGAGGCTTCGAGGCCTTCGCGCAGGCCCACGAGGAATGCGGCGAGGAACATGTGCGGGGATCTTTCTGGAAGGCTCCGTGGGGAACCGGACTAAGTTAAGGCATACCTTAAACCCGCCCGGAACCCGCGCACAACAGCGGGTCCGAAATTAACGCACAGAAGTGTTCGCTATTTGTTTTACCGGTTAGACACATGGCCCGTGAGGCGGGCCAGCGGGGCCACGAACATGGGCCGCGCGGCGAACCACGCCAGCGCGAGAAGCGCGAACGCGCCGAGGAACACGAGCGTTCCGGTCCAGTCCGTGGCGTAGGTGGCGGGGTCGAGGTCGCCACGCGCCGCGAACATGGCGTTGAGGTTACGCCGCATACCGGTAAGCAGCACCAGACCCACGTGAGTGACGGTGAACACGACGAAGAAAATCATCGTGGGGAAGTGGATCGAGCGCGCCGCTTTCATGGACACGAACGACCAGCCTTTCGGCCACCACGGGCTCATCCGCGCGCCGGAGATGATGGCCAGCGGTGCCGCGACGAACACCACTGCGAAGTATGTCAACTCCTGCAGGGCGTTGTAGTGGACCCAGCCGTTCTCCACCGGCCAATCCAGCGTGAGGTACTGCAACCCGGCGGAGATGGCGTTGGGGAAGGTGTCCCAGCTCGTGGGCACGATACGCACCCACTGGCCGGTGGTGAAAAGCAGGACGTAGAAGACCGCGCCCAGCACCACCCACGCGATGTCCAGCATGAGGTGCAGCCACAGCGTCAAGGAGATCTTGGCGCGCGGGTTGGATTTTGGCGCCCAGAACGCCTCTGGCTTGCGCTCGGAGCGCACCGCCAGCCCGGTTTTGACGATCAGTGCTAGCAGGAACATGTTGAAGAAATGCGCCCAGTTCAACCAGGCGGGCAGGCCCACCGGTGTGCCCTCGGGCAGCGGCTGGTTACCGTCGTAGCGCGCGAGGAAATCCGCACCCCATTCGGTGCCGGCGATAAAGCGCGCGAGCAGCACGCCCAGAGCCAGGGCGAAACCGAGTGAGACGGCCGCGGTCAGCCAACGGCCCCAGTCGCGGCCAACTTCTTGCTTCTCGACGCCCACCGCGACGTTTTCCTTCGCTGGCGCGACCCGCTCGGCGACCGGAGGCGCCACAGTAACTGGGGCGGTGTCTTTCTGCGCCGCGGCGGGCACGGGGAGCAGCGTTTCTGTCACCGGGGGGTATGCGTCACCGCCCGGCACGCGTGGCAGGCCGCGGCGCACGGCAACGGCGGTCAGTTCCTCCGACTCCGGCTCGGGAACCGCGGCTGCAGCAGTCGTGTCTGAGGCGTTCGTGTCAGCAGCAGCGGTGTCGGGCACATTGAGCTCGGCGAAGGACCCGGCCGGAGGCCAGGGCTCGCCACCCTCAACTCGGGGGAGGCCACGGCGGAGCGGAGTCTGCATCGGTACCTGCTTCCTGGCTAGTTCCGAGACTCGAGCTCGGTGATGATCTGCGGGACGATGTCGAAGATGTCGCCGACGATGCCGAAGTCAGCCACCTCGAAGATGGGGGCGTCAGCGTCGTTGTTGATGGCCACTATGGTGTCGGAGGTCTGCATTCCCACGAGGTGCTGCACGGCGCCCGAGATGCCGACTCCGATGTACAGCTTCGGGGAAACGAGCACACCCGTCTGACCGATCTGCGCCTCATAGGGCACCTGGCCTTCGTCCACGGCGGACCTTGTCGCACCGACGGCGGCGCCGAGGGCGTCGGCAAGTCCGCCGATGAGCTCCTCGAACATCTCCTCCGAGCCAAGTGAGACGCCCCCGGCGACGACCTTGTCGGCGGTCACCAGGTCGGGGCGCGGGCTGGTCCGCTCGATGGGGGTCACCCTAACGACCTCCGCGTCACGGGCCGAGGATTCCTCGACCTCGAGGGTCTCCACAACCGGCACCGCGGCTTCAGCTCGCGTATCGACGGAGCCGGGGCGCAGCGTTACCACCGGCGCCGAGTGCGTCGCAGCAGCGACGGTTGTGTAGGCACCGCCGTAGTTGGAATGGTCAGTGACAACACCCTCGGCGTCACGGCGTAACCCGGTTGCGTCCGTGAGCAGTGCCTTTCGGCTGCGCACGGCGAATCGGGCCGCCGTTTCGCGCCCGCGGGCGTTGTGCGCGAACACGACGGCGGCGGGGTAGAGGAGGTCGAACGCGGCGGACGTGGCGTCGACAAGCGCCGCTGATTCGGCGACTAAGACGCGCTGTGCGCCGTATCCGCCCAGAGCCTCGGCGTGTTCGGCGCTGGTCGTGAGGGCGACAGGGGAACCGGCCGCGCTGGCTGCGCCGATGAGCTCCGCCGCCGCGAGGTCAAGAGAGCCGTCGTGGGTGGGATTGATGACGACGAGGATGTCGCTCATGAGCGTGCCTCCTTGGCCGTGAGGTTCTTGGACTCCAGGAAATCGACGAGCTTGGAGGCGGCCTGGGAGTTGCCGTCGACGATCTCGCCGCGCTCACGCGCGGGGCGCTCGGCAATGTCGACGACGATCGCGCGGGCGTGGGTCCAATCCTCCGGGTCCACGTCGAGATCGGCGAGCGTGACCGCGTTGATTTCTTTCTTCTTCGCGGCCATGAGGCCCTTGAAATTGGGGAAGCGCGCGTCCGGGAACTCGTCGGAGACCGCGGCCACGGCCGGAAGCTCGCACGCCAGCTCGACCACGGCACCGTCGCTCGCCTGGGTGGCGGCGACGGACGTGCCCTCTACCCGCAGGTCGGTGAGGTTCGTCAGCGCGGGGTAGTCAAGCAGTTCACCCACCATTGCCGGGATGACGCCGCTTGCCCCGTCCGAGGAGGAGGAGCCTGCGACCACGAGGTCGTAGCCGTTCCGCTTGACCAGCGCCGCAAGAACCTCGGCCGTCAGCGTCAGGTCAGCGCCGACGAGCTTGCTGTCCGAGACCAGGTACGCCTCGGTCGCACCCATGGCGATACCTTTACGTATCGAACCGACGGATGTCTCTGGCCCGACGCTGAGGATGTCCACCTGGCTCTCGCCCGCGGACCCCGCAATGCGGAGCGCGGCCTCGACGGCGCGTTCACCGACCTCGTCAGCCACTACGTCGCCGGAACGGTCCGTCAGGCCGGTTTCCAGATTCATCGTGCGATCGCTGTACGTGTCGGGGACTTCCTTGAGCAATACGGCAATTCGCATCGCTTCTCCTTTAGATAGACATTCCAAGCAAAGCTGCCGTGGAGTCTACCGGCCGCGGGCGGCGGCTAGAAGTCGAAGCCCCCGAAGTCGAACCCGCCACCGTCGCCCCCGCCGAAGAACCCTCCGTCACCTCCACCGAAGTCACCGCCCATGTCGCCGGCATCCCCCACGTCTCCACCGGCGTCGCCGCCCATGTCGCCCGCGTCCCCCATGTCACCGCCGGCGTCGCCGAAGTCGCCTGCCGCGAACTCTTCGGAGGACGGGGTGCCCGCCATTCCCGCGAACATCGCGGAGTAGAACATCATGGAGCTCGCGGCCCACATGCCGGTCATCATCGCCGGGGCCCACCATGCGGCGGAGTACCAACCGGCCGGGACGGGGCGGCCGGCAACGGCGCCACCGGGGTAGTAGTGCGGGGTCTGCTCGCTGGCGTGCGGGGAGGCGGTCACCGTCGTGCCGTCCTCCTGGGTAATCGTGCGCTGCTCCGTCACGCGGCCGGCTCGGCGCTGGCCCTCTAACTCGGGCAGGGGCGGGCCGGCGGGCATGCCCATGAGCTCGCGGGCCGCGTTGACGTAATGCAGGCCTTCAAGCGCGGACTCTCGGGCGAGGTGCGCCTGTTTGACGGTGCGCGCGTCGGCGAGCGCGGCGGAGGCGGCGGTGTAACGCTCGGAGGCGTCAGCCATCGCCTGGGTGGAAGCGGTGTCGCTTCCCGCGAGGCTGAGCACCTGGGAGCCGAGGCGGTCGGTCCAGCGCTTCGCGTCGGCCAAAGCGTCGTCAAGCTGTTCTTGCTCGAGCTGCTTGCGCGAGCCACCGCCGGTACGGTTGCTCAAAAGGAACACGGCTCCGCCGACGACGGCGAGCAGGAGAAGAAGTGACACGGGTAGACCTCTCTATGTAGTAGGGTTCACCATTTTCCAACGTGTGGGCCCTGTGATTAGTTCCCTTTTTGTCTGGCGGCGCGGTTGTGGGTTAGACTTTGACCCGCGTTACCGCATGGGAATGTCGTATAGTGGCTAATACCTCAGCCTTCCAAGCTGAAGACGCGGGTTCGATTCCCGTCATTCCCTCCACTGCAACCGGCTCTATGGGCCGGTTTTTTCATGCGCGGCGCCGCCAAGTCAGCCCCTATGATCCGGGGTGGAAATCGGCCACGCTACAATCGCTTTCCGTGAGTCAGATTGATTCGCGGTAGTCGGACGGGGCGTGGCGCAGCTTGGTAGCGCACCTGCTTTGGGAGCAGGGGGTCGCAGGTTCAAATCCTGTCGCCCCGACAATGGACAGTCAGCCGGCGGGCGGGAGATTGTCCGTGCACGAACTTTTGACGACTACGCACACTTGAATTACTACAGGAGATATCCGTGAAGACTTCCGTCGATAAGCTCAGCGACACCCGCGTGAAGCTGACAGTCAACGTTCCGTTCGACGAGCTCGGCACCGAAATCGACCAGGCCTACAAGGCGATCGCCCAGCAGGTCACGATCCCCGGTTTCCGCCGCGGCAAAGCTCCGCGCCAGCTTATCGACGCCCGCTTCGGACGCGGCCCACTCCTTGAGCAGGTTGTCAACGACATGCTGCCGTCGCGCTACGAGCAGGCCGTCGAGGAGCACGAGCTGAACCCGATCGGCCAGCCGCAGATCGACATCACCAAGATCGAGGACAACGAGGTCGTCGAGTTCACCGCAGAGGTCGACGTTCGCCCGGAGATTACCGTGCCGGACTTCTCCGCCATCTCTGTCACCGTCCCGGCGCTGACCATCGACGACGAAGCTGTCGACGCTGAGCTCGATGGTCTGCGCGCCCGCTTCGGTGAGCTGAAGGACACCAAGCGCAAGCTCAAGACCGGCGACTTCGCCGTCATCGACCTCACCGCCGAGATTGACGGTGAGACGATCGATGAGGCATCCACGGAGGGCCTGTCCTACGAGGTCGGCTCCGACGACCTGATCAAGGGCCTGGATAAGGCGCTGCGCGGTCTGAAGTCGGAGGAGGAAGCCGAGTTCACCGCCACCATCGAGTACGGCGAGCACAAGGGCGAGGAAGCGAACGTCAAGGTCCGCGTCCAGCAGACCAAGGAGCGCACGCTCCCGGATCTGGACGACGAGTTCGCCCAGATGGCCTCCGAGTTCGACACCGTTGAGGAGCTGCGGGAGTCCACCAAGTCCCAGCTCGAGGAATCCAAGAAGGCCGAGCAGGCCGCGGAGATCCGCGACGAGGTTCTCAAGGCCGCCCTCGCCCAGTCCGAATTCGCGCTGCCGGAGTCCATCGTGGAGGAGCAGGCCCACAACCAGCTCCACCAGCTTCTCGGGCAGATGGCCCACGACGAGAACGCGTTCGCACAGCTTCTCGAGGCCCAGGGCACCACACGCGAAGAGTTCGACACCAAGACCCGCGAGCAGGCCGAAGAGTCCGTGCGGACCCAGCTTTTCCTCGACGCCGTCGCCGAGCAGGAGCAGCCGGAGGTCTCCCAGCAGGAGCTGACCGACCACATCTTGTTCACCGCTCAGTCCTACGGCATGGACCCGAACCAGTTCGTGATGCAGCTGCAGCAGTCCGGTCAGATTGCGAACCTCTTCTCCGACGTGCGCCGCGGTAAGGCTCTCGCCGCCGCCATCTCACGCACCACGGTCACCGATTCAGAGGGCAACTCTGTCGACCCGAACGAGTACTTCGGCGAGATCGAGGACGAGTCCGCTGAGGAAAGCACCGCGTCCGAGGCCAACGAGTCCTAAATCGCGCCGATCGCCAACCAGTTTGAGCCGGTGGATTGGTGCCAATCCACCGGCGATGCAGTGTTTTCCGAATGCCATCATCGGCGGTGTCGAATGTTTAGCGATCGTATCTAGTAACACCTCGGTGAGTATCGAGTGATAGATGTGGGTGGGGATGATTCCGGTTACCGCGTAACTGCAGGGCACGCGACGTTACCAAAAGAGTTTGGCCGGGAACGACGAACGTTCGGCGACGTATTCTGGACTCAGAGGTCGCTCTGCTCGCCGCAGCTGTCCAACAAACGGGAAGCAGTTCACTTTCCGGGGGTCAGGTCCGGACTCGTCCCGGGTGGCCGAGGCCGTGGTAGGTTCCTCTAATCTAGAGCTGCCCACTTATACGTCTCCCCCAGTACCTGGTCGTATTCAATGTTGTCCCTCTGCGTTAACCGGGTCATGCGCCAAACGTCGTAGTGACCTTCGTTAAAGTGGCCCGCGTACAAAATGACAACGTGAAATCGCGTGTCTATGACCATCTCATGCCATCGTCCGATGCGGGCGAAATCGTGATCGCTGTAACTGATGATGCGCAGGTAGCGATCCTGAGCCCACGTGAACGAGCGGGGATAGAAATACGACCGTTGGTCGTTCCACGTCTCCCCCCAGAATTCCGGAAAGGAACCAGGAAGGAGGAGCGAGTGAGGATCTCCCGGCCCGGGATTGAGCACCCTGACAGGAACGACTGTGCCGTCCTCGACTGTGGGTCCGATATGCCACCAGAACACACCGTTGAGGTAGATCGAGTAGTCCGATTGTCCCGGGTGAGCCTCGACGTGGAGATGTTCTGCGGGGTGATTCGGTGGATCCGAGAACACGCAGTCGTAGGATACGACCGAGCTCATGTTTCTCTTCAGCAGGGTGCCCAAGACTCCCTCTCTAAGAGGGTCGCTGCACTCGCGAAAGGATGAAATGCCCTGACTGGTGCAGAAGTCTTCCCAAAACGGACTATAGAACATGGATCCTGCCAATCATCACGGTCGATCGATTGTGGTTTGGTCCTCTACCACTTCGGGGAAAGAGCACAGGTCCGAATAGTAGTTGTACTGAGGACATTCGTAGCGCCCCAAGGCAAACCTCAAGCCACCATACTGCCCCTTATACCCCCAAGAAGGAACAGACAGTCTCAGGTTAATCACTTCAACGAAGTAAGTGCCTGGCCGACTAGGGGTTTGATAGTTAGCAGTCGGCCAACGACGGGCATGGCCATGATCCATTTCTTACCTGCAGTTTTATTGAATCCCGTGGATCCCTTGCTTTGTGGTGTGCTCTGACTGCCCTTAGGCTACTGGTTGCGTGCAATGGCCACAGTAGAATCTTCAAAGATGTTAGTTGACTGAAAATAGTTTCAGTTTCTCGTCAGAGAATGGGAATCGGGGAGATGGGGGTCGGGAAGAAATGCGGCGGTCTTCGCTGGCTGTCGCGACTGTTTTGAGCGTCGTAGTGGGGCTGCTTCAAGCTGTGGCGGATGATCGGGCCGTCGCTGCAGGCGACGAATACAACGCCTGTTAAGGTCAACCGAATTGCTGCCTTCTGGCAAGTTGCAACCCCTGCCAGTGGAGATGCCGCACGCCAAATTCATAGAGAATGCACGGCGAGCTATGTGGGGAATAGGTCTTGGCATACTGCGCACCATCGCGCATCCCAGAACCAGTCTGGAAGGTTACCTAAAGCAGGGTTCAGGCCGTCTACGAATGGCAGGCAACCCCACACCGTACTTGACGGGAAATCATGAACGAGGGCGATTGCCGAGGATTCCCCCTGACACCGAGGCCTTCTCTAGCAGGAGGGGATGGCGCGGTCCGTGTATGCGGAGTACGCCCATAGCGAACACGGCCTCGCATGCCGAAACCGGCTAGTAGTGTGGTGGCATTGACCGCGAAACACCTTTAACTTAAGGAGCCAACATGACTTCTCCGCATCCCGGGATGAACCTCGGCGACTCCGTTTACGAGCGGCTGCTGCGCGAACGTATCATCTTCCTTGGCCAGCAGGTGGATGACGAAATCGCTAACAAGCTCTGCGCCCAGATTCTTCTGCTCTCCGCGGAGGACCCGACGCGCGATATTTCCCTCTACATCAACTCGCCGGGCGGGTCCGTCACGGCGGGCATGGCGATCTACGACACCATGAAGTACTCGCCGTGCGACATCGCCACCTACGGCATGGGCCTGGCGGCGTCGATGGGTCAGTTCCTCCTCTCCGGAGGCACCAAGGGCAAGCGCTACGCTCTGCCACACGCGCGCATCATGATGCACCAGCCGTCCGCCGGCGTGGGGGGCACCGCGGCCGATATCGCCATCCAGGCCGAACAGTTCGCCGCCACCAAGCGTGAGATGGCTGAGCTGATCGCGGAGCACACCGGTCAGACATTCGAGCAAATCACCAAGGACTCCGACCGCGATCGCTGGTTCACCGCACAGGAGGCCAAGGAATACGGCATCGTGGACCACGTTATCGAGGACGCGCGCCAGGCCACCGACGGAACCGTCGGCAACTAAGCAGAACAGGAGACACGAAATATGACTTTCCAGATGCCCAACTCCCGCTACGTTCTGCCGCAGTTTCTGGAGGAGACCTCCTTCGGCACCAAGCAGATCGACCCCTACGGCAAGCTTTTCGAGGAGCGCATCGTCTTCCTGGGTACCCAGGTCGACGACACATCCGCCAACGACGTCATGGCGCAGCTGCTCGTGCTGGAATCCCAGGACCCGGATCGAGACATCACCATGTACATCAACTCACCGGGTGGTTCTTTCACCGCGCTCATGGCGATTTACGACACGATGCAGTACGTTCGGCCTGACGTGCAGACTGTGTGTCTCGGCCAGGCCGCCTCGGCCGCGGCCGTGATCCTCGCGGCTGGCGCACCAGGCAAGCGCGCGGCGCTGCCGAACTCGCGCGTTCTCATTCACCAGCCCGCCACCCAGGGCACACAGGGCCAGGTGTCCGACCTGGAGATCCAGGCCGCCGAGATCGAGCGCATGCGACGCCTGATGGAGACCACCCTGGCGGAGCACACCGGGCGCACGGCGGAGCAGGTCCGCATCGACACCGACCGCGACAAGATCCTCACCGCCGAAGAGGCCGTCGAGTACGGCATCATCGACCAGGTCTTCGATTACCGCAAGCTCAACCGCTAGGCGGCGAGCGCGTTTCCTTTCGGCGCCTTTAAGTCGTACCATTGAGCCTCAATCTACCACGGGGAACTTCCCAGGAGAGAGGCTGAAAAAATGGGGCGTCATGCTGCGGGCGTCGATAAGCACCGCGAAAATGGGGGATCGGGCCTGGTCCAAAGGGTTCTGGCGGGCTCACTCGCCACTGCCTTTGTTCTCACGGTGATCGGTCTCGTCCTCCTGTGGCCACGCGGCGGCGCGCCCGCGCCCGAGGCGGGGTTCCGCGAGTCGCAATCCGTAGCGGCGGAGGGGATCTCGGCTGTAGTTGTATCTACCAGCCCCGCAGAATGTAATCATTTGCCTGCGACGGATTCGCGGTTAACCCGAGCTCAGCCCGGTTTCGTGGAAGGCGGGAGTTGCTCGGTATCTGAAGTGCGAATCACCGTAGGTCCCGATGAGGGTCGCATGACAACGCTGCAGAACGCGGGAAGCCCCGGTGACCCGCACTTGGCGGAAGGCGACAAAATCCTCTTGGCGCGGAGCGAGTCCCCGGACGGTGCTTCCACGTACACGTTCTTGGATGTCGATCGTGCCGTGCCGCTGTGGGTGTGGATCGCAAGCACCGTGTTGGGTGTCATCGCCGCGGCCGCGTGGCGGGGCGCTCGCGCTCTCGTAGGGCTCGTGTTCACTCTCGCGGTAATAGGCATGTTCCTCGTCCCGGCACTTGTGCGGGGAGGCCCACCAGTCATGCTCGCGGTGGTAGCCGGAGCCGCCATCCTTTTCCCGGTGATCTTTCTCGTTCACGGTGCCAATTGGAAGGCGGCATCGGCCCTGGGTGGCACTCTAGTTTCTCTGGTGGCATCCGCGGTTCTGGCGTGGGCCGCGATCGGGACGACGCATGTGCGCGGGCTTGGCGACGACTCTAATCTGCTAATCCAGCTATACCTACCTACCGTGAGCGTCGCCGGGCTGATGCTCGCGGGGTTCATCATCGGAACCTTGGGTGCGTTAAACGACGCGACGGTTGCACAGGCCTCGACCGTTGCCGAGCTCGTTGAGGCGAACCCCGCGGCGCGCCCGAAGGGACTGTTCGCCTCGGCAATGCGGGTCGGGCAGGACCATATCGCCTCGATGGTCTACACGCTGGTGCTCGCATATATTGGCGCGGCGCTCCCGATGACTCTGCTGCTGTCCGTGGTGGACCGCCCGTTGATGCAGGTACTCACCTCCGACGTCGTCGCCACCGAGCTTGTCCGTTCCGCGGTGGGCGCGCTGGGGCTCACTTTGGCGGTGCCGGCCACTACCCTCATTGCTGCTTCAACGCTGTCAAAACGACAAGCCATCACAAGCACATAGACTGGAATGTCCAATGAGCCCAGTATGTTGAAACAGTATGGTAAACAAGCCGTTGCCGTCGTTGGGTGGCGGGGCGATTACACTTTCACAAAACCCGAACCAGATCAGACGATTTCGCCGAGAAGTAGAACGGGAGCGCGTTACCCACATGGCAGTCACTCAGGACAGTTCCGATCTGCTGAAGTGTTCTTTTTGCGGAAAGAGCCAGAAGCAGGTTCGCAAGCTCATCGCCGGCGGCGGTGTCTACATTTGCGACGAGTGCATCGAACTGTGCAACGAGATCATCGAGGAGGAGCTCGCCGGCGCGCAGGAGTCGAGCTCAGGCGATGGTGAGAAGCTTCCCCGCCCGTCTGAAATTGTGGGGTTCCTGGACCAGTACGTGATTGGCCAGGACTCCGCCAAGCGCACCCTGGCGGTGGCGGTGTACAACCACTACAAGCGCACGCGTGCGGAGCTGCCCGGCTCGATGGGCGGGCGCAAGCGGGAGGAGGAGGTCGAGATCGCCAAGTCGAACATCCTTCTGCTCGGCCCCACGGGTTCCGGTAAGACCTACTTAGCGCAGACCCTGGCGCGGATGCTCAATGTTCCGTTCGCCATCGCAGACGCGACCAGTCTCACTGAGGCGGGCTATGTGGGTGAGGATGTGGAGAACATTCTGCTCAAACTCCTCCAGGCCGCGGACTTCGATGTCGACCGCGCGCAGCACGGCATCATCTACGTCGATGAGGTGGACAAGATCTCCCGGAAGTCGGAGAACCCCTCCATTACCCGCGACGTGTCCGGTGAGGGTGTGCAGCAGGCGCTGCTGAAGATTCTCGAGGGCACGGTTGCTTCCGTTCCGCCTCAAGGTGGGCGAAAGCACCCGAACCAGGAGTTCATCCAGATTGACACGACGAACATCTTGTTCATCGTGGCAGGCGCTTTCGCCGGCCTGGATAAAGTCATCGCGGAACGGGTGGGGAAGAAGGGCATCGGCTTCGGTGCCGAGATTGATTCCAAGAGCGAGCGCGACGAGTCGAACCTGCTGGCAAAGGTGCTGCCGGGCGACCTAGTGAAGTTTGGTTTGATCCCCGAGTTCATCGGCCGTCTGCCCATTTTGGCCAATGTGGAGGATCTCGACCGCGACGCCCTAGTGCGTGTGCTCACGGAGCCGAAGAACTCCCTGGTGAAGCAGTACTCTCGCCTGTTCGCAATGGACGGGGCGGAACTGACCCTCACTGCCGAGGCACTCGGCGAGATCGCGGACCTCGCGGCGGAACGAAAGACAGGCGCCCGTGGCCTGCGGGCCATCATGGAGGAGCTGCTGGTCCCCGTCATGTACGAGCTGCCGGACCGCGAGGACGTTAAAGAGGTCGTCATCGGCGCCGAGGTTGTGCGCGGCGAGGCAGAGCCGGAATACGTTGTGGCCAAGGAGAAGAAGAGCGCCTAGCGGCCTCAGTAAATCTCCGGTTCCTCAATGGTGTACAGATCCGCGGGGGTGGGGCTGGGTTGCTCCGGCTTTGCCGTTGGTTCGAGGTAGCTCGCGTACCCCGAGTCAGGAATGTTCGATGTGAGGAACCCCAGGACCATGTCGATGGTCATGCGGCGCAGTCCCTCGGTGTTGCGCTGGTTGGTCAGCTTGATCTGGCCGAGTGCCAGCGAGGCGCTGTGGTTACTGATGCGGAACACGGAAACAGAGGAAACGAGGAGCAGCACGTCGGCTGCGGAGATACCCGGGCGGAACGCGCCTGAGTCCTGGCCGAGGAGGAGTAGACGCTCCATGTGCAGCACCGCGTCGGCGTGTCCGTTGAGAGTGGTCACCTCGCTGGTGTCGAGCACATTGTCCAAGTTTTCGCGGAGCATGAGTGACACCGCGTCCGTGTTGTCCTGGAACCGGTAGAAGATTGCGTCGATGAATCGGCGCATGCCCTCCACGGGCACGGCATGGGAGCGGTTGAGCACCTCCGCTGGGGGAGTGATTCGCTCCATCGCGCGGACGAGAGCCTTGCGGTAGAGCCCCTTTTTGTCCGTGAAGTGGTAATGAATCATCCGCTTCGTCATGCCCGACTTTTTAGCGATCGCCTCAAGCTTGGTTGCGGCGAAACCCTCCGCTGCGAACATCGCGATCGCAACATCGACCACGTGGGACATTTCCTCGGTAGCCACGCCCCCGAGGTCAGAGCTGGAAACCGCCCCGGAGACCGGCTCCACTGACTCGCCGTAAATTTCTTTAAGGTAGTCGACCGTCTTTGACTCCGCGCGGGCCGAGCCTGAAACGCCGGATGCACCGGAGGGAGAGGTACCGCGTGGCGAGTCTGCCAAGGGTGCTCCTTTCGGCGACGGCGGGCAATGTGCTCCTCTCATGGTGCACGAAACGTCCGGGAAATGTTGGCTCGTGCCCGGAATACCTCTCGTGCCACGGTAAATCGACCTCAAACGGGGGGTGGAGCGCGTCTCACCTTCGCGATACCCGACTGTATCGGGGGTGCCCCAGACTGTCGCGCGGAGGGTTATACTCCGGAGGAAAGGACACTTACAGGGAGGACTTTCTCGTCATGGACAGCCTGCTCGAACCCGTGAGCGCTCATAGTACCGCCACAACGCCGGTCAACGTCACCGTTACCGGCGCAGGCGGCAACATCGCCTACTCGCTGCTCTGGCGGATCGCCGCCGGCGAGGTGTGGGGCCCGCAACAGAAGGTCAACCTGACGCTGCTCGAGATCCCCGACGCCGTGCGGGTTGCTGAGGGGGTGGCGATGGAGCTCGCCGACTCCGCATTCCCGCTCATCAACACGCTCAACGTCACCGACGATCAAACCCGTGCGTTCGACGGGACCAACGCGGCCTTTCTCGTCGGCGCCAAGCCGCGCGGCAAGGGGGAGTCCCGCGAGGACCTTTTGTCCGCCAACGGCCGCATCTTCACCGCGCAAGGTGAGGCGCTCAACCGCGGGGCCGCGTCCGACGTCAGGGTTCTGGTGGTGGGCAACCCCGCGAACACCAACGCCTACATTGCGTCCAAATCGGCACCGGATATCGCGCCCGAGCGCTTCAACGCGATGATGCGCCTCGACCACAACCGCGCGGCGTCGCTTCTCGCGAAAAAGCTCGACGTACCGGTCGGTGACCTCGACGGTCTCGTCGTCTGGGGCAACCACTCCGACACTCAGTTCCCGGACATCGAGTTCCTCCGCGCGGCGCAGCACCAAGTGGGCGATCAGATTGACCGGGACTGGTACGTCGGCGAGTTTATCGGCCGCGTGGCCAAGCGGGGGGCGGAGATTATCGACGTCCGCGGGTCGTCCTCGGCGGCATCTGCGGCGTCTGCGGCCATCGACCACATGCGCGACTGGGTGCAGGGCACCGGAGGCCGCTGGACCACGGTGGCGATGCCGTCGACAGGCGAGTACGGCGTGGATAAGGGTCTGGTTTTCGGTTTTCCGACGGTAGGTGTCAACGGTCGCTGGAGTGTGGTTGAGGGCCTCGAGCTGGCGGAGTTCCAGCGCGAGCGCATCGATCGCAACATCGCGGCGCTGCGCGAGGAAGCTGCCGTGGCCGACAGCCTTTTCTAGCGTGTCGTAGCGCACGACTAGACTGAAGCGCGTGATTGAAGAAAACGGGCAGACTGGCCAGCTGGCAGGAATCAACCGCGCCAATGCGCTCCCCAAGGCCTGGGAGCCGAGCGAGCACGAGGGCGCACTGTACGAGGCATGGGTAGAGAAGGGCTACTTTGAGGCGGACCCGTCCTCGGGCAAGCCCGCTTATTCCATCGTTCTGCCGCCCCCGAACGTCACCGGCCAGCTGCACATGGGCCACGCGCTCGACCACACCCTGATGGATGCGCTCGTGCGCCGCAAGCGCATGCAGGGCTACGAGGTGCTGTGGCTACCAGGCATGGACCACGCCGGCATCGCCACCCAGACCAAGGTCGAAGCCAAGCTCAAGCAGGAGGAGGGCAAGGATCGCTACGACTACGGCCGAGAGGAATTCATCGGCCGGGTGTGGGAGTGGAAAGAGAACTTCGGAGGGACAATCGCGTCGCAGATGCGGGCGATCGGCGACAGCGTCGATTGGTCGCGGGAGCGTTTCACACTTGACAGCGGGCTGTCGCGCGCGGTGCAGACCATCTTCAAGCAGCTTTTCGACGCTGGGTTGATCTACCGCGACTACCGCCTTGTCAACTGGTCCCCGGTTCTCGAGACCGCGGTCTCCGACATCGAGGTCGTGTACAAAGACGTTGAGGGCGAATTCGTTTCCATCCGCTACGGTTCCCTCGACGACAACGAGCCCCACCTGGTGGTCGCCACCACGCGTGTGGAGACGATGCTCGGTGACGTCGCAATTGCAGTGCACCCGGATGACGAACGCTACTCGCACCTCGTCGGCCAAGAGTTCGATCACCCGTTCCGCGAGGATCTGAAGCTCACCGTCATTGCCGACGACTACGTGGACATGGAGCTGGGAACGGGCGCGGTGAAGATCACCCCGGCCCACGACCCGAACGATTACGAGATGGGGCTGCGCCACGACCTGGACATGCCGATCATCATGGACGAAACGGGTCGCATTGCGGACACGGGCACCCAGTTCGACGGCATGACGCGTGAAGATGCCCGCGCGGCAGTGCGCGAGGCGCTGGCGGAGCAGGGGCGCATTGTCAAGGAAATCCGCCCATACGTCCACTCCGTCGGGCACTCGGAGCGCTCCGGCGAGGCTATCGAGCCGCGGTTGTCGCTGCAGTGGTTTGTCAAGGTTGACGAGCTCGCCCAGATGGCGGGCGACGCGGTGCGCTCGGGTGACACGGTCATCCACCCGCAGTCGATGGAGAAGCGGTACTTCGACTGGGTGGACAACATGCACGACTGGACCATCTCGCGACAACTGTGGTGGGGCCACCGCATTCCGATCTGGTACGGCCCCGCCGGCGAGGTTGTCTGCGTCGGACCCGACGAGGAGCCGCCGGCCGGTTACACGCAGGACCCGGACGTGCTGGACACCTGGTTCTCCTCGGCACTGTGGCCCTTCTCCACGATGGGGTGGCCGGACAAGACCCCGGAAATGGAGACCTTCTACCCGACGTCCGTGCTGGTCACTGCCTACGACATTTTGTTCTTCTGGGTGGCCCGCATGATGATGTTCGGAACCTTCGCAGCCACCCAGACTCCGGAACTGCTCGGGAAGGGTGAGAACGGCCGCCCGCAGGTGCCGTTCACCGACCTTTTCCTGCACGGCCTCGTCCGCGACGAGAAGGGCCGAAAGATGTCCAAGTCTCTGGGCAACGGCATCGACCCGATGGATTGGGTGGACAGCTATGGAGCGGACGCGCTGCGCTTTGCTCTGGCACGCGGTGCGAACCCGGGTATCGATCTGCCGATCGGTGAGGACCACGCGCAGTCCGCCCGCAACTTCGCCACCAAGCTCTACAACGCCACCAAGTTCGCGTTGATGAACGGCGCCGCCGTCGCAGAGCTGCCCGCGCGCGAGGAGCTCACTGATGCGGATCGCTGGATTCTGGACCGTGCCGAAGCGGTGCGCTCCTCTGTAGACAACTACCTCGACGACTACCAGTTCGCCAAGGCCAACGAGGAGTTGTACCACTTCGCGTGGGATGAGCTGTGCGACTGGTACCTGGAGATTGCGAAAACCCAGATCCCGCGCGACGACGCGGACGCGAGCGAGGTTGAGAAGTCCCGCGGCCGCAGCACGCGGGTCGTGCTCGGGCGCGTCATTGACGTCGTCTTGCGTCTGCTGCACCCAACGATGCCGTTTGTTACAGAGGTCCTTTGGACGGCGCTGACGGAGCGGGAGACCATCACGCTTGCACCGTGGCCGACAGCCGCCGACACCAACGGTGGGGTGGCGGCGGATGCGGAGTCGCGGCGCCGCATCGAGGACGCGGTTAAGCTGATCACTGAGCTCCGCCGTTTCCGTTCTGACCAGGGTGTCAAGCCCTCGCAGAAGGTTCCGGCCCGCCTCGATTTCTCCTCGGCGGATCTTGCGGGGCAGGAGGAGCTCGTCCGCAACATCGCCAAATTGGAGGCCCCCGTGGGGGATTTCCAGGCATCGGCGAGCGTGGAGGTTCGTCTCAGCCGTACGACCCTCGATGTTGCACTGGACACTTCCGGCACCGTGGACATCGTCGCGGAGCGCAAGCGCCTGCTCAAGGAGCTCGCCGAGGCCGAGAAAGAGCTGGAGACCACCGGCAAAAAGCTTGGCAACGAGTCGTTTCTGGCCAAAGCGCCCGAGCAAGTCATTGAGAAGATTAAGGCTCGCCGGCACATCGCACAGGAGGAGTTCGAGCGCGTCACCGCACGCCTGGAATCCCTCCCGGAGGCGTAGATGGACAGAGACGTACCGGAGTTGCCGGAACAGTACGACATCACGCTCGAGGACACCGGGTTGAAACTCAACTTGGACGCGTTAGGGGAGGCCTCGCTGGACGCATCCGACATGTCTGGGGTGGAGGACGCGCCGCGGCCGCGCCCTGTGACAGAGCGCGACATGGTGGAGTTGAGGCGTGTCGAGGCCGAACTGCTGGAACGCTTCGGTGAAACGCAAATTGACCCAACCCTCGAGCGAGTCCGGCTGGTCATGGACCTGCTGGGTGAGCCCCAGGAGTCGTTCCGCACCATCCACGTCGCTGGCACCAACGGCAAGACGTCAACGACGCGAATGATTGAATCCCTCCTGCGCGCTTTCGGCCACCGCGTGGGCCGCACCACCAGCCCCCACCTGCAGTCGATCACCGAGCGTGTCGGCATCGACGGCGCCCCGATTCACCCCGCCGACTTCGTCGCCGTCTACGACCAGATAGCCCCGTACATGGCGATGGCCGACGAACAGTCGATGCGGCAGGGTGGCCAACGGTTGTCCTACTTCGAGGCACTGGTGTGCATTGCATACGCCGCGTTCGCTGATGCTCCCGTCGAGGTCGCCGTGGTGGAGGTCGGCATGGGCGGGCGCTGGGACGCCACCAACGTCGTGCAGGCCGATGTCAACGTGATCATGCCGATCGCCCTCGACCACACGGAGTACCTCGGAGACACGATCGCCGACATAGCCGGGGAAAAAGCGGGCATAATCACGAACTCCGACTCTGTGACGATCGTGGCGGATCAGGAGGAGGACGCGATGCGCGTGGTGCTGGAGGCCGCCGTCGAGGCAGGCTCAGCAGTCGCTCGCCTGGGCAGCGAGTTTGGCGTGGCTGATGCGACCGTCGCGGTAGGTGGGCAAAATCTCACCCTCCGGGGCCTGGGTGGAGAGTATGGGGAGGTCTTCCTGCCGTTGTCCGGCCCACATCAGGCCCGCAACGCGGCCGTCGCACTCGCCGCGGTCGAAGCGTTCCACGGCGCAAGCTCTCAGCGCCCGCTCGACGCCGACACGGTGCGCGAGGGGTTCGCCCAGGTCGCATCCCCTGGGCGGCTAGAGCGCGTACGCGGCACACCGACGACCTTCATCGACGCCACCCACAACCCGCATGGGGCACGTGCGCTTGCCGACGCCCTGTCAGCCGATTTCGACTTCACCCGTCTCATAGGAGTGGTCGCCGTACTGGGAGACAAAGACGCGGTTGGTATTCTTACCGCGCTTGAACCCGTACTCACCGAGGTTGTGATCACCCAGAACACCTCGCCCCGCGCGCTGGATGCGTACGAGCTGGCGGAGATAGCGCGGGAGATTTTCGGCGACGAGCGCGTGCATGTCGCGGACAGGTTGGCTGAGGCTTACGAGCTGGCCGTCGAACTGGCCGAGGACGCGCTGGCCGAGGTGGGTGTGCAATCCGGATCCGGGGTTGTCATCACCGGTTCTGTTGTCACGGCGGGAGAGGCCCGCACCATGTTCGGAAAGGAACCTCAATGACCTCGAGCAAAGCCCGCAGACCGGAAACTAGCCCGCTCGGCCTCGGCCGTGAGCCCGTGAAGGACCCCCTCAAAGGCTTAAACGGCGTATTAGCGGGGACGCTCATTATGGAGGCGATGACGATCCTCCTGATTCTGCTCGTGGTGCTCAAAGTTGACGGTGGCGTGCACTGGACGACCTTCAACTGGCTCTACGTCACCGTCATCGGCCTTGCCCACGTGGTGATGGCATTTTTCCAGCGCATCCCTGGTGCTCTGTGGATCAACCTTGCGCTGCAGATTCCGCTCATCTTCGGGTTCTTCGTCCATTGGTCCGTAACAGCGGTGGGCATCATGTTCGGGGTGGTGTGGTTTTTCATTATTAGGTTGCGCGCGGACATGCTCGAGCGTATGAAGCGCGGTTACCTTGTCACGCAGCACTTGGGAACCGCTGAGGACACCACAGAAGAGAACTAAAGAGTTTCGCTACCTGAAAGTGTGATGTGCGTTAAACTCGGGAGGACTTGTTACGCAGAGCCAACACTTTCTAAGGAGTGGCATGTCAGAATCTATCTACATCACGCACGCTAAGCGCACCCCCATCGGCACCTTCGGCGGTTCCCTGTCGAAGTTCTCGACCATCGATTTGGGCGCGCACGTCGCGGAAGCCGTCATCGCTGAATCCGGCGTATCCGCGGATCAGTTCGACTCCTCCGTGTGGGCGAATGTGGTCACCACCGGCCCGCGCGACATGTACACCTCACGCGCCGTCGCTCTCGAGGCCGGGATGCCGCAGGGCTCCCACGCCTACGGCGTGAACCGTTTGTGCGGTTCCGGCGTGCAGGCGGCCATCAGCGCAGCGCAGCAGCTGCTCACCAACGACGCACGTCTGTCCCTGGTCGGTGGTGTCGAGGTCATGAGCCAGGCGCCGTACTCCGTCGAGGGAATGCGCCAGGGACGCAAAATGGGCGACGGCAAGCTCGTTGACTGGCTCACGGGCGCTCTGACCGACCCGATGGGCAACGGCATCATGGGCATCACGGCAGAAAACGTCGCCGCCAAGTACGGCATCGACCGCGAGCGCCAGGACGAGTTCGCGCTGCAGTCGCAGACCCGCGCGGCCGACGCCATTGCCAACGGCCGCTTCGCCGAGCAGATCGTTCCCGTGGGCGATTTCACCACCGACGAGCACCCGCGGCAGACCTCGGCTGAAAAGCTCGCCGGCTTGCGACCGTCGTTTAGCAAGGAAGGCTCCGTAACCCCCGGCAACTCCTCCGGCATCAACGACGCCGCGGCCGCCCTCGTGATGACGGGCGAGGCTGGCTTGTCCGACTACGGCCTGGAGCCGATGGCCAAGGTCGTTTCCTGGGGCTTGGCCGGTTGCGACCCGAAGTACATGGGCCTGGGCCCGACAGTCGCCGTGCCGAAGGCGCTGGACAAGGCCGGTCTGAAGCTGGACGACATCAAGGTCATTGAGTCGAACGAGGCTTTCGCGGCGCAGGCGATCGCCGTGTCCGACCAGCTCGGATTCGACAACGAGAAAACCAACATCAACGGCGGCGCCATTGCGCTCGGCCACCCGATCGGCGCTACCGGCGTCATCCTGATCACCAAAGCAATCCACTCCCTGAAGGACGCCGGCGGCGGCCTCGGACTTGTCACCGCCTGCATCGGCGGCGGCCAGGGTATCGCTCTCGTTCTGGAGGTTTAATCACACATGGCATCTGACATCACCACCGCAGCAGTTCTCGGCGCTGGATCCATGGGCGCCGGTATTGCGGCCCTGCTAGCCAACGGCGGCATCAAGGTCCACCTGCTCGACCTACCCGCCGACGGGGAGGACCGCGACGAGCGCGCTCGCAAGGGCATCGAGACCCAGGTCAAGCGCCAAGGTTTCACCCGGCCGGAGTACGCCGAGCGCGTCACCCCGGGAAACACCGAGGACCACCTCGACCGTCTCGCCGAGGCCGACTGGATCATTGAGGCCGTCTTCGAGGACATCAACGTCAAGCGCGATACCTTCGCCAAGGTCGACGCCCACCGTCGTCCGGGTGCCCCGGTGACCTCGAACACCTCCACCATTCCGCTGGAGACCCTACTGGCCGAGTCGAGCGAGGAGTTCAAGGCCGACTTCGCTATCACCCACTTCTTCAACCCGCCCCGCGTCATGCGCTTGGTCGAGCTCGTGCAGGGTCCGGACACCCGCCCGGAGGTGGGCGAGAAGCTGCGCCAGGTCCTCGAGCGTGACCTGGGCAAGGTCGTCGTGGACTGCCGCGACACCCCGGGCTTCATTGCCAACCGCATTGGATCCTTCTGGATGGGTGTGGGCGCGCAGGTTGCCTTCGACCAGTCCATCGCCCCGGAGCAGGCGGATGTCGCCTTCGGCAAGCCTTTCGGTGTGCCGCGCACCGGCGTTTTCGGCCTGTTCGACTACGTCGGCCTGCAGGTCGCTCCCCACATCTGGGGCTCCCTGCTCAAGGCCCTGCCGTCGGACGACGCAATGCAGGACTACGGCGTAACCGACACCCCGCAGTTCAAAGAGCTGCTTGAGAAGGGTTTCACGGGCCGCACCGCCGAGTCCGGCTTCTACCGCGGCCGCGGCGAGGTCTACGACTTCGAGGCGGGCGACTACCGCCCGAAGCAGTCTTACGAGGTGCCGAAGGACCCGAAGGAGCTCATGGAGTCTGGCACCCCCGAGGGCAACTACGCCCGCGAGGTCTTCCGCATCACACTGCAGTACTGCTGCGACACCGCCGAGGAAATCGCGGCGACCGTCGACCAGATCGACATCGCCATGGAACTCGGTTACGGCTGGAAGAAGGGCCCCTTCGCGTTGGCCGACTCCATTGGACTGGACTATGTCGCATCGCTTTTCGACGCCACCCCGACGCTTCTCGAGTCCGCCCGCAAAGCCGGGGGTTTCTACGTCGACGGTAAGGTGCTCGGCACCGACGGCCAGCTGACCGAGCGCGCGCAGCGCGAGGGCGTCGTCCGCGTCGCCGACCTCGTCGAGGGCGCTGAGGTTATCGCTCAGAACGCCGGCGCAACTGTGTACAAGCTCGAGGACGGTGTGGGCGTGTTCGTCTACTCCACCTCGATGAACTCCTCGACCGATGATGTCACCGAGCTGTTCACGCACGCCGGGGAGTGGGACCTCAAGGCTCTTGTCGTGGCCAACGACGAAGAGCGCGCGTTCTCCGCAGGTGCAAACCTGCCCCGCCTGGCTGAGATCTCCGGGCCCCAGGGTGACGAGGCCGCACGCAAGGCCACCATCCGCCAGGGCATCTACGGCCTGCACGCGTTGCGCCGTGCCCCGTACCCCGTCGTCGGTGCCGTCCGCGGCGTCGCTCTCGGCGGCGGCATGGAGCTGCTTCTGCACACCGACGCCTCCGTTATCCACGGCGAAACCCGCGTTGGCTTCCCGGAGCGATCCGTGGGCTTGTTCCCGGCGTGGTCCGGCCCAGTGCGCCTGCTGGAGCGCCTGCTCGAGCTCGGTGTGCCGAACGCCCACAAGGTTGCCTACGACGCCTTGCTCAACGTCAAGCCGGTTCCGGCCGTCAACGTCGACTTCTGGCGCGCACACGACCGCGTGATCATGAGCCCCGACCACGTTGTGGAGCAGGCTCTTGATCTGGCGCGCGCGCTTGCTGACGGCTATACCGCCCCGGAGGACGCGGAGTTGCCGCTGACCACCGAGGAGCTCGTCTACACGGAGGGCAGCGAGACCGACGCCGCCATCGGTGAGGCGCTCGCCAGTGTCTACGCCGGCGAGGGCACCGCCACCGAGTCGGAGCTTGCTGACCGCCAGGTCAACGCGGCCTCGGACGTGCTGGCTCGCCAGGAGAACGCGGACCGGGCCGAGCATATGGCGAAGACCCGCAAGCCGCTGAACAACTAGCGCGAACGCAAAAGGGCCGCGCGGCCCCCGGGAAAAAACCCGGGCCGCGCGGCCCTTTTGCATACCCGTTTTTACACGGAAAGGGGAGCTACCGGTAGGCGCTGACGCCAGTGATTGTCTTGCCCACGATGAGTGACTGGATGGTGTCGGTGCCCTCGTAGGTGTGCAGGGACTCGATGTCGAGCATGTGGCGAATCACGTCGTTCTCCAGCAGAATGCCGATGCCGCCGAACATGTCACGGGCGTTGGCGGCGACGCGACGCGCGGCGCGCGTGTTGTGCACCTTCGCCAGCGCCGCCTGCTTCTCGGTCAGCTCGCCGGATTCTTCCAGCTCGAGAAGCCGCCTGCAGTACAGAGCCATCGCGGTGACATCCATGAGCATGTCTGACAGTCGCTGCTGGATGATCTGGTTTTTGATCAGCGGGCGGCCGAACTGCACACGCTCGGAAGCGTAGGCCAGGGCCTTCTCGTAGCAGTCAATGGCGATGCCGAGAGCACTCCAGGCTACGCCGAGGCGGGTGCCGCCGAGGACAACGGCGGTATCGCGGAACGTGCGGGCGCCGGGGAGACGCTGGGAGTCGGGCACGCGGACGTCGTTAAGCTTGATGTGGGCCTGCGGGATGCCGCGCAGCGACGCCTTGCCCTGGATCGTCTCCGCGACGTACCCGTCGGCGTCCTGGTCGACGATGAAGCCGCCGACCTCGCCGTCGTCCATGCGCGCCCATACGATCGCGATGTGGCCGACGGAGCCGTGGCCGATCCACTTCTTCTCCCCGTTGATGACCCAGTCCTCACCGTCGCGGGTAGCGGTGGTTTCCAACCCGATGGAGTCGGAGCCGTGGTTCGGTTCGGTCAGCGCGAAGGCGCCGCGGATTTCCATCCGCGACATGGGGCCGAGGTACTTCTGTTTCTGCTCCTCGGAACCGCACAAGTTGATGGACTGCATTGCTAGGCCCGCTTGGACGATGACGGCGGTGCCGGTGGAGGCGTCGCAACGCGCGAGCTCCAGCTCGATCAGGCGGTTCGCCCGGATCGACATCGGTCGCTCGCCCTCGATGTCGATGGCGTCGCGGACAAGGCCGCGGCGCGCCGCCTCCTCGACAGCCGGGATGTTGTACTCCGCCTTCTCCCACGCCTCGTTGATGTGCGGGCGGATCCACTCACCGTACTCACGGGCGGCCTTCCACCACTTGAGATCATCGCCGTCTACGTCGGCGAAAACCTGGTAGTAGTCGGTTTTCGCGGAAAGGAGATCGTTTGTCTGATCGGACGTGTTCACCATGTTCACTGCCTTCTTCTCGTGTTAGCCCTCGAACGGAATTTCGCGGAGCTTCTTGCGCTCGATTTTGCCGGTCGCGTTCTTCGGAATTTCGTCGACGAACTCCACTGCGCGAACCTTCTTGTACGGCGTAACGCGCTCGGCGACCCATTCCATGAGCGATTCCTCGGTGAGGCTCGAGCCCTCCGCTTTTACCACGAACGCGCGAGGGATTTCGAGGCCGTCGCGGATTACACCGACGACGCCGGCGTCATTGATCTCTGGGTGGGTGAGCAAGAGAGCCTCCAGCTCGGCGGGAGCGACCTGGTAGCCCTTGTACTTGATCACTTCCTTGGCGCGGTCGACGATGTAGGTGGTGCCATCTTCGTCGACTCGGGCGACATCGCCGGTGCGCAGCCAGCCGTCGCCGATGAGAACCTCGTTGGTTGCTTCCTCGTTGTTGAGGTAGCCGACCATGACCTGCGGGCCCTTAATAAGCAGCTCGCCGATCTCACCCTCGGCGACCTCCGTGATGCTTTCCAGGCCAACCAGTTTGAACTCGGTGTTGGGAACGACGAAACCGATCGATCCCGGCTCCGATTTACCGCTCACGCCGACGTGGGTCACCGGCGAGGTCTCGGTCATGCCGTAGCCCTGTACGACTTTGACACCCAGTTTGGACTCGACAGCGCGGCCGATTTCGTTGTCCAGCGGAGCCGCGCCCGAGAGCATGATCCGCGACGAAGTGAAGTCCTCCGCCTTCACAGCGGGGTGTTTCGCCAGGGCGACGGCCATCGGGGGCGCGATGAACGTGAAACCGATCTCGTGCTTGGGGTGGGCCTCGATGAACGTGTTCAAGTCGAACTTCGGCATGGTGAACACATGGTGCCGTGTGGCCAGCTGGGCGAGCAGGAGCACCGTCATGCCGTAGATGTGGGAGAAGGGAAGCGGGCAGAGGAAGTTGGTGCGCTCGGTGATGCCGTTCTCGCGGACCATGAATCCCGACTGCTCCATGTTGGAGACGATGTTGCGGTGGCTGAGTTTCACACCCTTGGGGAGCCCCGTGGTTCCGGAGGAGAAGGGGATTGCCATGATTTCGTCGGCGGTGACCTCGACGTCGGGGGCCTGGTAACCCGCACCTGCGAGCGCGGGGATCTCGTAGCTCCAGATTTGCGGCAGTCCCTCGATGTCGGTCAGGCCGATGTAGAGCTTCGCGCCAGAGAGCTTGATCAGCTTGTCCACGTCGGCCTGGTTCATCAGCACGCCGAGCGGGGAGACGGTTGCCCCCGCGCGAATGATGCCCAGCAGTGCGACCACGTAGTTGATGGAGTTAGGGATCTGCAACGCGACGACGTCACCTTTGCCGATTCCGCGCTGCGCCAACGCGCCGGCGACGGACTCCGCCATTTCGCGCAGGCCGCGGTAGGACACCGACATTTCGGTGGTCAGCTCGGTGAGAGCGGGGAGCGATCCCTCTTCCTCTGTCAGTTCGCCGAAGATCCGCGTGAAAACATCGGTTTCGGGGATGTCGAGGTCGGGGAACGTGCTGCTGTAGGGCATTAATTGGCTTCTTTCTCGTCTTAGCTGGTGAATGCGCCGACGCCGGTGATGGATTTGCCTACGATGAGGGACTGCATTGTGTCAGTGCCCTCGTAGGTGTGCAGGGTCTCAATGTCCGTGAAGTGGCGGATCACGTCATTCTCGAGCAAGATGCCGACTCCACCGAACATGTCGCGGGCGTTGGCAGCGACACGGCGCGCGGCGCGGGTGTTGTGCACTTTAGCCAGCGCAGCCTGCTGTTCGGTGACCTCACCGGATTCCTCAAGCTCGAGGAGGCGCTTGCAATACAGGGCCATAGCGGTGACATCCATGAGCATGTCCGACAGTCGCTGCTGGATGATCTGGTTTTTGATCAGCGGGCGGCCGAACTGGTGGCGCTCGGAGGCGTACTTCAAGGCCTTCTCATAGCAATCAATGGCCAGGCCGAGTGCGCTCCACGCCACGCCGATGCGGGTACTCATGAGCACCTTGGCGGTGTCGCGGAAAGAGTTGCAGCCCGGGAGGCGGCGGTCGTCGGAGACGCGCACGTTGGTGAGCTTGATCTGGGCCTGCGGGATGCCGCGCAGGGACGCCTTACCGGTGATCGTCTCGGCGTCGTAGCCTTCTTGGTCCTGGTCCACGATGAAGGCGCCGACCTTGCCGTCCTCCATGCGTGCGTAGACGACGGTGATGTGGCCGACGGAGCCATGACCGATCCACTTCTTCTCGCCGTTGATGATCCAGTCGTCGCCGTCGCGGACTGCGGTGGTCTCCAGGGCGATGGAGTCGGAGCCGTGCTCGGGCTCGGTCAGCGCGAATGCGCCACGAATCTCCATGCGAGACATCGGTGCGAGGTACTGTTCCTTCTGTGCGTCGGTGCCGAATGCGTTGATGGATTGCATGGCCAGTCCCGCCTGGACACCGAATGCGGTGGCAGTGGAGGCGTCGAGGCGCGAGGCTTCCATGCCGATCAGCCGCTTCGCACGGATGCTCATCGCGGGCTGGCCCTCGATGTCGATGCCGTCGCGGATCAGGCCGCGCCGCGCGGCTTCCTCGGCGCCGGGGATGTTGTACTCCGCTTTCTCCCATGCATCGTTGATCATCGGGCGGGCGAACTCGCAGAAGTCGCGGGCTTTCTTCCACCACTCGAGATCCTCGCCGTCGACCTCCGCAAACACGCGGTAGTAGTCGGTGCGGGGGTCGAGGGGAATGCCCTGAAATTCCTGGAATGTGGCGTTTTTCTGGTCAGACACGGGAAAGTTCTCCATTCATGTTGCCTGGATCGTGAATACCGCTCATTGTGACTCATGTCGCACAATTGTGCAACTAGTTTGTAGCGAACGAAAGTGTCGCGTTGTTCACGTTGACTAAGCTCGGAGACTATGCGCACCCTGTGGTTTGCCCTCGCCGCCTTTTTCTCCCTCGTCGCCCTCGCGGGCAACTGGTTATCTCTCGCTGGATGGGTTTCCGTGCTGGCCATAGTGCTTGCCGGGTTGTTCCTGTTGCTCGGGTTCTACGAGCAGTTCAAAAACCGCGTTGAGGAACCGATCGCGCTGGATGGGGAGCAAGAGGCGACCATCAGGCGGATGAAGGCGGAAGGAAATACCCCGCTGGCGGTCCGGCAGGTGCAGATGTGGTTCCGTTACGCCAGCGCCGAGGATGCCGCCCGCGTCGTGCGCGGGCTCTGACCTTATTTAGTAGTGTTGGCAACCATGACTGAACGCACTTTAATCCTGATCAAGCCGGACGGCGTCGCCAACGGCCACGTCGGTGAGATCATCGCCCGCATTGAGCGCAAGGGCCTGAAGCTCGTCGAGCTCGACCTGCGCACCGCGGACCGCGCGACCGCCGAGAAGCACTACGAGGAGCACTCCGACAAGCCGTTCTTCGGCGAGCTGGTTGACTTCATCACCTCCGCTCCGCTGGTCGCGGGCATCGTCGAGGGCGAGTCCGCCATCGCGGCATGGCGCCAGCTGGCCGGCGGCACCCACCCGGTGGAGAAGGCCACCCCGGGCACCATCCGCGGCGACTTCGCCCTCACCGTCGGTGAGAACGTCGTCCACGGCTCCGACTCCCCGGAATCCGCCGAGCGCGAGATCGCGATCTGGTTCCCGAACAAGTAGTCGCCGCCCGAGCTACGAGAGCTTGCCGACGCCGCCCGCCCAGCGCGAGCGGCGTTTCTGCGTAAAATCCCCGTGAATTGTCGGGGAAGAGTTGAGTAACACTACGTTTCCGTGTTGCGGGACGGCTGCGCCCAGTTGACCATGAGCGTATGTCTGACAACTCCTTGCCCCGCCGCTCATTCATCGTCGGCACGGGCGTCGCCGCCGCGACCGCCGCGATCGCTCCTCACGCTTCCGCCCAGCTTTCTTCCCAGCTCTCATCCACCTCGTCGGGCTCCTCACTCACCAGCAGCCGCGCCCTGCCGGGTGCGCCGGAGTCGCAGTACTCCCACTTCATGCACGGCGTCGCCTCGGGCGACCCGACACCTACATCCGTGATCCTGTGGACCCGCGTGACTGTCGGCCCGGAAGCCACACCGGGTTCGAACGTGGGGGAGGACGCGGTCGTCGGTTGGGAAGTCGCTACTGCCCCCGATTTCGCGAACGTGGTCCGCTCCGGGACAGTCACGACCTCGGCGGCTGTGGACCACACCGTCCACGTCGATCCGAACGGTCTGGAGCCGAGCACGGTCTACTTCTACCGCTTCTCCTACAACGGCACGTACTCCGCCGTGGGCCGCACCAGGACAGCTCCCGCCTACGAAGCCTCGGTGGAGCAGGTCACTTTCGCCCTCGCATCCTGCGCTAACTGGGAGGCCGGTTACTTCGCGGCCTACCGCGACATGGCGGAACGCGCCGAGCGCGACGAGTTCGACGCCGTCGTCTTTCTGGGCGACTACATCTACGAGTACCCCACCGGTGAGTACGGGGGCAAGAGCGGGGTGTCGCGTATCCATTCACCGCAGAACGAGACGGTCACGCTGACGGACTACCGCATGCGCCACGGCCGCTACAAGCAGGACCTCCAGCTGCAGCGCGCGCACGCCGCGGTACCGTGGATTGTGATCTGGGACGACCACGAAACCGCAAACAACTCCTGGCGCGATGGGGCGGAGAACCACACGCCGGGCGAGGAGGGTGCGTGGATGGACCGCCGGAACGCGGGCCAGCAGGCCTACTTTGAATGGCTGCCGGTGCGCGCAACCCGCCCGTCGGAGGGGGGTCACATCTACCGCAGCCTGCAGTTCGGTTCGCTGGTTAACCTCACCATGATGGACTTGCGCACCTACCGCGACGAAGAGCCCTCCCGTTTGGCGGGCAACAGCGAAGGCCGTGAGATGCTCGGCCCGGAGCAGTTCGACTGGCTCTCCTCCGTCGTGCGCAACTCCAACACGACGTGGAACGTGATGGGCAACTCCGTCATGATCGCCCCGCTGACGCTCGGCGCGCTCGCCCCGACGAGTTCCGAAGCTCGGCTGGTCAACCGCATGCTGGATGACTTCTCGAGCCTGGTGTCAGGCATCCCGATCAATCCGGACCAGTGGGACGGCTACGCCTGGGCGCGCAACCGGCTCTTCGACGAGCTCGCCGCCGACGACGCAAACGTCCTCTTTCTCACCGGCGACATCCACACCGAGTGGGCGAACTCCATTGTCCACAACGGGGAGGAAATCGGGTGCGAGATTGTGACGTCGTCGATCAGCGCCGCCAATGTCGGCGACACGGTAACGACGTACACCAAGGTCTACCACCCCGAAGACAACCCGGTGTCCCTGCTGGCGGAGAGCTTCATCCGCAAGCTCAACCCGGCGGTCAAGCATGTCGACTTCGACGCGCACGGTTACGCTGTGGCGCGGATCCGTCCGGCCGAGGTGGGTATGGAGTTCTACCGTGTCGCAGACTACGAGAATCCGGATTCCGCCGTGGGTCTCGCACTGTCGCGCACGTGGCGCCCTGGTGCAGGCTACGTCTAAACCGTCTGTCTAAAGGGGCGCACCGCCTCCCGCTGTGCCACAATGGGTGCGAAGCGTTGCTGAACCCCGCCCGGGGATAACGCGGCGGCGCTGTGAAGCTTAAAAACGCATCCCGATGCGGGAGGCGGCACTGCGCGGCGGCGGCGACGGAAGAATCGCCAGCGCCCGGTGCTGCCGCCCGGTTCGGCCTATGAATGGAGATCATCCGTGGCCACAGACGACAATTCCAAAAATTCGGAACGCCAGCACTCCGCGGCGACGTTCGACCGCAGCCAGCTCACCGACAAGACCCGCGTGTTCCAGCTCGCCAAGGCACTCGGCGTACCGTCGAAGCAGCTCATTGTCGCTCTCACTGACCTGGGCCTGGTCAAGGTCGCCCAGTCTTCGCTGACCCGCGCCGAGAGCGAGAAGCTTCTCGACGCCCTCTCCGACCCCGCGCAGGACCCCCCCGGTGGCGATTCCGAAAACGCCGCTTCGGAGGCCGACGAGAAGATCCGCCAGCGCGTGCGCAAGGACGTGGAGAACGAGATTCACCAGATCGAGGAGAAGGTGGAGCGGGAGCTCGCGGCCGACGACAGCGACGACCGCGACGACGATGCTCTGCTCGACCCCGAGGACATCGAGGGCGCCGACGATCTCCTGACCGACGTCGAACCCGTGATCACGCCTGCTCCCGAGACGACGGAAGCGCCCGCGTACGTCCCGCTGTTCAAGGCTCCGTCACGATCGGAGCGGCGGCGCGCGAAGAGGGCGTCGCTAAGCGAGCCCAGCGAGAACGAGACTGCCAGTAACCCACCGGCCGTCGAACAGCCGACCGTCGAGACGGATGACGAGACAGAGGTGATCGAGGAGCCGAAAGCCATCCGCGGCTCCTCGCGGCTGGAGGCGCAGCGCCGCCGCCGCAGCGAGAAGCGCGAGGAGGACCGCAAGCGCTCCAAGATCGTCTCCCAGGCGGAGTTCCTCGCCCGCCGGGAATCCGTCGAGCGCACCATGGTGGTGCGCGAGCGCGCGCGTCACGACGGCCATGGGACGATCACGCAGGTCGGCGTGCTCGAAGATGGGGTTTTGGCGGAGCACTTCGTCACCTCCGACCAGAATGCCCCCATGATCGGCAACATCTACCTCGGCCGCGTTCAAAACGTCCTGCCCAGCATGGAAGCCGCGTTCATCGACATCGGGCAGGGGCGCAACGGCGTGCTCTACGCGGGCGAGGTCGATTGGAAGGCGGCCGGGCTCGGGGGCCGATCGCGCCGCATCGAGCAGGCACTAAAGTCCGGTGACCAGGTCGTGGTCCAGGTGACAAAGGACCCGGTGGGACACAAGGGCGCACGCCTGACCACCCAAATCTCACTGGCCGGCCGCTACCTCGTCTACGTCCCCGGCGGCCGCAGCGCGGGCATCTCCCGCAAACTGCCCGCGCCGGAGCGCAAGCGCTTAAAGGAGATCCTGGCCAAGGTGGTGCCGGGCAAGGGTGGTGCGATTATCCGCACCGCAGCCGAAGGAGTGCCCGAGGATGCGATCGGCGCCGACGTCACCCGCCTGCACAACCAGTGGGAGGCGATCCAGGAGCAGGCCGAAAAGGAGAAATCCTCCAAGGGTGCCAAGCCCGTCACCTTATACGAGGAGCCTAATCTGCTTGTCAAGGTCGTGCGCGACCTTTTCAACGAGGACTTCTCCGAGCTGATTGTCGACGGCCGCCGCCCGTGGAACACCGTTCATGCGTACGTCAGCTCCGTCGCTCCCGACCTTGAGGAGCGTCTGGTGCGCTACGAGCGCGGCGACCACGACGGCCAGGATGCCTTCGAGGCCTACCGGATTGACGAGCAGATCCAGAAGGCGCTTTCCCGCACCGTGTGGCTGCCGTCGGGCGGCACCCTAATCATCGAGCGCACCGAGGCGATGACCGTCATCGACGTCAACACCGGCAAGTTCACCGGCTCCGGCGGCTCCCTCGAGGAGACGGTGACGCGCAACAACCTTGAAGCCGCCGAGGAAATCGTGCGCCAAATGCGTCTGCGCGACATCGGCGGCATGATCATCGTCGACTTCATCGACATGATCCTCCCCGAAAACCAGGAGCTCGTGCTGCGCCGCCTCAAGGAGGCGCTCGGCCGCGACCGCACCCGGCACCAAGTATCCGAGGTCACCTCGCTCGGCCTCGTGCAGATGACCCGAAAGCGCCTCGGGACCGGACTGCTGGAGACCTTCTCAACGCAATGCGACTGCTGCGGGGGCAGGGGCATCATCCTCACCGAGGACCCCGTCGAGGAAGGCGCCGACAACGCGGCACCGTCGCGCGGTCGTTCCGGCACTAAGAGCGAACACAAAGATGCCGCCCGCGGTGCTGACAAGGACATGGCGCCGAAACCGGAGAGGAAGCGGACCCCGGCCCCTGCACCGGCTGGGGAGGATGACCGCGCCATCGGAATCGACGAGGACGCGTTGGACAAGCTGGCCGCGTCCGTGATCGGCGGCAGCGGAAGCGACAACAGCGACGACAGCGACGATCGCGACACCGGTGACACAGGCGGAACCGACGACCGCTCCGGCCAGTCCAAGGGACGGCGCCGTGGGCGTCGCGGTGGAAGCCGGGGCCGCGGGCGCAGTGGTGCGGATGAACGATCGGCCGAGACTGTATCCGACAGCGCCGAGGAGAAGCCGATAGAGCGCCCGGAGGAGAACCCGCCGGCGAAATCTTTCGAGCAGGCCGTCGAGGAGTTTGAGAACTCCCCGCGCCGGAAGCGACGCACTCGGGGCAATTCCCGCTCCGACATCCGCCCGAAGCCGGAGGACTTCTGGGGTACCCCGGAGCCCGCTGAGCAAGAGAAGGGCAAGAAGGGCGAGAAGGTGCGCCGAGAGCAGAGACAGGTGGAGCCGCAGGAGGAGCGTCAGCAGGCGACAGAAAAGAGGTCCCAGGCTGATTCCGCCGCCACGGAGCGCAAGCCAGGTGGGTCCCGCGGGCGTCGGCGGGCGGTGCGCCGCAGCTCGACATCCGCCGCCGAGGCTGAGAAAACGTCTTCACGTAGGGGAGACGTGCAGGGCGCGCCCGATGCGCGACAAGGGGGCGTCGACAAGCAGGAGGCGAAGGCAAGGACCGCCTCGGCCGGCCGTGGGCGGCGCAGGGCAGTGCGCCGTCGCTCGCAGTAGCCGGGAAAAGTCGCTTCCCGCCCGCGGTTTGGAGAAGCGGGCGGGTCCGTAGTAGGATTTGGCAGTCCGTGTTTTGGGGCGTGCGCGCCTCGTAGCCCAAGCATGCAGGCACGATAAGCCTGGTTACAGGCCCCGCAACACTTTATTCACTGTTCCAAGCGATTCCGAAGCATGCCGGAGTCGTGCGAGTTATAGATAAGGGGTAACCCTCTATGTACGCGATCGTCAAGACCGGCGGCAAGCAGTACAAGGTTGCCGAGGGCGACCTGGTCCGGATCGAGAAGCTCGAGGGTGAAGCAGGCGACAAGGTTGCACTCACCCCGGTTCTTCTCGTCGATGGAGCAGACGTCACCACCGGCCCGGATGCACTGTCCAAGGTCAACGTTGAGGCCGAGATCGTCGAGCACGGCAAGGGCAAGAAGATCGACATCCTCAAGTACAAGAACAAGACCGGCTACAAGGTTCGCCAGGGCCACCGTCAGCCGCAGACCACCGTCAAGATCACCGGCATCAAGTAAGACTTCTTAAAAAGGAGATACAGAAATGGCACACAAGAAGGGTGCATCCAGCTCCTCGAATGGTCGTGACTCTGAGTCGAAGCGCCTCGGTGTGAAGCGCTTCGGCGGCCAGCAGGTCAAGGCCGGCGAGATCCTCGTCCGCCAGCGCGGCACCAAGTTCCACCCGGGTGACAACGTCGGCCGCGGTGGAGACGACACGCTGTTCGCTCTGTCCGCTGGCGCCGTCCAGTTCGGCATCAAGCGCAACCGCCGCATCGTCAATATCGTCCCGGCCGATGGCCAGGGCGTCGCAGCCGAGGTCCTCGAGGCCGCTGAAGCCGCGGGCGTCGTGGAAGAGGGCACCGTCGACGAGGTCACCGCGACCGCGTAAAACGGGATACTTTCGTGCACCCCTGGTCAAGGTTGGCCAGGGGTGCACTCCTGTTTCGGTATGCCCCGTTCGGGCCTATGATGCACGTGTGACTATGAACCCGCAGAATTACACGCCCTACCAGCCCTCGCCCCGGACGCGGTGGGAGGTTACAGACCCCGTCGCCTTCAGCTTCAAGCGCATCTTCTCCCGCACCTGGCACGTGTGGATCGGTGTGACTGCTCTCTTCATGGTCGGTATGACAGCGCTGACCGCTGCTGTCATCGCGCCGGTCGCGATTCGCACCGCGGGTCAGGAGAACCCGCAGCTCGGCGCGGGCTCGATTGCTTCACTCGTCGTCTTTTATGTGCTTATGATCGCAGCCAGCATCTACTTCTCAGCGCTGCTGTACAACGCAGCGTTGCGGGAGACGCGGGGCGAGGAGCAAACATGGGGGACTGTATTCCGCGGGGTACCCATCGGCCGGATGCTCCTTGCGTTCGTCGTGGTGCTGCTAGCGATGCTGGTGATTTACGCGCTGCTCGCAGCGGTGATGTTCCTGGCGTTCCAGGTGGTTGAATGGCTCGTCGCGGTGGTGGCGGTCATCGCGCTCGTCGCATCGATCCCGGTGGTGCTGGTTCTGACGTTCGTGCAAATGTACATCCTGGACGGGTACAGCGTGGGTGACGCGTTCTCCCGTGCGCGCCGGGACGTCATGGGGAACTTTTGGAAGGTTCTGGGGGCCCACATCTTGTTGTCGATTGCGGGATACGCCGTCGCTCTTGTGACACTGGGCCTCGGATTGGTCGTGTACGTTCCACTCGTCACCCTGGGCACGGTCTACATCTACCGAATGATCTCTGGGGCCAGCGGGGACTCCTCCGTCTCCGCCGCCTAAGCGCAATCGTTGCAGCCTCGGCACTCTCCTTTGGATTGGCCACCGGCGGTACGTAAGGTGGACGCCACAGTACAATCCATCCGCGACGAAAGGCGGGCACCATGGCCCAGTTCGTTGACCGCGCCCTCCTGCACCTGCAGGCGGGCGACGGCGGGCACGGCTGCGTGTCCGTCCACCGCGAGAAGTTCAAGCCCCTCGGCGGCCCCGACGGTGGCAACGGCGGGCACGGCGGCGACATCGTTTTCGAGGTGTCACCACAGGTGCACACACTGCTGGACTTCCAGTTCCGCCCCCACCTGAAGGCGAAGCGGGGCGCCAACGGGGCCGGCGACCACCGCAACGGAGCGCGCGGTGAAGACCTCGTCCTCGAGGTGCCAGTCGGCACTGTCGTGCGCACGGCGGACGGGGAGATCCTCGCAGACCTGACGGTGCCGGGCACGCGGTTCATCGCCGCCGAGGGCGGGTTCGGCGGCTTGGGCAACGCGTCGCTCGCGACCCACAAGCGCAAAGCCCCCGGTTTCGCGCTCAAGGGGGAGCCCGGAGAGGCCCACGACCTCGTTCTGGAGCTGAAGTCCATGGCGGATGTCGGCCTCGTCGGCTTCCCCTCCGCAGGCAAGTCTTCGCTGATCTCGGTCCTGTCCGCCGCCAAGCCGAAAATCGCCGACTACCCGTTTACTACCCTGCAACCGAATCTGGGTGTGGTCAACGTGGACAACGACACGTTTACCATCGCCGACGTGCCGGGTCTGATCCCGGGCGCGAGCCAGGGAAAGGGTCTCGGATTGGACTTCCTGCGCCACATCGAGCGCACGGCGGTGTTGGCCCACATCGTCGACACAGCGACGATGGAACCGGGGCGTGACCCGCTGAGCGACATTGAGGCTCTCGAGGCGGAGCTCGCGACCTACGCCGCGGAGCTGGATCTCGATTCCGGGCTCGGCGACTTGGGTGATCGCCCGCGCCTGATCGTGTTGAACAAGATGGACATTCCCGACGCCCGCGAGCTCGCCGATTTCCTCGAGGCGGACCTCGCGGAGAAGTTCGGCTGGCCGATTTTCACCATTTCAACAGCAACCCGCGAGGGCCTGGACGAGTTGAAGTGGGCGCTGTGGGAGATTGTGAAGAAGGCCCGCAAGTCCCGCCCGAAAGTCACGGTGGACAGGGACCACGTGCAGGTTATTCGCCCAAGTGCGGTCGATGCCGCCGGCGGCAGGGACGGCGTCCGCGTCGAGCCCGACCCGGAGTTCGAGGGGGGCTGGATTGTCACCGGTGAGAAGGCAATGCGCTGGATCCGCCAGACAGACTTCGAGAACGAAGAGGCCGTCGGCTACCTCTCGGACCGCCTGAACAAGGCGGGCGTGGAGGACCAGTTGCGCAAGTTGGGCGCCCACGAGGGCGACACCGTCACCATCGGGGAGATCTCCTTCGACTGGGAGCCCTCGTTGGGCGGCGACCCGACGATGGCGGGGCGCGGCCAGGACGCCCGCCTGGCCGGCACCGACCGCACCTCCGCCGCGGAGCGCAAGCGCGCTTCCCAGGCGCGGCGCGGACTCATCGACGAATACGACTACGGCGACGGGCAGGAAGCCGACCGCGAGCGCTGGCAAGGTTAGGCGATGGAAGAACAGGATTTGCGCCGCCACATCGCGGCCGCCAAGCGGGTCGTGGTCAAGATCGGTACGAGCTCGCTTGTCGACGCCGACTTCTCCGTCAGCCAGGACAAGATCGACGCGATCGTCGACGCCGTCGAGGCCCGCATGAGCGCGGGCAGCGACGTCATCGTCGTGTCCTCGGGTGCAATCGCCGCGGGTATGGCCCCGCTCGGTCTGAGCGCCCGGCCGAGGGACCTGGCAACCAAGCAGGCCGCGGCGGCGGTGGGGCAGGTTCACCTCGCGCAGAGCTGGGGGCGCTCCTTCGCCCGCTACGGACGCACCGTCGGCCAGGTGCTGCTCACCCAGGCTGACGCGGGTCAGCGCGAGCGCGCCCGCAACGCGCAACGCACCATCGACAAGCTGCGCCAACTGGGCACGGTGCCGATCGTCAACGAGAACGACACCGTGGCCACCACCGAGATGCGCTTCGGCGACAACGACAGGCTCTCCGCGATCGTGTCCACCCTCGTGTCGGCGGACGCGCTGTACTTGCTTTCCGACGTTGACGGGCTCTACGACCGCAACCCTTCCGACCCGGGTGCGCGTCTGATCACCGAGGTCCGCTCCGGCAAGGACCTGGAGGATGTGGCCGCCGGCGACGGAGGGGAGCTGGGAACCGGGGGCATGGCGGCGAAAGTCTCGGCGGCGCGCCTGGCCGCGCGGGGAGGAGTGCCGGTGCTGTTGACGTCGGCAAGCGAGATCGCCCGGGCGCTCGACGCCGCGGACACGGGCACCGTGTTCCACACCCGGCCCGCTTCCAAGCTGAGCGCGTGGAAGTTCTGGGCGCTGTACGCGGCGGACGCCGAGGGGGTGCTGCGTCTCGACGAGGGGGCGGTGCGGGCTGTTACGCGCGGCGGCACCAGCCTGCTGGCCGTGGGCATCACCGCGGTTGAGGGTGACTTCCACGCGGGTGACATCGTCGAGATTCTCGGCCCGGACAGCGCGCCCGTCGGGCGCGGCGAGGTGGCCTACGACGCCGCCGAGCTGGCTACCATGCTGGGCAAGAACACCCGCGACCTCGAGCCGCACCAGCGCCGCGCGGTCGTGCACGCCGACTACCTGTCCAACTACGCCACGCGCCTCTAGCGGCCCACTAGGATGGCTCGCATGGAAGACACCGCACAAACCGCAGCGCGCGCCGCCGAGCGCGATGAAGTCCGGAGCAAAGCGCGAGCCGCGAAGGCGGCCGCCCCGGTGCTTGCGACGCTGCCGACGCCGCAGAAGGACGCGGTGCTGCGCCACGCCGCGGATGTCCTCGTGGACCGCGCGGCCGAGATCCTCGAGGCGAACGCCGCCGACATCGAGTCAGGCCGCGCCGCGGGCATGACCGAGGCGCTGATCGACAGGCTCGCGCTCGATTCCGCCCGCGTCGAAGGCATTGCCGGTGGGCTGCGCCAGGTGGCGAGCCTGAGTGACCCGGTGGGGGAGATTCTGCAGGGCAGAACAATGGACAACGGCATCCGGATGCGCCAGGTCCGCGTTCCCCTCGGGGTGATGGGCATGGTCTACGAGGCCCGCCCGAACGTCACCGTCGACGCCTTCGGCCTTGCCTTGAAGTCGGGCAACGCGGCGCTGCTGCGTGGTTCCAAGTCGGCGCGCGTGACTAACGGAAAGCTCGTCGAGATCCTGCAGGACGTTGTTGCGGAGCACGGCCTGCCCCGCGAGGTCGTTCAGCTCCTGCCGTGCGAGACGCACGAGTCGGTCCAGGATCTGATCACGGCACGCGGGCTTGTCGACGTCGTCATTCCCCGCGGTTCCGCGCGCCTGATCGACGCGGTGGTTCAAAACGCCACCGTGCCCGCGATCGAGACGGGCACGGGCAACTGCCACTTCTACATCGACGCCGGTGCGGACCTCGATTCCGCTATTCAGATGCTGCTCAATGGCAAGACCCGGCGGACCTCGGTGTGCAACGCCACCGAGACCGCGCTTATCGACGCCCACTTGTCCACGTCCGACCAGCTCCGCGTCATCACGGCGCTGCAGGACGCGGGGGTGACGGTGCACGGGGACGTCGACAAGCTCGCGGCCCTCGGAGCTCGCGGCGTTGTGGCGGCGGAGGAGAGCGATTGGGCCGACGAGTACCTGTCGATGGACATTGCCGTGGATGTTGTCGATGGTGTCGGGGGAGCAATCGCCCACATCGCGCGGTGGTCGACGGGGCACACAGAGGCGATCGCGTCGCGCGACGCGCACGCGCTGCAGCGCTTCGCCGACGAGGTGGACGCCGCGGCCGTCATGCTCAACGCCAGCACCGCGTTCACCGACGGTGAGCAGTACGGGATGGGTGCCGAGATCGGAATCTCCACTCAGAAACTGCACGCGCGCGGACCCATGGCTCTACCGGAGCTGACCAGCACGAAGTGGATTCTTGAAGGTGCGGGCCACGTGCGACCGTGACCGGCCTGTGATGCCGCCGAGACATTTCATTGACGGTAGTATAGGCTGTTAGCCGTTCAAACGTCAGCATCAACTGCATAGAAACGGCTGAATTGTGTCCCGCACCCCAGCTTCCTCCCTGCGCGCCCGCGCGCTGATCCTCGTCACTTCCCTCCTGGCTGCCGCCACGGCCGTTATCGCCCCGGTGGCGGGCCTGCCCGGCACCTCCCTGCCCCAGGCCAGCGCCCAGCAGCGCTGCCCGGCGGTCGCGGTGGTGGCTGCCCGCGGATCCGGCCAGAACACCCAGGTCATCCGCACCACCTACGCCTCTGGCGCATCCTGGACCTCCAACGGCTGGGAGGGTGAGACGATCAGCGCCTTCCTGCGCCACGCCGAAGGCCGCTACCGCGCGACCCACGGCGGTAACTCCCTGATGAACGACGTCGAGGTCATCGGCCTTGAGCCGCGGTACTACCCGGCCGCCTACCCCGCGTTCGACACGCCGGCCGTGGCCGTGCCGGCCACCCTCGCCCAGGCCGTCGGCCTTGCCGTCCAGTACGCGGTACCAGCAGTGGACACCGCCCGCCGCGCCGGCAACGAGTTCCTCGACTCCGTCAACGTCGGCCGCGCGGGTGTGATGCAGGCCATCAACGACTACGAAGGTGCTACCGGCTGCCACCCGGGTTACGTCCTGGTTGGCTTCTCCCAGGGCGCGATGGTGTTGCTTGAGCACGAGAAGGAGCTGGCCCGCCGCGGCCAGCTTGCAGGTGTCGTCTACATGGGTAACCCGAACACCGCCCCGGGCGACTGGTCCACCGTCGGGGTAGCCGGCGGCGGCGCAGGTGGAATTCTTGGCCTGCTGCCGTTCAACACCAAGACCGCTGCCGCGACCAGCGACCGCGTGAACTACTGCCTGCCGCTCGACGGCGTGTGCGATCTCTCCATCGCCACTCTCCGCGGCTCCGAGGGCAACGGTGGAAACCACGGCCGCTACTACTTGGCTCCGTCCCAGTGGGACAACCAGGTCTCCGACAGCTTCGGCCGGTTCGTCGATCAGGTCCGCTACCGCTAGCCGCCCTGCCTAGACTGTTCGGTTATGAACGCAACCGAACCGCACGCGCCGCGCAGAGTCGGCGTGATGGGCGGGACTTTCGACCCGATCCACAACGGCCACCTCGTCGCGGCGAGCGAAGTGGCCGACCGGTTCTGCCTTGACGAGGTAGTTTTCGTGCCCACGGGTGACCCGTGGCAGAAGGCGGACCGGCAGGTGTCCGACTCCGAGGACCGCTACCTGATGACGGTGATCGCCACCGCCTCCAACCCGCGTTTTTGCGTATCTCGCGTCGACATCGACCGCGGCGGGCCGACGTACACGATTGACACGCTCAAGGACCTGCGCGCCGAGTACCCGGCGGAGCAGTTGTACTTCATTACAGGCGCGGACGCGCTGAGCTCGATCATGTCCTGGCACGAGTGGGATCAGCTGTTTGTTCTCGCCGAGTTCGTCGGGGTGACCCGTCCGGGCTACGAGCTGCGCGAGGACATGCTTCCCGCCGAGCACCAGGAGAGGGTGCACCTGGTGGAGATCCCCGCGATGGCGATCTCTTCCACGGACTGCCGCGAGCGGGCCAGCGAAGACCGGCCAGTGTGGTACCTGGTGCCTGACGGGGTTGTGCAGTACATCGCGAAGAACGACCTTTACCGCGCAGACCGTGGCTGACTAGCACATTGCCCGCGATCCATGTGACAATGGGCGAGAACTTTGACCTACGAAACGTCACCCGAACAAAAGGACACAACGCATTTGACTGCCCTGCAGAGCTCTATTGACCAGGCGAAGATCGCCGCGAAGGCGGCGGACGAGAAGCTCGGACGCAACATCGCCGTGATCGACGTTTCGGACGTTATGGCGATCACCGACATTTTCGTCATCGTCTCCGCCGACAACGAGCGCCAGGCCGCGGCCATCGTCGAGGAGATCGAAGGCGACCTCACCGACGCGGGGTTCGAGCCCAAGCGCCGCGAGGGCAACCGCGAGAACCGGTGGGTGCTGCTGGACTACGGCAGCATCGTCGTCCACGTCCAGCGCGACGCCGAGCGGGACTTTTACGGGCTCGACCGCCTCTACGCCGACTGCCCCGTCTACGAGGTCGAGGGCGTCCCGCCGTACGAGCGCGAGGCGGCGTTCGGTGATTTCGGCGGCGCTGGTGACTCGTCCGCTGTACGCGGCGCGGAAACAATCGAGGACTTGCCACTGGCGGGCGAGGGCCCCAGCTCGGGCGACGACGAGTACTAGAGCCGGGCGCGCGAGATGAGACGACGGCTAATTCTGCTGCGCCACGGACAGACGGAGTACAACGCTACCCGCCGCATGCAGGGGCAGCTGGACACGGACCTGTCCTCGGTGGGTGTGGAGCAGGCGCGCGCCGCGGCGCAACTGATGAAGGGCCTCGGCGTATCCAAGATCGTCTCTTCCGACTTGACGCGCGCCCGTCATACAGCGGAGATCGTCGCGGCCTCACTCGGCCTCGAGATTACCGAGGATTCCCGCCTGCGCGAGACGAACCTGGGGGAGTGGCAGGGCAAGACCCACGCCGAGGTTGATGCGCGGCGCGCAGGCATCCGCGCGCACTGGCGCAACAATGCGGCGTGGGCGCCTCCGGCCGGTGAGAGCCGGTTGCAGGTGGCCAAACGGGCCCGCCCTGTGGTGGACGAGCTGATGGAGACCTACGGAGACTGGGATGAATCCGCCGTTCTCTTCGTCGCGCACGGCGGTACGATTTCCGCGCTGACTTCGAACCTTCTCGGGCTCAACGAGGGCCAGTACCCGCTTTTCAAAGGGTTGAAAAATACGAACACCTCGCGGTTGACCGCCCAGCCCGCCTACCGTGAAGGCGCCGCCGCGCCCGCAGCCTTCCCAACAGCCCCGGCCGATGTCCAGTGGTACCTGGACGCCTGGAACCAGGGGTTCAGCGACTGATGGGCGTCCGCATTGTCGTCGATTCGTCTGCCGGTCTACCGAGCGACATCATTAAACAGCTCGACATCACCGTCGCTGAGCTTCACGTCATGGAACAAGACGGCGGCTCCACCAGCGGGTTGTCCGCCATCGAGCTCGCCGCGGTCTACGCGCGCCAGCTTGAGCGGGGTGACGACGAGGGCGTGGTGGCGCTGCACTTGTCCAAAAATCTGTCCTCGACGTGGTCGGCGGCCGTCTCCGCCTCGGCGGTCTTCCCCGACACCGTGCGCGTGGTGGACACCGACACCGTCGGCATGGCGATCGGGGCAGCGGCCATGGCGGCGGCGTCGCTGGCGCGCGAGGGTGCGGATTTAGACGCCTGTGAAAAGATCGCGCAGGATACGCTCGCCAGCGCTGAGACCTGGGTGTACCTCAACCAGCTCGATGACCTGCGCAAGGGCGGACGCTTGTCGACGGGCACCGCGGTGCTCTCCGCGGCCCTGCTGGCGACAAAGCCGATCCTGCACCTCAACTCCGGGAAACTGGAACTGGCAGGCAAGACCCGCACCCAAACCAAGGCCTTCATCAAGCTGACCGAGCTGGTGCAGGAGAAGGCGGGCGGCAAACCGGTGTTCGCGGCGATCCAGCACGCCGGCGCCGAGGAGGCGGCGCAGTCGCTCTCCGACACGCTCACCGCCGTCCTGCCGGAGGACTCGCGCGTACTTGTCGTGCCGCTTGTCGACGCCCTCGCGGTGCACACCGGTGACGGGGCCATCGGCCTTTCTGCCGTCTTTTCGTCGGGGTTTGTGGAGAACTCACCCGTGTAGATGACGCTTCAACGGAGTTGTCCACAGATCTCCGCAACGGCTCTTCCCCCAGCTTTTGCCCCTCTCTAGCGTGAGCGGTATGAGCACCACCGACCGCATCAAAGAACTGCTCCGGCCCACCGGGGAAGAGGATTCCCTTATGGTTGTCCACCCATCTCCCCGTCTCCGCGTGGAGCCGGTTCAGGCCATGGTGGCAGTGTCGGTGGTGCTCACCCTCGTTGTCGGGTGGGTGTTCCTGCGTCCCGGGCCGCCCGAACCGGAGTGGGAAGCCGGCGCGGAGGCGGCTCCGGCTCCCGAGCAGGTTGTCGTGTCCGTCGTCGGTGAGGTGGCGAACCCCGGTCTTGTGACTCTCGACCAGGGCGCGCGCGTGGCCGACGCGCTGAAAGCGGCCGCCCCATACCCTCACGCCGATCTCATCGCGCTCAACCAGGCGCAGCTACTTGCCGACGGCCAACAGATTCACGTCCAGGCCGTCGGGGCGGCACCGCCGCCAGGGGCACAGGAAGGACCCGGTACGCCGGGTCTTGTTTCCCTCAACACCTCGTCACCGACCGAGTTGACCACGCTGCCCGGCGTGGGCGAGGCGACTGCTGCCGCGATCGTCGCGCACCGCGAGGCCAACGGCCCCTTCGCCTCCGTTGAGCAGCTCATGGACGTCAAAGGGATCGGGCCGGCGAAGTTCGAAGCGCTCAAGGATCTGGTGAGCGTGTAAATGTCCGAGCTCCGCCTCGTCCCGGCCGCGTTGGTGGTGTGGGGCGCGTCGTTGGCGGGGATCGTCTGGGGCGGGTGGGTCTCTCTGGCAACTGTGGCTGTAGTGCTCAGCGTGGTTGCGCTGGCCCGTGAGGCGGGGCAGGTGGTCCTGGTCGGAGGGCTCGGTAGCGTGGCCGCGGCCGTCACGGCCGTGCGCTTGGCCACGTCCCGGGCGTGGGAGTTCGGTACCCAACTTGTCGGCTCCGTGTCAGGAGAACCCAAGGAGATTGACGGCGGCGGGTTCCTCATCCGCCTGTCCATCCCGGGCCACCCCGGTCAAGTCCCCGCGTTCGTACCCTCCATTCCCGACGGCGTCGAACCGGGGTCCACCGTGCGCGTGGTTGGATCCGCGGCCGAAGCGACCCGGCCCGGGACCACCCAGATGGTTCTCAACGGCGAGGTGGAGGTTGTTGCCCCGCCGACGGGGATGGCCGCGTGGTCGAATCACGTCAAGGATGTGTTCGCGCAGTCCGTTGCGCAGACGGTGGGCGAGCGCTCGCAGGGGCTCATCCCCGGGATGGTGCTCGGGGACACATCCCTGCAAAGCGCTGCGGAGGAGCAGGCGTACATCGACACCGGTTTGTCGCACCTCAGCGCGGTGTCCGGTAGCAACGTCGCGATCGTCACGGCGGCCGCCACGGTGTTCGCCAGCGCGGTCGGACTTGGATTGCGCGGACGCATTGCCGTCGCCGCCGCAGCGCTCACCGTGTTCGCAACGTTGGTCGGCCCGGAGCCGAGCGTGCTCCGGGCGTCGGTGACGGGACTAGTCGGGCTGACTGCAGTGCTCTCGTCCTCCGTCGCGGAGCCCGTTCACGCCCTGTGCCTGGCCGTGATCGGTCTCGTGCTGGTGAATTCGAACCTGGCCGTCAACTACGGTTTTGCGCTGTCGGTGGCGGCCACCGCCGGAATCGTTGCGCTGAGCCCTGTGCTCCGCCGGGCGTTCGCGCCGACGGGATGGCCCGACATTCTGGTGCGCGCGCTCGCGGTCGCCATCGCCGCGGACGTGGTAACGATGCCGATCGTGGCGCTCATGGCCGGTCAGGTGTCGCTGGTGTCGGTCGTGGCTAACGTGCTCGTCGCGCCCGCGGCCGCCCCGGTGACGGTTCTCGGGCTTTTCGCTGTCATTCTCGCGTTGCTGCCGGGCGGGTTAGAAAAACCAGTTCTGTGGGTGATTGAGCCGATGACCGAATGGATCCACACCGTTGCCGCAGTGGGCGCCGGGTTGCCCGTGTCCACTGTCGGCGGCAGCCCGCTCGTCGTTGTGGTGTGTTACGGCTGGGTCCTGGCGGGGTTCCTCCTCGGCCGCCCGCGGGTGACGATCGCTGCGGTTGTCACGGTTGTCACGGTGGTCGCCGCGGGCGGGTCGGGGGCACGGTGGCAAACGCCTATCGACACCTCGCGCCTCAACGCACACGTTGTCGCCCGTGAAAGCGAGGTGGAGCCCGTGCCAGCGCACTCCCAAGTGGTAGTCGTCATGGAGGAAGGCGCGGCGCATGACAGGCCGGTGATCACGCAAGGCGGCATTCCGGTGCTCTATCCCCGCCGCGACGGGCGCGTCACGCTCTACCCCGACGGGACGCAGCGCGCGGCGAGCGGGAGGTTTTAAGATGGGGCGCATGCTCAATCCCGTTCACCTGGTCCTCGGTGAGGACGAGTTTCTCGCCGAGCGCGCGACAAAGGCGATTATCGACGCCGTGGGTCCGGCCGCCGAGGTCAGCACGTTTAAGGCGAACGAAGTCTCGGAAGGTGAACTGCTCATGGCGACGAGCCCGTCACTTTTTGCCGAAGAGCGCGTCGTAGTGTTCACAGGCGCGGAGCTCGCGGGCAAGGAACCGACGGAGCTGCTGCTGCGTGCCGCGGTGGATCCCGCGCCGGGGATGACGCTGATCATTCAGCATTCCGGTGGCGGTCGCCAGAAGGCGATGGTGGCGAAATTCAAGAAGGCCGCAGAGGTGCACGTCGCGGACCCGCTGAAAGGCAAGGACCGCCACACTTGGGTGAGCAATGAGTTCCGCCGACACGGGGTGCGGCCGACACCGGACGTCATCGCCGCGCTGCTGGAGTCGGTGGGCTCCGACCTGAGGGAGCTGGCCGCGGCGGTGAGCCAGCTCGTCTCCGACACCGACGGTGAGATCACGGTGAAATCCGTGCATGCCTACTACTCGGGAGTCGCGGAGGTTTCCGGGTTCGACATCGCCGACCAAGCCGTCGCAGGCAGGGCGGATCGGGCGCTGGCGTCGACGCGCCGGGCACTCCAGCTGGGCATCAGTCCCGTCGCCATCGCCGCTGCACTGGCCCGGAAGGTCGGCGACATAGCCAAGCTTTACAACACCCGGGGAAACCCGGACCAGTTGGGGCGGGAGCTGGGGATGCACCCGTTTGTGGCGAAAAAGACGATGCAGGTGGCCCGCAACTGGTCCGGTGACGCAGTCTCTGAAGCAGTGATCGTGATCGCGGACTTGGACGCGGAGGTCAAGGGCCAGGGAGGAGACCCCGACTACGCCATCGAACACGCTGTGCGCAGGATCGCTGAGCTCGCCCGCTAAACTGGCGCGCATGAACGACCACGACAACCACCAGGTGCCCGAGGAGATTCAGGAGTTCGCGGGAAAACTCTTCGAGTTCGCGCGCACCGGTGACGTTACGTTGCTGGAGTACGTGGACAACGGCGTGGACGTGAACTTGGCCAACCAGGACGGCAACACGTTTCTCATGCTCGCCGCCTACTCGGGGCACGCCGAGCTCGTAGAGGGTTTGGTGGAGCGTGGGGCGGACGTCGATAAGCTCAATGCCCGTGGGCAGTCCCCGCTGGCTGGCGTGATTTTTAAGAAAGAGGACGCGATCGTGGATCTCCTGCTTGAGGCGGGGGCGGACCCGCGCGCTGGGCACCCCGACGCGATTGCCACGGCGCAGATGTTCGGGCGCGCGGACCTTGCGGAGAAGATGGGTTGATCAGCCCCGGTGACCTCGCAGTCATCGTCGGGTTGAACCTGGTGGGTGCAGCGTCGCCCGGGCCCGACGTCGTCCTGGTGACGCGGACCGCGACGCGCTCGCGCAGGCACGCCCGCGCTGTAGCTGCAGGAGTTTTGGTCGGCGTGCTTCTGTGGTGCACCCTCACCGTGCTGGGGGCCGCCGCCATGTTGCACGCGTTTCCGTGGATGCTTACTGCGCTGCAAGTCGTCGGCGGGCTCGTTCTTGTGGCAATGGGGCTGGCCAACGTAGCGCAGGGCTGGCGGGATCGGCGCAACCCGCCGATGGATGCCGCGGAGGCAGAATCGCGGCTGGGAACGTTGAGAAGGTCCTTTGTGAGGGGGCTTTCCACGAACGTGTCCAACCCAAAGATCGTGTTCGCGCTGACCGCAATGATCGCGCCGCTGTTGCCGGCTAACCCGAGCCCGGCGACGGCGGCGGTGGTCATCCTCGCACTGTGGCTGAGTACCGTGGCGGTTTTCGCGCTGCTGTCGCAGGTCGTGTCAACCCGGCGAGTGCAGCGCCGGCTGTTTGCCGCGGGGCCCTACATAGACATCGGCGCAGGCGGGTTTTTTATCGCGGTGGGCGCTCTGGTGTTTCTCCGCGGGATCCTCGCCACAATGTGAGCGCGCCGCTGGTCACTGCCGACAAGCGAAACGCCCCGTCTTCGCAAGGGAGACGGGGCGGCACGGGGTAAAAGCTAGGCCATCTGGTTGAAGGCGCGGGCCATGTTGGACTTCTTGTTCGCCGCGGCGTTGCGGTGGAACACGCCCTTGGTCACAGCCTTGTCCAGCTTGCGGGAAGCGACGCGCAGCTGCTCCTCGGCGGCAGCCTTGTCACCGGACTCGACGGCCTCGCGGAACTTGCGCATCTCCGTGCGGGTGGCGGAGCGGACGGACTTGTTGCGCAGGCGGCGCTTCTCGTTGGTGAGAACGCGCTTCTTCTGCTGCTTGATGTTTGCCATTTTCTAAGCACCTCTTGATTGCGTTGTTGATAGTGAACGTCACCGTCCAGGCGGGTCATGCGCACCGTGCTTTGGTCATTGACGCGGGCCCAAGGTCCTGCTCGCGTAGCGCGGCGCACCCGTGGCTCCCGGATGCGGACAACCATTACAAACTAGCAGTCGAGCACCCTGCGGCCAAAACCATGCTAGATCCAGTCGAAGCCATCGCGCAGCCGGTTGGCCACCCGCTCGAAGCGCCGGGGCGGGACGGACGCGCCGCGGCGGTGCACGTCGGTTTCTGAGACCAGCAGGGTTTTGTCCATGCGCACCCAGCACGGTTCACCGGAGGCTTCCCAGTCGCCGGAGCCGATGTCGAGCCAGTCGGGGTGGGTGGCGTGTTCTTTGTCGGGGGAGATGAGCAGCCCGAGGACGTCGTGATGCTCGCGTCCCACGATGAGCAGAGAGCGCTCGCGCGGCGGGGTCGACGGCACGGTGACCCACACAACTTCACCCGGTTCCGCCTGGCCGTCCATGTCGGGCGCGTAGTAGATGCTGCGCGCCACCCGCGAGGTCGGTTTGACAATCAGCCTGGCCACGCTGGCTTTTTTGCTTTCGCGCGGGGCTCGTGGGGAGGAGCCGAGGCGCTCGTTGAGCAGCGCGAGGCCTTCCTCCAAGGGGCCTGAGCCCTTAGCCTTGCGGCGCTTGATCCTGCGGACGAAGATGTCCCTTCACCCCCCTTGAGGATGCTCGGTGCGGTACTCGCACCTACTTTAGGGGGTGGTGGTGGCCTTCTCAATAACGTGGCCGCGTGTTGGGTTTGCCCATGTGAGACGGTAAAGTGGGGCCAATCATGGCTGCCTCGAAAACCAACTTTGCGGAAACGACGTTCACGGATCCCGCCCGCATCCGGAACTTCTGCATCATCGCCCACATCGACCACGGGAAATCCACCCTGGCCGACCGCATTCTTCAGCTGTCCAAGGTGGTGGACGCGCGCGACATGCGCGATCAGTACCTGGACAACATGGATATCGAGCGCGAGCGCGGCATCACCATCAAGGCGCAGAACGTGCGCCTGCCGTGGACCCCGGCGTCTGGTGAATGCGCGGGCCAGGAGACGATCCTGCAGATGATCGATACGCCCGGCCACGTCGACTTCTCTTACGAGGTCTCCCGCGCGCTTGAGGCGTGCGAGGGGGCGATCCTGCTTGTCGACGCCGCGCAGGGCATCGAGGCCCAGACCCTGGCCAACCTCTACATGGCCATGGACAAGGACCTGGAGATCATCCCGGTGCTGAACAAGATCGACCTGCCCGCCGCGGACCCGGAGAAGTACTCGCTTGAGATCGCCCACATCATCGGCTGCGAGCCCGACGAGGTGCTGCGCGTCTCCGGCAAGACGGGTGAGGGGGTGCCGGAGCTGCTGGACAAGCTCGTCGAGCTGGTCTCTGCGCCGTCGTCCGAGTTCGGCCCTGAGGCCCCAGCCCGCGCGCTCATCTTCGATTCTGTCTACGACACATACCGCGGCGTGGTCACCTACGTGCGCATGATGGACGGCAGGCTCACCCCGCACCAGCAGGTCCAGATGATGAACACCGGGGTCAAGCACGAGATCCTCGAGATCGGCGTGGTTTCTCCCACGATGAAGAAGACCAAGGGTTTGGGCCCGGGCGAGGTTGGCTACCTCATCACCGGCGTGAAAGACGTGCGCGAGACGCGCGTGGGCGACACGGTCACGTGGGCGGCGAAAGGCGCCGAGCAGCCGCTGGCCGGCTTCGCCGAGGTCAAGCCCATGGTGTACTCGGGCCTGTTCCCAGTCTCGCAGGAAGACTTCCCCGACTTGCGCGAGTCCCTGGAAAAGCTCCAGCTTAACGACGCCTCCCTGACGTGGGAGCCCGAAACCTCCGTGGCACTCGGCTTCGGCTTCCGGTGCGGTTTCCTGGGGCTGCTGCACATGGAGATCACCCGCGACCGCTTGGAGCGGGAATTCGACCTCGACCTGATCTCCACCGCGCCGAGCGTGACCTACCGCGTGGTCGCCGAGGACGGCACCGAAAGCCACGTGCACAACCCCTCGGACTGGCCCGGCGGCAAGCTGCAGGAGGTCTACGAGCCGATAGTGAACATGACGATCATCGTGCCGCAGGAGTTCGTGGGCACGACCATGGAGCTGTGCCAGTCCAAGCGTGGCGCCATGAAGAACATGGAATACCTTTCCGAGGACCGCGTGGAGCTGCGCTACATAATGCCACTCGGCGAAATCATCTTCGATTTCTTCGACATGCTCAAGTCACGCACCAAGGGTTACGCCTCGCTGAACTACGAGGAGGCCGGTGAGCAGGAGGCTGACTTGGTCAAGGTGGACATTCTGCTGCAGGGTGAACCCGTCGACGCGTTCTCCGCCATCGTCCACCGCGATTCGGCGCAGTGGTACGGCAACAAGATGACGAAGAAGCTCAAGGAGCTCATCCCGCGCCAGCAGTTCGAGGTGCCGGTGCAGGCGGCGATCGGCTCGAAAATCATTGCCCGCGAGAACATCCGCGCGCTGCGCAAGGACGTGTTGTCGAAGTGCTACGGCGGCGACATCTCACGCAAGCGCAAGCTGCTGGAGAAGCAGAAAGCCGGCAAGAAGCGCATGAAGTCGATCGGCTCCGTCACGGTTCCGCAGGAGGCGTTCGTCGCCGCGCTGTCTACCGACGAGGAGTAGCTACAGCACTCTTTTCAGGTGCGCCGCCAGCGCCTCGACCTGGGCGGCCGTGAGCATCTCGTCGTTGTGGGCGCTGCAGTAGTCCAAGATGGCGTATCCGGCCCGCTGGATTTCCACGTGGTCGGCCCACACTGTCAGAGCAGTGCCCGGGTGGTCCAGTGCAAGCGAGTTCACGGCCTGGCGCTCCGCCAGCAGCTCGTACTGCAGGTCGCGCCGCTCTTCCTTCGCCCCGCTTGGTGGGGTAACCAGCAGCGCCCCGAGGAGCGAACCCATCGCCTTGCGGCAGCGAATCTGAAGCCGGAAGTGATGGCGCTGCTCGGCGTGCGGCCTCCAGATCCACAAAAACAGAGATCCGAAAACGATCGAGAGCACAACCTCGACTGTGCGGGCGGTGAAGACCTGGCCGAACGGCTGGGCCAGCGAGTCGCCCATGAGCAGCGCGAGCGGGGTAGTGAAGATGACGGTCAGGGCGTAGTTGCGGGTGACAAAGAACTCGGCGCCGAACTGACACAGCGCCAGGACCAGCAGCAGCGAAAACCCCGAGACTTCGAAGTGGTGGAAGATTCCGAACAGGGCGATGCCGAGCAAGGAGCCGACGAGGCGGTGCAGGCCTCGGACCTGGCCCGGGATACGGTCCGGGCCCCACTGCAGCATGAGCAGTGCGGAAACGACCGCCCAGTCGGGGCGGTCGAAACCGAGTGCGACACCCGAGACGGCCGCGAAGAGCGTGGCCAGGAAGACCTTTTCCGCCGTGATCACGGTGTGGGAGTGTCGGTTGTCGGAGCGCGTCAGCCGGTACATCATCGACGGCCTGGTGTGGGGGATCACGCTGCGGTGGGCGTCGAAAAGCGGGTGCGAGTCCGAGCCCGAAGTTGACGGCGAAGCGGGCTCCGCGTTGCGTCGCACGAGGCGTCGATTAGCGTCGAGGGTGCGCTCCACCAGATCGCGCTCGCCCGGCCGCACGATCTGGCCGCCGGAGATTACGCCCGCGTCGCCCAGCGCGGATCATGCCTGCGCGACGGCCGCCTGCGCCCGATGCCGCCGGCCGACGGTGGCGGGGGAGCCCACGTAGCTGGCGACAGCCTCCTGCGCGTTCCGCACCGCGTTGCGCTTCGGCCCGTGCGGGTGCACCAGCCACCCGGACATGCCGACGAGTACGGCCGACAGCGCTCCGAGGCTCGCCCACCCGCCGACCTCGAGCGGGTTCAGCCCGAGCCGAGCCACCATCGTCGACCCGCCAGCCACCATAACCACGAAGAACACACCCGGCGGGCGCAACCCCAGCGCGTTTTGCACGTACGCGCCCGCCGTGGCAATGAGCACCGTGTAGATCCCGGAGAGCAGGAACCAAGCGTGCGGGCCGCCGGCGGTGAGTTGAGCCCACATGACGGAACCGACGAAGGCCCCCGCCGTCGCACCGGCGACGAGCAACACCGCGGCTGCGAGCAAGACACGCAGCCGCGAGCGGTAAGGGTGGCCTTCGCCGTAGATAACGACGAAACCCCTGGACGCGATCAGGATTGCGGCGTTGTCCTGGCCGAGGGCCAAGGCGAGCGCGCCGGGAACTGTGACTGCGATGGCTGCGCGCAGAGCGCCGGGTAGCCGCGGGGTGGAGGAGTTGTACGCGGTGAACAGCCGCCACGGATCGGGACGCTGCGGAAGCGGCTCCTCCTCCAGGGCGCGGCGGGTTCGTTCATCAGCGTTCATGGGCAGCCCCTCAACCACGAAAAAGCCGCTCCCGGAGGAACCGGGGCGACGGGATTGTACGGCGGTGGGGTCTACCTTACTCCGGGCCCGGAGGACTGTAATTGGCGCCGGCGATGAGCGACGGCGGTCGGCGGGAAGCGCAACACAACCCGCGGCCATCCGCGGAACCACCCCGTACCGGGGAACCACCCGGGCGGGTGCGAAGGCTGAGCGGGCGCGTACCCGCGCAACACAAACAGTAGTACCGCTGCACCCGCGTACTGCAGCAAGACCGCGGCCGCGGTAATCAGGATCCGGTTGTTGTCCTCCGGCAGAGAATCGATTCCGGAGAAGCCGGAGTAGGAGATCGCCATGTTGTTGGTGCAGTGCAACGCGATCGCCGCTTCGAGTCCGCCGGTGCGGTGGACTAGCAACGAGGCGAGCGCGGCGAACACGGCGACACTGGCCAACCCGGCGAGGCCGTAGGCGTGGCCGGCGACAAAGAGCGGCAGGGAAATGGCGAAAACGACCCACGGGGAGCGGATCCAGGCACCCAACGCCTGGGGGAGGCAACCGCGAAAGATGAGCTCCTCGGCCGTGCACTGCAGCGGGATCAGGGTGGCCCAAATCAGGGAGCTCAGCCAGAACGTGCGGTCCAGAGGGGCAGGCACACCCCGGTTGACGAGGGCGTCAAGAGCGAAACAACCCACTGCGGGTAGCCCAATCCAGCACAGGGAAATCGCCATGACACGCCAGCGAACGCGCCCCGCCACCGAAAACAGCGCACCGGGTTTGCGCCCCGCCGCCCACGCGGCAATGAACGCGCCCAAGCCCGAGAACGCGAGCGCACCGTAGTAAAACAGCATGCTCAGTGGGCTGGTGTCGGACTGATCGCTCACGATGGTGTCGGAGAACCAGTCCCGGTCGAGTCCGTTGCCCACCCCGACGAGAAGAAACCCGATGACAAACACTGCCTGCAGCACCACGAACAACACCAGCACCAGAACGATCTCCAACGCGGGCTTCCACGCCTTGTACCCGCTGCGCCGCAGCGCGGGCTCGCGTGAGGCCCGGTGGTACTGGAGCTCGGTGGGAGGGGGCACGAACGCCACCCTATAACATCGGCCGCATGCAGATTCAGCGCGACGGGTTCACTATCTTCGCACGCGTGCTTGGCGACAAGGACAAGCCGGCGCTCGTGTTTCTCCAGGGCGGGCCGGGTTTTCCGAGCCCACGGGAGCGCTTCGAGTGGGTTGCCGCGGCGCTCGAGCACTACCGGGTGGTGCTGCTCGACCAGCGCGGCACCGGCCGCTCCACCCGCATTGACAGGGCCGAGCCCTCGCTAATCGACGCCCCCACCCTCGGCTCCTTGAGAGCCGACAACATCGTGGCCGACGCCGAGGCGGTCAGGCAAGAGCTCGGCGTGGAGCGCTGGGACGTGCTCGGCCAATCCTTCGGGGGGTTCTGCCTGACCCACTACCTGGCGGTGAAACCGGAGAGCGTGCGGCACGCGTTTTTCACCGGCGGCCTCCCGACGGTGACGCGCGGGGTGGATGAGGTGTACCGGGCGACGTTTGCCAAGCTCAGGGCGCGGCACCTGGCCTTTTACGCCGAAATACCGTGGGCGGAGAAGATGGTCCGCGAGGTGTGCCGCCACCTGGACAACTCCGAGGAGTTACTGCCCACGGGCGAGCGGTTGAGCTCCCGGCGCTTCCGCACCGTGGGCGCGAACCTGGGCCGGGAGGACGGCTTCGAGGTACTGGCGAATTTGCTGGAGGAGCCGTTCCACCCCAGCGGACGGCTGCGCACGGACTTCCTCGCGGAGGTGGGCGACCACGTCAGTTTCGAGCGAGCCCCGCTCTACGCGGCGGTCCACGAGTCCATCTACGGCGGCACGGTCCCCGGCGCGACGGCGTGGTCGGCGCAGCGCGTCTCCGAGACGCTGGACGGCTTCGCACCGGACGCCTCGCCCGACGACGCCGAGTTCTACCTCACCGGAGAGCACATCTTCCCCTTCCAATTCGACGAGGACCCGGCGCTGCGCCCGTTCAAGCAGGTTGCGGAGGAATTGGCGCTGAAGGATGACTGGCCCAACCTTTACCCGGGCCTGGGCCGGGCAGGCAGCGCGGCCGCAGTGGTCTACACCGACGACATTTACGTTCCGCGTGAACTGTCCCTGGAGACCGCCGACATTCTCGGCGCGCGCGTCCACGAGACATCCGAGTGGCAGCACGACGGCCTGCGCAAGCACGGTCGGGACGTCATGGGCGCGCTCATGTCCATGGCAGGGTTATGATGAGGCACATGCAGACACCTTTTCTCCGCGAACAGGTAGAGCTCAGCCACGCTGAGCTGGACAGCTTCGACCAGCTGACCAGTGTTTTAGAGCGGGTGGAGGAGCATGTGCTCAACCCGGCGCTCATGTTGTACGTGACGCGCTAGAGCGTCCTAAAGCACGGATTCCAGCAGCGCCCGCGTGTACGGGTGCTGCGGATTGCGCCAGATCTCTTCGGTGGCGCCGTGCTCGACAATGCGGCCCTCGTGGATCACGGCGACGGTGGGGCACAGCTCGCGCACCACGGCGAGGTCGTGGGAGACGAAGATTAGCGTGTTGTCGCCGACCACGTCGTCGATGAGCTCGAGCACGTGGCTGCGCACGGTGACGTCGAGGGCGGAGACGGGCTCGTCGGCGAGCGTGATGGCGGGCCGGGTTGCGGCGGCGCGCGCGATGGAGATGCGCTGGCGCTGCCCGCCGGAGAACTCGCGCGGGAGCCGCGTGCCCGTGTCAGCGAGGCCCACCTGCCCGAGTACCTCGTCGGCGCGTGCGGCGTCGACGCCGGTTTCGCGGATCTGCGCGCCCACTTCCATGCGCGGGTCAAGCGACGAGTAGGGGTCCTGGAACACCATCTGCACGTCGCCGTCGACAGCCACGGTGCCAGAAGAAGGTGCGGACAACCCAGCGATCACGCGCAGCAGCGAGGTCTTGCCGGAGCCGGATCCGCCGACGATGCCGAGGCGCTCGCCGCGGTGCACGGAGAGCGAGACAGAACTAAGCGCGCGGGTCGCGCCGCGGGTCAGTGTGACATCGGTCAGCGTGACTACCGGTTCACCGAGGTAGCGCGGGGTGGCAGGCGGGCCAGGGCGGGAGGCCTCGTGCAGCGAGTGGGCGTACTCCGAATCGGGCGCGACGATCCGGCCATCCTTGAACACCAAGACGCGGTCGGTCATGCGGTTGACCACCGCGAGGTCGTGGGAGATGAAAATGAGCCCCATGCCGCGGGCGGCCACGATGCGGTCGATCAACTCGAGGATCTGCTTCTGCACCGTCACGTCGAGGGCCGTGGTGGGTTCGTCGCAGATGAGGATATCGGGGTCCTGGGCGAGAGCGGCGGCGATGAGCACGCGTTGGCGTTGCCCGCCGGAGAGCTCGTGCGGGTACGCCCCCGGCCGATCGACGCCCACTTCCTGCAGCAGGGCGCGGGCGCGCACCTGGTCGCGGGAGACCTGCCGGCTCACCGTCATCAGCGGGTCCAGCGCCGTCATCGGCTCCTGGAAGATCATGGCTACGCTCTCGCCGCGCACGCGGCGGCGCACGCGGTCGGGCGTACCCACCATCTCGGTGCCGTCGACGGTCACGGAACCGCGTACGGGGAGGGCGTCGATAAGCCCCATGATGGCCAGCGCCGTCATGGACTTTCCTGAGCCGGACTCGCCGATGATGCCGACGCGCTCACCGCGCGCGACATCGAAGGTGATGTTGTCGAGGATGCCGTCGATTGTCAGGCTTTTAACGCTGATCACGGCCGCCTCCGATCAGGTTGAAACCGAGCACGGTCAGCGCGATGGCCAGCCCGGGCCACAGTGCCAGGTGCGGGTTGGTGGCCAAGTACGGCTGTGAAGCCTGGAGCATCCGCCCCCACGACGCGTAGGGCGCGGGGGTGCCCAAACCGAGGAAGGACAGGCCCGCCTCTGCGAGAATGGCCAGGGCCAGCGCGACCGAGATTTGGACCAGGACGACTGGCCAGATGTTGGGCAGAACGTGGGTGCGCGCGATCTTCAACGGCGCCACCTTGGACACCCGCGCCGCGAGGATGTAGTCCTGGCTCATCACCTGCAGGGCGCCCACCCTGGCCACGCGCGCAAAACCGGGGATTCCGGCGATGCCGATGGCGAGGACCACAATCCAGATCGAGGCGCCGAAAACGGCGGTGAACACGATGGCCAGAAGCAGTGCGGGGAAGGCCAGCAAAAGGTCGTTGGCACGCATGACCAGGGTTTCGACAGCGCCGCGGCGCATCCCGGCCCAGATCCCGAGCGGCACGCCGACGAGAGCAGAAAGCGCCACCGCACTTAGGGAGACCACCAAGGTCAGGCGTGCGCCGTGCATGACGCGCGACAGTATGTCGCGGCCGAACTGGTCAGTGCCCATCCAGTGCGCAACCGATGGTCCCTGCAGCCGAATGTCGGGCGCCGCCTGCAGCGGGTCGTAGGGTGTCCACACCGTCGACAGCAGCGCGGCGAGCACCACGAACGCGACGATGCCGAGCCCGGCCTTGCGTGGCGGCGTCATGCGTTCCTCCGGATCCGCGGGTCGATAAGCGCGTTGAGCAGGTCGACCGCGAGGTTGACCAGCAGCGTGAACGCCACGAGCAGCATCATCACGGTTTGCACGGTGGTGAGGTCGCGGTTTGCCACGGCGTCGAGAAGCATGGTGCCCAGGCCGGGGATGGCGAAGACCCGCTCGATGACGACGGCGCCCACGATCAGACTGGACAGCTGAATGCCGGTGACGGTGAGCACGGGCAGCGCGGCGTTCTTCAAGGCGTGGCGGTAGAGGGCGTTGCTTAGCGACGCCCCCCTTGCCCGCGCCGTCCTGACATAGTCCTTGCCCATTTCATCGACGATCGCGCGGCGCACGTAGCGCGTCAGGATAGCGGCCTGCACGAGGGTGAGCGCCAGCACCGGGAGGACGAGGTGGGCGGCGGTGCCCGAGCCGTTGGCTGGCAGCCAGCCGAGGCGCACCGAGAACAGTGCGACGGCGAGGATGCCGACGAGGAAGCTGGGCACGGCTATGCCCAGCTGGGTGAGCCCGGCGACGACGATCCCGTCGGGGCGGTCGCCGCGCCGGGCCAGGTAGACGCCGAGCGGCACGGCAATGGATAGCGAGAGCGCCATCGCCAGAACGGTCAGCGTCAGCGAGACACCGGCGCGCTCGATCACGGTCGGGGTGATGTCAGTGCGGCTGGCAAGCGAGACGCCGAAGTCACCCGTGATCAACCCGCCCATCCAGTCAAGGTATTGCGCGGGCAGAGGCCGGTCGGTGCCGAGCTGGGCAGCCAGCGCGGCGACGGCCTCGTCGGTGGCGGTCACTCCCAGGGCGACGCGCGCCGGGTCGCCGGGCACCGCGCGCAGCAGCAGGAAAATAATGAGGCTGGCTAGGACGAGCAGCAGCGCGAAGCGGGCCAGCGCGCGTAGCAGGGTGTTTAGCAGGGTGCGGGCAATCATCTGGCCACCTCGATGGTGCGCAGCGGCAACCCGTCGGTGACCACGTTCGGGTTCACCCCGGTCACTCCCGGCGCGAGCAGCACAATATTTGGCGCATTGACCAGTGTGAGGGAGGCGGTGTCCGCCATGATCTGGTCGACCGCGGCCTCCATGTTCGCCTCCTGTTCGCTCACGCCGCCGGTCTCAGCGGCCGCAATCAGGTCCTGGGTGCGCGGCGAGTCGTAGCCGAGGTAGTAGTCCGGGTTGCCAAACAGCATCGGGATGTCGCGCGGCTCCACGTGCGCCACCAACGACGCCTGGTAATCGTGGCCCTTGAGCACCTGGCCGAGCCAAACGGCAGGGAACTCGACGGTTTCGAGCTTGACGCGAAACCCGACGTCGCGCAGCTGAGAGAAGATCAGCTCGCTCGCGGTCTGTGCGTAGGGGAGGTTCGGCACGGTGATGGTGACCTCCGGGGTGCGCCCGGCGAGCAGCGCGCGCGCCGCGTCCGGGTCGAAGGGGTAGTAGTCGCGGCCCGTGAACCACGGGTCGGTCGGAGGCACGGGCGCCCCACCGGTGTCGGTGGCCAGGCCGTTGTAGACAACCTGGTTGAGGGCGTCGCGGTCGATTGCGTGCGCGGCGGCCTGGCGCACCGCGGGGTCGTCGAAGGGCGCAGCGCGGTTGTTCATGGAGAACAGCACCTCGCCGTTGGTGGTGCCAACCTCCACGCCGATATCCTCGGGCAGAGTGTCCAGAAGTTGCGGGGCCTGCATCGACCACACCACGTCGGCGTCTCCGACGCGCAGCGCGTTGACGGCGGCGGTCGAGTCGTCAAAGTAGCGGATCTGCGCGTCGTGGGTGACGTTTCCGCCCCAGTAATCATCGCGTTTGGCGAAGGAGACAGACTCGCCGACGTCGAAACGCGCCAGCCGGTACGGGCCGGTGCCCAGCGGGTCGGTGGCGAGGCGGGGGATTGAGTCGGGCGTCATCATTGCGCCCGTCAGCGTGCCCATCGACCACAGCCAGCTATTCGACGGCCTCTCCAGTGTCACCCTCAGCGTCCTGGCGTCCACCGCCTCGACGTCCGCGACCGGGGCCATCTGCGACTTGAGCGCGTTTGTCCAGTTGTCTCGGACGTAGGCGATGGAAAACGCGGCGTCGTCGGCGGTGAATTCCTTGCCGTTGGAGAACGTCACACCGTCGCGGAGGTGGAAGACGTACTGGGTGCCGTCGGCGCTTTCCTCCCAGCTTTCGGCGAGGAAAGGCTGGGGTTGCCCGGAGTCGTCGATACGCACGAGCGTTTCGTAGATGTTGCCCATGAGCGCCTGAGGTGCGGCGGCGCCGCCTGTGGTGGTGAAGTCCAGACCTGCGGGCGGGGCTTGCGTGGCTACCACCAGCTGGCCGTTACGGCCTGCGATGTCAGCCGAGGAGGTGCAGGCGGGGAGCGGGGCGAGCGCGGCGACGGCGAGAAGCACCCCGGCGGCCCTGCGTGACGTCATGGCTGAAAAGATTACCTCACTGAATCCAGCGTTGTGACAGGATCTCCATCCCCGAAAGAACCTCCTCATGGCTGGCGTTCTGCAGCGAGATCATCAGCTCGTCCGCTTTCGAGTGTTCCGCGAACCACTCGAGGTACTTTGCAACCTCGTCGGCGGTGCCGCGTGCGGTGTAGCGCATCATGTCGATGATTTGCTGGCCCTGGAAAGAGTTGACCAGGGCGTCGAGCTGGGCGTCGTCAAGCACCTGCCCGCGCCTGCCCATGAACGCCTTAACCCGGTTGCGGTGCACAATGCGTTGCTGGCGCTCGGCGTCCTGCCCTGTCTCGGCGGCGGTGACGTTGACGGCGGCGATGACGTAGGGCTCGGGGTGGCGTTCGGACGGTTCGTAGTTTTCCTTGTAGTACGTGGTGGCTTGCTCGAGGTGCTGGGGCGCGAAGTGGGAGGCGAAGGAGTAGGGCAGGCCGAGCTTGGCGGCCAGCGAGGCGCCGAACATGGAGGAGCCCAGGATGTAGAGCGGCACGTCGGTGCCCTGGCCGGGCATGGCGACGACCCCGGGCAGAGGTGAATCGTCGGACAGCCACGCCTGGAGTTCCAGGACGTCCTCGGGGAAGTGCTCGGCGGCGCGCGGGTCGCGGCGCAGCGCCCTTCCCAATGTCTGCTGGTCGGTGCCCGGGGCGCGGCCCAGGCCGAGGTCGATGCGGCCGGGATAGAGCTCGGCGAGCATTCCGAACTGCTCGGCGACGACGTACGGCGCGTGGTTCGGCAACATCACACCGCCGGAGCCGAGGCGAATGGAGGACGTCTTTGCGCCGATGTGGGAGATGAGCACCGCGGGTGAGGAGGACGCGATGGAGCTCATGTTGTGGTGCTCGGCGTACCAGACGCGCGAAAACCCCAGCTTCTCCGCGTGTTGGGCGAACTCCACGGAGCGTGCCATGGAGGTGCCGACGGATTCACCGGGGTAGACGGTGCAGAAGTCGAGAAGCGCGAGTGGGGTGTTCATGCACCCAGGCTACGCGCGTTGCCCGAGCGGGCCGAGCGGGCTAGGCGTTGACGTACTCGCCGTCGACGGTCTCGACGGTGCCCACTTTCATCGGCGCCTTGGGCCGGATGAAATCGACGACCAAGCCAACGGCGAACGCGGCCAGGACCGGCACAACCCAGCCTAAACCGGCTGCCTGCAGCGGAGCCCAGGCTATGAGCGGCGTGAGGGCGTTCGCACCCCAGCCCAGCGAGATGAGAGTCTCAACGGCGGACCAGATGGTGGCGACCCAGATAGGAAGGAAGAACGCCCAGGTGAAGCGCGTGCGGGTGCGGAAGAGCGGCTCGACGAGGGTGACGAAGATCAGTGCGATCGCCGGCGGGTACAGGAAGCCGATGACTGGAGCGGCGATCGTCATGACGAAGTCGAGGCCTTGGGTGGCGATCACCGTCGACATGACGGTGAAAATGATCGCCCACGTCTTGTAGGTCCCGGGGAACTGCTCGGAGAAGTACTCGCCGGTGGCGGTGATCAGGCCGACGGCTGTGGTCATGCAGGCAAGCAGGACGACGAGGGAGAAGATGATTTGCCCGGCGCCGCCCAGTGTCAAGTTAGCGGCGTCGGCGAGCAGGCCCGCCCCGTTTTCGTACTGGCCCGGGTTGGGGATGACGCGTCCAATGGTGCCCAGCCCGAGGTAGATGATACCGAGCATGATTCCCGCCCCTGCTCCGGCGAGGATGGTGCCGCGCACCAGGGGAGTGCCCTCGGGAAAACCCTTGTAGCGCAAGGTGGAGATGACCACGATGGAAAACGCCAGGGCGGCAATCGAGTCCATGGTGAGGTAGCCCTCGAGAAGCCCGGTGGTGAACGGCCGGGTGGCGAAATCCTCGGACGGGGCGGACGGGTCAGCGTGCCATTTCAGCAGCGAGAGCACGATCATGAGCACCAGCAGGATCACCAACGCCGGGGTGAGGAACTTGCCCAGCTTCTCCATGATGGTGTTCGGGTTCCACGACAAGGCCAGCGCGATGCCGAAGAAGATGATGTTGAAGATTGCGGAGGCGGCCAGCCCCTCGACGCCGAAGAGCGGGGTGATGGCGGTTTCCATGGACACCGCGCCCGTGCGGGGCAGAGCGTAGAACGCGCCGATGGACAGGTACGCCAGGACTGGGAAGACGATGCCGAAGACGGTTCCCGCACGCTGCGCGAGGTCACGCACGTTCGCGCCCGACAGGGCGATGGCGATGACGGCGAGGACCGGCAGCAGGGCTCCGGTGCCGAGGAAGCCGATGATGGCGGGCCAGAAGTTGTCGCCGGCTTGGACGGCGAGCATCGGCGGGAAGATCAGGTTGCCCGCGCCAAAAAACATCGAGAACAGTGCGAGCGCGGTAACGACGATCGCGGTGGTAGAGCCGTGGGACTTTGCGCCCGTGGCCCCGCCGGAAACGGCGGTTGAGCCCATGGGATACTCCTTAAGTAACGTGCCAGCAATCCTGGAATCGCCTTAGAGTACCCCGTCAGCCGACCACCACGTGAATTTTTTTGGAAAAATCGTCCCAATCCGTGGAATTTAGGTGAGCTCCTGGATCGCCTCAAGCGGAATGTTCACCCAGCTAGGGCGGTTGTTTGCCTCGTATACCACCTCGTAGGCGGCCTTGTCCACGATGTACGCCGCGAGCACCGCGTCGCGCTCGGCACTCTCGGTTCCGTACCCGCGCAAAAGCTTGTCGACACCCCCTTGCTCCCACTCCGTGTCAAAGCCACCCACCGCGCGCGCGTAGCCAAAAGAGCGGATCATCCCGGCGACGTCGCGAAGCGCGTGGTCGGGGGCGCGGCGTTGCTCGAGCGGGCGGGCGGGCTCTCCCTCGAAGTCGATGAGGTACCAGCGCGGATGTTCGGCGGCGACGGTCTTGAGCGTCTGGCCGAGGTGCAGGTCACCGTGAACGCGCTGGATCTGGTGCGGGCCGTCGGGGATGGCGCGGTAGAGCGCGCGGATCGCGCCCTCGTACTCGGCGAGTTCCCGGGCCTTTCCCACCAGCTCGTCGAGGTGTGCGTTCAGGCTCGAGCGCAGCTGCTCACCGCTGACCTCCTCGGTGCCGAAGGCTTCGGCGAGCGCCTCGTGGACCACCCTGATCGCGCGGCCCAGCTCGGCCGGGTCACCGAGGTCGTCGGCGACGGCGAGGTCGAACCCGTCTTTACCGCCGGTAATAAGCTGCTGCTGCATGGCAAGGGTCGCACCGTCGCGGGAGACGTGCCCGCGCACGCCCGCGACGTGCGGGCAGTCCGCAATGGCGCCGAGCAGCTCGACATCCGGGTTGACGCCCTCTTCGAGCTTGCGGAACGCCTTGAGCACCCATTTGTCGTCGACCACGAGAGAGGTGTTGGACTGTTCCGCACCCATCGGGCGGGCTGCGGACCCGCCAATCTCCCCGTGCACCTCGCCGAGTTCCGCGACCCCCTCGAGATAAGCCTGCGCGCCGTCGTCGGTGGCCAGCGCGTCACGCTCCCCGTCTGCGGAGACGAGCACCTGGTAGCGGTCGGTCACCGCCGTGCCGGTGCCGCCGGTACCGCCAATACCGTGAGTGACGTCGAGAAGCTGCCAGGTGAAGTCGCCCAGCTCGCGGGAAGCGGCGACCTCGACGCTGTCGATGGCCTCGGACTTGGCGCCGTAGAAGCGCTCTGCGTTCAGATCAATCACGGCTTACTCCGAAATGTCGAACCAGAGGAAACCGTGCGGCGGCAGCGTGACCAGCCACGGCAGCTCACCGATGGCGGGGAACTCCTCGCCGCCGGAGAGCTCGCGGGGCTTCACTCCGTTGAAGTGGGCGAGCTGCATCTCCACCGGCTGGGGGCGCGAGGACAGGTTGTTCACGCACAGGATGCGCTCGCCGTCGTATTCGCGGACAAACGCCAGTACGTGCGGGTTGGCCTGCTCGACCTGGGTGTAGGAGCCGCGGCCGAACGCGCGGTACTGCTTGCGGATGTGCACGAGCTGGCGCACCCAGTGCAGCAGCGAGTTGTCGCGGTTCATCTGCGATTCCACGTTGACGATGTGGAACCCGTACTGGTCGTTGCGGATCGGCGGCAGGTACAGGCGCTCCGGCTCGGCCTTAGAGAACCCGCCGTTGCGGTCGTTGGACCACTGCATCGGGGTGCGCACGCCGTCGCGGTCGGGCAGCCAGATGTTGTCGCCCATGCCGATCTCGTCACCGTAGTAGAGGAACGGCGAGCCAGGCAGCGACAACAGCAGCGCGTGGGCCAGCTCGAGGCGGTCGCGGTGGCCGCCGAGAAGAGGCGCTAGCCTGCGCCTGATGCCGACATTCGCCTTCATCCGCGGGTCGGTGGCGTAGTTCTTGTACATGTAGTCGCGCTCTTCCTCGGTGACCATCTCGAGGGTGAGCTCGTCGTGGTTGCGCAGGAAGATGCCCCACTGGGCGGATTCAGGGATCGGCGGGGTGTCGTTGAGGATGTCAATGATTGGCTGGGCCGACTCGCGGCGGATGCCCATGAAGATGCGTGGCATGACGGGGAAGTGGAACGCCATCTGGCACTCGTCACCGTCGCCCTCGCCGAAGTAGGCCACGACCTCGTCAGGCATCTGGTTGGCCTCGGCGAGCAGGAAGCGTCCGGGGTACTCTTCGTCGAAAAGCGTGCGCACGCGTTTGATGAACCCGTGGGTTTCGGGCAAGTTCTCGCAGTTCGTGCCCTCGCGCTCAAAGAGGTAGGGGATTGCGTCGAGGCGGATGCCGTCCATGCCCAGGTCGAGCCAGAAGCGGATAACCTCGAGGATTTCCTCCTGCACCGCCGGGTTGTCGTAGTTCAAATCCGGCTGGTGGGAGAAGAAGCGGTGCCAGTAGTACTGCTTGCGCACCGGGTCGAACGACCAGTTCGACTCCTCTGTGTCGATGAAGATGATGCGCGCTTCGTCGTACTCGGTCGGGTCGTCCGTCCACACGAAGTAATCGCCGTACGGGCCGCCCGGGTCCATGCGGGACTGCTGGAACCAGTAATGGGAATCCGAAGTGTGGTTGATGGGGAAATCGGTAATGATGCGGATGCCGCGCTTGTGGGCGCTGTCCACCAGCGAGATGAAGTCCTCGACAGTGCCGAACTCGGGCAGGACCTTGCGGAAGTCCCGGATATCGTAGCCGCCGTCGCGCAGCGGAGAGTCGTAGAACGGCGGCAACCAGAGGCAGTCCACACCCAGCCACTGCAGGTAATCGAGCTTCTCCTCGACGCCCTTGAGTGTGCCGGAGCCGGTGTCGTCCGGGTCGTAGAAGGCACGCACAAGCACCTCGTAGAACACCGCATCCTTGTACCACTCGGGGTCGGGGCGTTCCCACGGCTGCTCGGCGGGCGCCGGGCGGACGAAGTCGGTGGCCTGGGGGGTTTCGGTCCTCATCTCCATGCCGACCAACTTTAATGTGAGATGGCGTTGACCGCTGAGGCGATGCGGTCGACCGCCTCGCGCAGGATCTCGGGACTGGTGGCGAAGTTCAACCGCGCTTTGTGCTCGCCGCCTGAGCCGAAGGACGCGCCCTCGTTGAGCGCGACCTTCGCGTGCTGGAGCAGGTAGGCGGCGGGGTGGGCGTCGTCAAGCTTCGTGCCCGAGAAGTCGAGGAACATCAGGTACGTAGCGGCCGGCACCTCGAAGGTGATGCCGGGGATCTTCGCGGGGAGGTTCTCCACCAGCCAGTCGCGGTTCGCGCGGAGCGTATCGACGACCTGGTCAAGGTAGTCCCCGCCGTCGCGGTAGCAGGCCTCGGCAGCGAGGATGCCGAGGGTGCCGGTGCCGTCCTTCGCCACCCCGGTCAGGCCCCGGAAGGTGGCGACATCCTCGTTATTGGAGAAGATCATCTGCGCGCACTTCAACCCTGCGACGTTCCACGCTTTCGACGTGGCGGTCACTGTAATGCACACGTCCGGGTTGTTCTTCGCGGCGCAGACGTGGGCGCCGTCGAAGACGAGTGGGGCGTGGATTTCGTCGACAAGAACGCGGCCGCCGTACTTGCGTGCGATGGCGCAGATCTGGTCGAGCTCTTCGGACTCGAACATCCAGCCGCCGGGGTTGAAGGGGTTGGTGAGGATGATCGAACCCGCGCCGTTTCTAAACGCCGCATCGACCTCCATCAAATCCAACCCGCCGGTGCTGCCGACCTCGACTTTGTTTCGTCCCGCCGTCTCCGCGATCTCGAGGAAGGGGTGGTAGGCGGGAACCGGCACGACGACGTCGCCCTCGGTGAAGTACACGATCGCGAGCAGGATGCCGCGCACCACGTCGGGAACGGGGAAGATCTTGTCCTCGTCGGGCCGCCAGCCGAAGCGCGCCTCGTAGAAATCGGCCAGGACCTTCGGTAGCTCCTGTGCCTGCGGGGCCGGGGTGTAGCCGAAAGTCTCGCTATCCACCGCGCGCTGGATCGCTGCCTTGACGGCCGGGGCGGTGGGGAAGTCGCTCTCCGCCACCCACAAGGGCAGAACGTCGTCATCGTACTGCGTCCACTTGCGGGTGCCGCGGGCTTTCAGGGTATCGAGGTCGGGGAACTTCATGGTTTTCTAGGGTAGTTGCGGTGAGGCGAGCGGACGGAAATATATTTCGCGCTTGTCTCTCCCCCGTAGAAGCGTTACTGTTCCGTCCCCTCGGCATCGCCCTCGTCCTCCCCGTCGACACGGAACCCGAACTCCTTCAACCGCGCGCGGTCGGCGGCGCTCGACGAAGCCGTCAGAGCGAGCAGTTCGGAGTAGATGCCGCCTGACACCGCCAGCTCGGCGGGGGAGCCGATTTCGTGGATGCGGCCGTCAATAAGCGTGATGATCGTGTCCACGTCCGCGATGGTGGAGAGCCGGTGCGCGATCATGATGGTGGTGCGGTTCTTCATCAGCTCGTCGAGCCCGGCCTGGACGGCGCGCTCGCTCTTGGTGTCCAGAGCGGAGGTGGCTTCGTCGAGTATGAGTACGGGGGCGTCTTTCAGCATGGCGCGGGCGACCGCGACGCGTTGCTTCTGCCCGCCGGACAGGCGCAGGCCGCGCTCGCCGATGACGGTGTCGTAACCGTCCTTGAAGGCGACGATGAAGTCGTGCGCGTTGGCGCGCTTGGCCACCTCGACGATCTCCTCGAAGGTGGCGTCTGGTTTGCCGTAGGCGATGTTGTCGCGCACGCTGCCGGAGAACAGCGCGGGCTCCTGGAACACCACGCCTGTCGACGCCCGGAGGGGCTCCACGCCGAGCTCCGCGATGTCGCGCCCGCACAGTGTCATGGTGCCCTGCTGGATAGGGTAGAGGCCGAGCAGCAGGTTGACCAGGGTGGACTTGCCGCCGCCGGACTCCCCGACGAGCGCGATCTTCTCACCCTCGCGGGCTGTGAAGGTGATGTTCTCCAGAACGGGTTCACCTTCGGTGTAGGCGAAGCTGACGCCGTCGAACGCGATGACGGGCTCGCGGGGGTCGAGCGGGGCGTGCGCCACCTCGCTAACGCGCGGCACGTCAGAGGAGGTGGTCGCCGCGACGATCTCGCGGTTGGCGGTGGGCTCAACGTCCTCATCCATCACCTTGAAGTAGTCGCGCGAGCCGGCCACCGCGCGCTGGGCGGAGTCGACCACCCAGCTCATCATGGTCACGGGCTGGCGCGCCATGGTGACCATCTGCACGAGCATGACCATGTCGCCCACCGTGAAGTGCCCGTTGAGGGTGCGCTCGAAAAGGATGAGGTAGATGCCGAGGAATATCAGGTTCATCGCCAACCCGCGCACCGAATCCATCGAGTGCCACCAACGCGACTGCGGCTTGGTCAGGGTAACGGTCTCGCCGTAGTGGTTGGCGAACTTGTTCAGCTCGCGTGTCTCGGCGAGGAAGGACTTGGTCACCTTCACCTGCCCCACCACCTCGGCGAAGCGGCCGTTGCCCTCGTCCACCTCGGCGTTCTTCGACGTCTCCCACTTCTGCCAGCGTTTCGACGTCAGCGCCGTGAGCCACACGTACAGCGGGAACAGCAGCGCAAGCAGAACGGTCAGCGGCCAGTAGTAATAGGCCGTAATGGCCAGGATGGCGGCCACCTGCAGCAGCATGGGAAGGAAGCTGTTGGCGAATGACTGGACGAACATGGTGATGTTCGCGATGGAGCGGTCGAGCCGGGCGATGATGGTGCCGGTGACCTGGCTGTCGAAGTAGCTCTGCGGTAAGGAGAGCAGTTTTGCGAAATACCGGGTGGACAGAATCTGGCGCAACCGCGCCACCATGACGTCGCCGAGGTAACCGCTGATATTGCGCAGCATCCAGGCCACGGCTTCCGCGGCGAACAGGGCGAGCGCGAGCCAGATCAGCAACCCCGGCACACCGGGATCGCCACCGCCGTCACCGAGGGTGGACACGAGCGTGTCCGTTGCGCGCTTCAGAATGAACGGCGTGACCAGCCCCAGGCCCGCCACCACCGAGGAGACGACGACAACGAGGAGGTAGAAGGGCCACAGCGCCGACGCGCTACGCAGGACGCGAATCAAAGGTTGCACGGTTAATGGATCGTACCCGGGTTGTAGAGTGGGGGAGAACTACCGCGACGTCCCCCAAGGAGACCCCATGACGCCCAGGCCCTCCCGCCTCGCTGCCGCAGCGCTCGCCCTCGTGCTGCCCCTTTCCGCCTGCGGCGGGCCGGCGGGGGAGAGCACCGGCGGCGCGACCGGCACGCAGACGCCGCTCGAGGTGACCACCCCGACGGCGGCGCCGAAGGAGGAGTTCCAGGCCGAGGACACGCAAAAGCTCACCACGGATGAACTGACCGGCGAGCGTGTCGACGACCCGGCGATGCAGCTGTCCTACAAGTGGCAGGGCGCGTCGTCCGCGCCGGGCGGCGGCTCCGTCGTCGTTGTCGCGGTGACCAACAACTCCGAGGTGCCGATGCCGGTGGACGCGCTGAAGCAGCCGACGCTGAGCTACGCCACCAGCGGCAATAATAACGAGAACGCGGCGCCGAAATCGGCGGAGGCGTCCGGCGTGGACATTATCGGCCTCGACCAGCCGTTGCGCCCGGGCGCGACGGTCAACGCGAAGTACGCCTTTGACGTCACACCGGGCAGGCTATGGAACGCCGACTTCACCATCGGAAACGTCACGTTCTCCGGCAACCTGAGCGGCTAGTTTTTGAAGGCCCTACGCAGGTAGCCCAGCGGGTCGGTGACCAGCTCGGGTGCCGCGCACGAGAAGCCGGTGCGCAGCACGCGGCGGCCGGGTTTGTAGGTCGGCCAGCCAGGTTCTCCGTCGGCGCAGAAGCGCGCCATCCAGCCGTTGAGGCCCTCGCCCACGGCGTGGGGAGGTTGCGCAAACAGCGAGGGCAGGTCGTCGCAGTGGTGGGCGGGCTGGCCCGTTTCCGAGACGAACTCCGCCTGCCACACCCGGCCCGGCGCGCCTTCGGCGACGCGGTCGACGAAGCGGCGCACGAGGCTGTCGGAGATGAAGCGGCCCTGCAGGTGGTCCGGGTCGATCTCCCGGCACGCCGCGAGGTAGTCACGCACCTCGGAGTGGTCGAGGTCCATGAACATTCCCGCAAAGCGCACGCCGAACGGTGCGGTGCCCATCGCGTCGGTGCGCGCGCCGGAGCGGTAGAACTCGTCCCGGGTCGACGTGACCACGAGATCCACGTCCGCGAGCTCGCCCGGCTCGAGCGGGCCCGGCCCGAGCGCGAGGTCGGTGATGTGGCGGGTGCGGAAGCGCCGGTAACCGCGCTGCAACTTCCGCGGGTCGGCCGAGTTCAGCGCCTCGCGGGTCAGGGGCATGCTTAACGACGCCCGCAGCGACGCCTTCCTCTGCGCAAACGTCCTGCGCGGGAACGCCGGGGACATGGCTACGGCGCGGCGGAATGCCCCGCGGTAATGGTCGCGCCGGGCCAGCCACAGCACCAGGTTCGCCCCGGCTGACTGGCCGACGAGGGTGATGTTGGTGGGGTCACCACCGAAGGCCTCGATGTTGCGCTGCACCCACTCCAACGCCAGCTGGCAGTCGTGGGCGGCGCGGAAATGGCACGGGTCGTCATCGGGAAACTGCACCAGCCCGGGCAGCGTCTTGCGGTAGCCGACGCGCACCTGGATCACGTCCTGGGCGGCGAAGGCCTCCGCGCCTGTGTCAGGGTCGGCGTGGTTGCCCTCTTCGAAGCGCCCGCCGTGGATCCACACCATGACGGGGAGGTCGTCTGCGTCCGTGGCATTCGCTGGGGTGGTGACTGACAGGGCGGTTTTTTCGGGGCGCGGGACGGTGGCGTCGATAAGCAGGCCCCGCTCGGCGGGCAGCGCGTCGTTAAAAGGGGCGCTGATGCGGGAGTACTCGATCGAGTGGAAGTGCCGCACCGCGCCGCGCTGGACGCCGACGATCGTACCGGCCGGGCAGGTCACTTCCGCGGTTGTCATGGGAGAGAGTCTATCCGAGGCAGCGTCTAGGATGGCCCCTATGAATCCTTTGCTCGAACCCTCGACCCTGCCCTACGGCCTGCCCGATTTTGCGGCGATCCGCCTGGAGCACGTCGAGCCCGCCTTCGAGGAGGCCGTGAGCAGGCACGCCCGCGAGATCTCGGAGATCCTCATGCGTAAGGCGCCGACGTGGGAGAACACGGTCGAGGCGTTCGAGCGCTCGGGGGAGGAGCTCGACCGCGTCACCGCATGGTTTTTCAACCTGCAGGGCACCGATTCGACCGAGGAGTTTGACGCGGTGGCGGACCGCATCGTGCCCAGGTTGTCGGCGCACATGGACTCGATTTACCAGAACGACCAGCTCTTCTCGCGCCTGCAGGGGGTGGAAGTGCCCGACGATGAGGAATCGCGCCGCCTCCACGACCTGCTCGTGCGCCGCTTCACCCGCCGCGGTGCGCGCCTCGACGCCGCCGGCAAGACGCGCCTGCTGGAGATCAACCAGCGTCTCAGCCAGCTTGCCGAGGAGTTCGGCCGCAACCTGCTCGCCGATACTCGCGCGTTGGCCGTCACGTTCGCCGAGGAGGACCTGGCGGGCCTGAGCGCGGAGCAGAAGGAGTCCTACCTCGACGGTGACGTCTACACGGTGCCGTTGGAGCTTCCGACGACGCAGTCGCTGCAGGCCGAGCTCGCCTCGCCGGCCGCCCGCCGCAAGCTTTTCGACGCCTCCCGCGCCCGCGGTGCGACCTCCAACGCGCCGCTGGTGACGGAGTCGGCCAAGCTGCGCCTCGAGCGCGCCCAGCTGCTGGGCTTCGACACCCATGCTAACTACGTCATCTCCGAGGAGACGGCGGGCACGGCGGCTGCGGCGCGCCAGCTCATCGCGGACCTCGCGCCGGCGGCCGCCGCCAACGCGTCGGCCGAGCGCAAGCTGGCGGGTGAGCTCGCGGGGCTCGACGGCGGCGCGGATCTTGACGGCGCGGACTGGCCCTTCTACCAGGCCCGCCGGCGCGAGGAGGAGCTCTCCCTGAACGAGGCGGAGCTGCGCAACTACTTTCCGCTTCAGCAGGTGCTTGTCGACGGCGTCTTCCACGCCGCGAACCTCCTCTACGGCATCACCGTCACCAGACGCCCTGACCTGCGCGGCTACCGCGACGACGTCGACGTCTGGGAGGTCACCGACACCCCAGAGCGCGGCGGGGCGGGGATCGGCCTGCTGCTGACGGACTACCGGGCCAGGCCCTCGAAACGCGGCGGGGCATGGATGAGCTCGTTCGTCGACCAGGCGCACCTCACCGGTACGAAGGCGGTGGTGGTCAACGTGATGTCGCTCAGCTCGCAGTTGTTGAGCATCGACGAGGTCACCACCGTCTTCCACGAGTTCGGCCACGCGCTGCACGGCCTGCTGTCGGACGTGCGCTACCCATCGTTGTCCGGCACGAATGTGCCGCGGGATTGGGTGGAGTTCCCCTCGCAGATCAACGAGAACTACGCCTTTGCCCCGGAGATCGTGCGCAATTACGCCCGGCACGTAGACACCGGCGAAGTCATCGACGAACGCCTGCTCGAGGCGGTGCGCGCATCGAGGCAGTTCGGCCAGGGGTTCGACACCTCCGAATACCTCGCCGCCGCGGCGATCGATCTCGCCTGGCACTCGCTGGGCAGCGAGGACGAAATTCCCGCTGACATCGCCGCCTTTGAAGCCGAGGTTCTCACCGAGTACGGCCTGGATGTCGAGGGGCTCGAGCCGCGCTACCGCTCCACCTGGTTCAACCACATCTTCGCCGGCGGTTACTCGGCTGGCTACTACTCCTACCTGTGGGCCGAGGCGCTCGACGCCGACGGTTACGGCCTCGTGGAAGAGGAGGGCATCAACCGCGCCACAGGTGACAAGTTCCGCGAGAACATTCTCGGACGGGGCGCCGCGCGCGACTACGCCGAGGCGTACCGCGCCTTCCGCGGCCGCGACAAGGACACCCGCCCGCTGCTTTTGCGCCGCGGCCTTGAGGGGACGCAGCACTAGATGTACGAGCTCTCTCCCTGGTTTCAGCTGCCGATCGTGCTTGCCGTGGTTATGCCGCTGGCCGGAGTCGCGGCGGCGGCGATACTGCGGGTCGTGGACTGGATCAGTAAGCTAGCCAACCATGGCAAACCCTGAAGAACTGCGCAGGCAGGACGCCCAGCTGCCGAAAGAGCGCCGCAAGTACCCCCAGTCGCGCGTGACGCAGATCCTCTACGTCATGATCGCCCTGGTAGTCCTCGCCGCGCTCGCCAGCCTGCTCTAGGACCTAAGTTCTCTTCGACGCCTCCGCCACGCGCTTGAACAGGGGGTTGTGGGGGAGGTCGTCGATAAGCACGGCGTTGCCCTCGCCGTCCGCGAGCGGGACGCACCAGTTGGAGTACTGCTCCGCGTTCGTCCCCGGCTGGTTCTGGATGCGCAGGTCGCCTACCATGTCCACCAGGTTGGTGCAGGTCAAAGCCGACGGCGTGGAGGCGACGAAGCGGTTCAACCCCACGAGCAGGTCCTCGATGTCACCGAAGTCCTCCGGCTCGAGCTCGGAGAAGACCTTATCGGCCAGGTCCGTGCCGTCGAAGGCGCCCGACTCGCGCACGGTGTCGAGCACCGCGCCCGTCCACACCGCGTCGGAGGCGTTGAGCTCCTCAAGCGTTTCCTCCACGAGGTCGAGCTCCACCCGCAGCTCGTTGTGCGCGCCCTTGAGGTAGCCGGCTGTCGGCGGCAGGTCATGGGTGCCCACCGAGGTCAGGCAGAGGTTGCGGTACTGGGTGGGGCGCTTCGGCGAGCCTTCGGGCTCGGAGGACTCGAACCACAGCACCGAGGTTCCCAGGATGCCCTTGTCGCGCAGCACGTCCTGGACCCACGGCTCGAAGGTGCCCAAGTCCTCGCCGACCACGATCGCTCCGGCGCGCTCCGCCTCCAGCGCGAGCACGCCAACCATCGCCTCGTGGTCATAGTTCATGTACGCGCCCTCGGTGGGGGACTCCATGCGGGGGATCCAGAAGAGGCGGAACAGGCCGAGGATGTGGTCGACGCGCACGCCGCCCGAGTGGCGCAGCACGGTACGCAGCAAATCCCTCCACGGCGCGTATCCCTGCTCCGCCAGAGCCCGGGGGTCCCACGGCGGCTGTGACCAGTCCTGGCCTTGCTGGGAGTACTGGTCCGGGGGGGCTCCGACCGAGGCGTCTTGGACTAGGACGTCGGCAAGCGTGTGGGCGTCCGCACCCCCGGGGTGCACGCCGACGGCGAGGTCGGTGACGATGCCAATGTCCATACCGGCGGCCTTCGCACGCTCCTGCGCGCGCCGGCGCTGCTCGTCGGCGACGAACTGCAGCCACATGTAGAAACGCACTGCTTCCTCGTCGTGCTCCAGGCTGTAACCGGCATGCCGGCCCGCGTTGGATACCTGCTCGGCGCACCAGCGGGCGAATTCGCGCAGGCCCTCCCCCTCGTCCTCGGCGAAGGCGGCGAACGCTTCCCGGCGCCCCCCGTCCTGCTCCGCGAGGTAGAACAGCTCCCGCAGCGCCGCGAGCTTGACGGCGAAGATGCCGTTGCGCTCGATCGCCTCCGCGGAGGTGTTCGCCTCCTTCAGCGGAGCGGCGGCGTCGAGGATCTCGCTGCGGACCTCCGCGTCGAGGGCGCCCCACTCGGGCACGTCCTCGACGGCGATGTAGATGGGGTTGACGAAGCGCCGCGAGGTGGGCAGGTAGGGCGAATCCTCGACCGGCGGCTCGGGTTCGGCGGCGTGAACGGGGTTGATCTGGAGGTAATCTGCGCCCTCGGCGGCGACGACCTCGGCCAGGTGGCCCAGGTCACCCAGGTCGCCGATTCCCCAGGAGCGTGAGGAGCGTGCGGAATACAGCTGCGCCATAACGCCCCAGGTGCGCTGTTTGATGAAGCGCTGGCTGGTCTGCAATGTGTTGGGCACGACGATGAGGGTGCACACCGCGTCCAGGTTGTCGGACTCCAAGTGCAGCTCATGCCAGCCGGGGGGCAGGTCGCCGGGGACGTGGAACGTCGCCTCGCCCCAGGTGACGCCGTCGGTGTCGGTGTACGGTGTCGCCCAATTCTCGTCCTGGTACGCGTCGCGCGGGGTGCCGTCCTCGAGGCGGATCCAACAGTGGGCGGTGTGGCCGTCGTGGACGTGGACGTTGAAGTGCTTCTCCTGGCCCGCGGTGGCGATGACGCACGGCGGCAGCGGGCGAGTCGCCATCTCGGCCCGGCGCTGCTGCAGGTAGAAGTCCAGCTCGTCGTCGCTGGGGTCGTCGCCAAGCGGCACCCCTTGGGCGCGCAGGAGCTTGATGTAGGAGGTCTTCGGCGGCTCGGTGAGCAGACCGTTCGATGCCCAGTAGCTGAGCCCGAACCCGTAGGAGGTGGCGAGGGCGTTGAGGAGGTCCACGTTCATCACAAGAGGCCATTGTGCCAAAAGTCACCCGTGTCGGATATCCGAGTGACGTGGGCGGGTATTATCCGAAAATATGACTACGAACACGTACCGCTCCGAGGCTGGCTTCACCCTCAACCCCGATGAGAATGCTCTGTCCACCATCATCGACCTATGCACGGCCAACCCGGACCTGGTGCTCTTCCACCGCCCCAGCAAGTTCGACTGGGTCGAAGTCACCGCCAGCGAGTTTCTCGCCGAGGTGCGCGCCCTGGCCAAGGGGTTGATCGCGAACGGCATCGAGGCGGGCGACCGAGTCGTGCTGCACTCCAACACCCGGTACGAATGGACGCTCGCAGACCTGGCCATCTGGTCCGTCGGCGCCGCCACCGTGCCCGTGTACCCGTCGAGCTCCGCGCACCAGATCCAGTGGATCATCGAGGACTCCGGGGCCAAGCTCGCCTTCACCGAAAGCCGCGACAACACAGCGGCCATGGAGCACCTGCTCGTCGGCGAGGGCGGGCAGCCGCGCCTGAGCGGGTCGCCGTCGCAGCTGCAGCGCATCGTCGAGTTCAACTCGGGCGGGCTCGATGAGCTCAAGGCCGAAGGGGCCGACGTCTCACAGGAGCTTGTCGACGCCCGCGTGGCCGGCATCACCCACGACACCCTCGCCTCCATCGTCTACACCTCCGGCACCACCGGCCGGCCGAAAGGCGTGAACCTCACCCACCTGAACTGGTACCACCAGGCAACAGCGCTGGGGGCGAACCCGATCGGCGCGGTGGCAAAGCCCGGCAGGCACGTGGTGACCTTCCTGCCGCTGGCCCACGTGCTGCAGCGCGCGGTCTCGCTCGCGCTGACCATGCACGGCGCGACGCAATCCCACTGGGGGGACACCGGCACACTGACCGTCGAGCTGCAGCGCGCGAAGCCGCACATGGTCCTCGGTGTGCCCCGCGTGTTTGAGAAGGTGCGCGGCGCCGCCTACAACAAGGCGGCGGACGGCTCGGGCATCGGTAAAAAGGTGTTCCTCGCCGCGGAGCGCGCCGCCATTGCCTACTCCCGCGCTTTGGATACCCCGCAGGGTCCGGGCCCGCTGCTCAAGGCGCAGGTCAAGGTGTTCGATAAGCTCGTGTATTCGAAGGTGAAGGCCGCCATAGGCGGCCGGGCGGAGTACGGGATCACCGGCGGTTCCGCAATGAGCGCGGAGCTCAGCCACTTCTTCCGCGGCATGGGCATCCCCATCTACGAGGGTTACGGCCTGACCGAGACCACCGCCGCGGCGTGCGTGAACAACAGCGAGCACTGCCGGATCGGCACCGTGGGTCGACCGGTCAACGGATACGCCGCCCGCATCAGCGCCGACGGCGAGATTGAGATCAGCGGCGACGGTGTGTTCACCTCGTATTGGAATAACCCCGAGGCCACCGAGAACGCCGTCACCGACGGTTGGTTCAATACCGGCGACCTCGGCGAGATCGACGACGACGGCTTCGTGCGCATCACCGGCCGCAAGAAGGACCTCATCGTCACCGCGGGCGGCAAGAACGTGTCCCCGGGCCCGCTCGAGGAGATCATCCGTCAGGATCCGCTCGTGTCCAACGCTCTCGTGGTCGGGGACGGCAAGCCTTTCGTAGGCCTGCTGGTCACACTCGACGCGGAGGAGCTGAAGCGATGGAAGGCCGAGAACAACGTGCCGGAGTCCAAGTCGCTGCGCCAGCTCGCCCACGACGCGGAACTTCGCGCCGCGGTGCAGGACGCCGTGAACGTCGCCAACGCGACGGTGTCGCGTGCGGAGGCAATCAAGAAGTTCCGGATCCTCGAGCGCGACCTGAGCGAGAAGGACGATGAGATGACCCCGACGATGAAGGTCAAGCGCAATGTTGTGGCCAAGCGCTTCGCCCGGGAGATCGAGGAGCTGTACAAGCGCTAGTTCCTCGGCGCGCCGCCGGTGCTCGGCGGGGCCCGCGCGCTAACATTCCTCCCAGCAAATCCGAAAGTTGGGGAGATCCAAAGGGGGCTCACAAGTGCAGAAAACCGCCGCGGTCCTGCGCCACCGTGAGCTGACCCAGGAGATTTACAACATCGGTGACGAGGTCGCGGAGTACATCGAGCACGTCGCCGAGGCGGTGGCGGACTACGACGGGGAGCTCACTGACGACTGCCTCGCCGAGTTCTCCGAGATCGTCGACGACGCCCGCCAGGACGCCCGCCGCGTCGTCGGTGAGCTCATCGGCTTGCGCCAGGCCCTGACCTCCGGCATGCGCGCCGGCATCCTGTCGGCCTCGGCCAGCGCGGAGGAGCGCATCCCGCAGCCCGAGCTTCTCGACGCCGCGGGGCTCGAGGATCTCTTCCCTCTCACCGCCCCCTTCTCGGTGCGCACGATGAACGACGCCCTGACCGGCCGCACGGAGCTGACGGTGCAGCACCTCACCGAGATCGTCGACTTCACCCTCGAGCAGACCGACATGGTCGCCCGCGAGCTTGGCGCGGTGAGCCTGCCGCACCTCTACGCCCGCATCGGCGACCTCGTCGAGGCGGCCGTCGAGGGCTGGATGGAAACAGTCTGCGTCGACCACCCCGCGTTCACCCGCACGATGCGCGGTGCGAACCCCCCGAGTTTTTTGGCGGAGCGCGCGCGCATCGACGCCATCGTGGCCAAGGTCGCCGCCAAACGCTCCCGCCGCGGCGCGTAAGTTTGGGGGCCATGTTCGGCCTTTACATCCACGTCCCCTTCTGCGCGACCCGCTGCGGTTACTGCGACTTCAACACCTACACGCCCACCGAGGTGGAAACCTCCCACGAGGCGTACCTGCGCGCGCTGGAGGCGGAGCTCTCCCTGGCTAAGACCCAGCCTGCGGAGACGGTGTTCATCGGCGGCGGCACGCCCTCGCTGCTGGGTGCGGAAGGCCTCGGCCGCATCATGGGCATGGTCCGCGAACACGTGGGGCTCGCGCCCGGTGCGGAGGTGACAACCGAGTCGAACCCGGAGTCGACCAGTCCCGCGTACTTCGAGGGCCTGCTCGAGGCGGGGTTCACGCGCGTCTCGCTGGGTATGCAGTCCGCCTCCACTCCCGTGCTCAGGGTGCTCGACCGCATGCACACCCCTGGCCGCGCCGTCGCCGCCGCCACGGAGGCCCGTGCCGCAGGCTTCACGCATGTCAACCTCGACATGATCTACGGCACCCCGACGGAGACGGACGATGACGTGCGCGCGACGCTTGACGCCGTGCTCTCCACCGGGGTCGACCACGTCAGCGCGTACTCGCTCATCGTCGAAGACGGAACGGCGATGGCGCGCAAGGTCCGGCGCGGTGAGCTGCCCGCCCCGAGCGAGGACGTCTACGCCGACCGCTACGAGATTATCTCGCGGTCCTTAGATGAGGCCGGTTTCGGCTGGTACGAGGTGTCCAACTGGGCGCGCGAGGGTGGACAGTGCCGCCACAACTTGATCTACTGGCGCGGCGGCCAGTGGTGGGGCGCGGGCCCCGGCGCGCACAGCTTCATCGGCGACACGCGCTTCTACAACGTCAAGCGCCCCGAGCGCTACAGCCAGCTGCTTAGCGACGGCCAGCTCCCCGTCGCCGACCAAGAAACCCTGACACCTGAGCAGCGCCACTTCGAGGCCATCATGCTCGGCCTGCGCCTCAAGGAGGGGGTGCCGCGCGACTGGATTGGGCAGCGCGCCCGGGGGGTCGTCGATAAGCATGCGCGCGCCGGGCTTCTCACGGTGGGTGAGCGGGTCGCGGTGACCGACGAGGGCCGCCTGCTTGCCGACGGCATCATCACCGACATCCTGGCCGCGGAATAGCGGCAGGTAAGGTAGGCGGCATGAGTGGGGCAGAAGATCGCAGGCAGGCGGTGCTTCGCGCCATCGTGGCCGACTACATCGCCCTGCAGGAGCCGGTGGGCTCGAAGTCGCTGGTGCAGCGGCACAACCTGACCGTGTCGTCGGCGACGATCCGCAACGACATGTCGGTGCTGGAGCGCGACGGTTTTATCGCCCAGCAGCACTCCAGCTCGGGGCGCGTGCCCACGGAGAAGGGCTACCGCGCGTTCGTGGATGCGCTGCACGGGGTCAAGCCGCTGTCTGCACCGGAGCGCCACGCCATCCTTGACTTTTTGGAGAACGGCACCGACTTGGAGGACGTGCTGCGGCGCTCGGTGCAGCTGCTCGCGCAGATCACCAACCAGGCCGCCGTCGTGCAGCTGCCCACCCTCGAGGTCTCGCGCGTCAAGCACTGCGAGGTGGTCGCGCTCGCGCCGACCCGGCTGCTGCTGGTGCTGATTACCGATTCGGGCCGGGTGGACCAGCGCAACGTCGAGCTCGCCGCTTCCCTGGAAGACGACGAGGTGCGCCTGCTGCGCGACGCCCTGAACACCGTGCTGGTAGGCGCCACCATGGCGGAGGCGTCGACGTCTCTGTTGGAGCTCGCCGCCGGTGCGCCGCCGCAGATCGCGGATGCCGTCGAGCGGGCGACGGCGGTGCTCATCGACACGTTGGTGGAGAACCCCAGCGACCGCCTGCTGATCGCCGGCGCCGCCAACCTCACGCACCTGGCCGTCAGCGGCGGGGACCTCCACAGCGTCATCGCGGCCTTGGAAGAGCAGGTGGTGGTGCTCAAGCTGCTCGCGGGCGCCCAGGAGCTCGAGCGCGTCAGCGTGCGCATCGGCCGCGAGAACGAGGACGAGGAATTTTCGCGCGCCTCTATTGTTACAACTGCATATGGAACCGGGGAGGCGCTCGGCGGTCTAGGGGTGGTGGGTCCCACCTACATGGACTACCCCGGTACGATTCAGAAGGTTGCCACGGTGGCCCGCTACATCAGCCGGATCCTGCGTGGTGAATAACAGAAAGGCTTGATTAACAAAGTGGCTCGTGACTACTACGGGATCCTGGGTGTCGACCGTGAGGCGACCGAGCAGGAGATCAAGAAGGCGTACCGCAAGCTGGCGCGCAAGTACCACCCGGACGTCAACCCGTCCGAGGAGGCGGCGGAGAAGTTCCGCGAGATCTCGCTGGCGCAGGAGGTGCTGCTCGACCCCTCGAAGCGCCGCATCGTGGACCGCGGCGGGGACCCGATGGAGCAGGGCCCCGGTGGTCCGGGCGGCGCCGGCGGTTTCGGCGGCTTCGGTGACATCTTCGAGGCCTTCTTCGGTGGCCAGGGCCAGGGCCGCGAGCCCCGCTCGCGCGTCCAGCCCGGCAACGACGCGCTGTTGCGCACCGCCATCTCGCTTGACGACGCTTTCACCGGCGTGAAGAAGGACGTCACCGTCGACACCGCAGTGCTGTGCGACGCCTGCACAGGCACCGGGTCGGAGTCGAAGTCCAAGCCGGTCACATGCGATCAGTGCCACGGCACCGGTTCGGTGGAGGAAATCCAGCAGTCCTTCCTGGGCAACATCATGACCACGCGCGACTGCCCGAAGTGCCGCGGCTTCGGCGAACTGATCAAGGACCCGTGCCGCCAGTGCGCCGGAGACGGTCGCGTGCGCTCGCGCCGCGACCTCACCGTGAACATCCCGGCCGGCATCGCCGACGGCATGCGCATCCGCATGGCGGGCCAGGGAGAGGTCGGCCACGGCGGCGGCCCCGCCGGCGATCTCTACGTGGAGGTGCACACCGAGGCCCACCCCGTCTTCGCCCGGGAGGGCGACAACCTACACCTGCGGGTGACCGTCCCGATGTACGAGGCGGCCCTAGGCGCCTCCGTGCCGGTGGACACCCTCGGCGGCGGCGAGACCGTCATCGAGGTCCCCGCCGGCACGCAGCCGAACGAGCGCGTGGTGCTCACCGGCGCCGGCATGCCGCGCCTGCGCAGCCAGGAGGCCGGTGACATGATCGCCCACATCGACGTGGTCGTGCCCACCGAGCTCGGCGACGACGAGCGCGAAGCCCTCGAAGCTCTGCGCGATGGCCACGCGCACACCGCCTCCGTGTCCAGCGAGGATCAGGCGCGCGACGACTCCTTCTTCGGCCGGATGCGCGGCCGCTTCCGCCGATGAGCCTGCCCTACTTCATCGCCGCGGACCCCGCCCGCGGGGTGCTCGACGGGGCGGAGGGCCGCCACGCGGTCACGGTGAAGCGGATCGCGGCCGGCGAACACATCGTGCTGGTGAACGGCACCGGGACCGCCGCCGAGGTCGTCGTCCGCGAGGTCCGCGGCAAGGATTATCTGGCCGGTGACGTTGTCTCCGTGACCGAGGTGCCGCGGCCTACCCCGCGCGTGACCGTCGTGCAGGCGATCCCGAAGTCAGAGCGCGCCGAGCTCGCCGTCGACTTGGCGGTCCAAGGCGGCGCCGACGCGATCGTGCCCTGGATCTCGCAGCGCACCATCGCCCGCTGGCCGGCGGACAAGCAGCCCAAACAGGTGGCGAAGTGGCAGGCGGCCGCGCGGGAGGCGGCGAAGCAGTCGCGGCGCGCGTGGGTGCCCCAGGTTTCCGAGCCCGTGACAACGAACCAGCTGCGCGATCTGGTCGTCGATAAGCAGGCCCTGGTTTTGCACGAGGACGCCGCGACCCCGCTGCGGGAGATTTCCTTTGCGGCCGAAGTGGTTCTCATCGTCGGGCCCGAGGGCGGGATCGGGGACGAGGAACTGGGGGTGCTGGGTGCCCAGGCGGTGCGGCTCGGGCCCGAGGTTCTGCGCACCGCCTCGGCGGCGTTCGCGGCGCTGTGCGCGATCGGCGCTCTCACTGCGCGCTGGTAGGGCGCTGGTAGGGTTTCACATTATGGAAGAACTGGTGTCGCGCAAGGTCGAGCTCGACTCGGCCTACGCGCAGGCGGTGCTCGGAATCAATGACGGGAACCTCCGGGTTCTCAACCAGCAGCTCGGGGCGGACATCCACGCCCGCGGCACCGCGGTGACGCTGCGCGGTCCCGTGGCGGCCGTGGCGCACGCCACCCGGGTGCTCGAGGAGCTGGAGTCCATGGCGCGCCGCGGAGTGCCCATCAGCCCCGATACCGTGGTGCACGCCACCCGGATCATGGAAACGGAGGCGCCCGAATCCGTCGCCGAGATGCTCGGCGCCGAGATCGTCGCCCGCCGCGGCAAGGTGATCCGCCCCAAGACCGCGGGCCAGCGCCGCTACGTCGATGCGATCGATGACAACACCATCACCTTCGGCATCGGCCCCGCCGGTTCCGGCAAGACCTACCTCGCGGTGGCGAAGGCGGTCCAGGCGCTGCAGGCCAAGGACGTCAAGCGCATCATCCTCACCCGCCCGGCCGTCGAGGCGGGGGAGAAGCTCGGCTTCCTGCCCGGCACGCTCAACGACAAGATCGACCCCTACCTGCGACCGCTGTACGACGCGCTGCGCGACATGCTCGACCCGGAGATGATTCCCAAGCTCCTTGACGCCGGAATCATCGAGGTCGCCCCGCTCGCCTACATGCGCGGTCGCACGCTCAACGACGCCTTCGTCATCCTCGACGAGGCGCAAAACACCACCGGCAGCCAGATGAAGATGTTCCTTACCCGTCTCGGTTTCGGTTCGAAGATGGTGGTCACCGGTGACGTGTCCCAGGTGGACCTGCCCCGCGGCACGGTCTCCGGCCTGCGCGTCGCCCGCCGCATCCTCGAGGGCATCGACGACATTTACATCGAGGAGCTCGGTGCCGAGGACGTGGTGCGCCACCACCTGATCTCCCGCATCGTCGAGGCCTACGACCGCCACGACGCCTCCAACGCGGCGCGCTACGAGAAAAAGCAGGCCGAGCGCGAGGAGGAGTGCTTGTGAGCATCGAGGTTTTGAACGAGTCGGGCGAGGGCGACGTCAACGAGGAGATGCTTATCGACGTCTCCTCCTACGCCCTGGCAGCCATGGACGTCCACCCCGAGACCGAGGTGACCGTCACGCTCGTCGACGAAGCGACCATGGCCGACCTCCACGTCCGCTGGATGGACCTCGAGGGCCCCACCGACGTGATGAGCTTCCCCATGGACGAGCTCACTCCCGGCGGCGGGCGCCCGGACGCCGCGCAGCCCGGGCCGTCGATGCTCGGGGACATCATCCTCTGTCCGGCGTTTGACCGTCGCCAAGCGGAGGTGGCCGGGCACGATCTGGGCCACGAGCTCGCGCTGCTGACCGTGCACGGGGTGCTCCACCTGCTGGGCTACGACCACGTCGCGCCCGAGGACGAGCGCGAGATGTTTTCGCTGCAGAACGAAATCCTCGCCGACTGGTACGACAGCCTCGCCCGCCGCGGTGTCGAGTACCAGCCCAAGCCCACCGGCGCCCAGGCGTTCCCCTCGGCCGCCGACCGCGACGAGCTCGACCGCCGCATGAAGGACAGCTAGTGGAGTTCGGTGAATTTACCGTCACTTACGCGCTGGTGGCGCTCGCCGGCCTGCTGCTGTCGGGCCTGCTCGGCTCCGTCGAGTCGGCGCTTGCGCCCATCTCGCGGGCGCGAGTGGAGAACATGGTCAAGGACGACGTCTCCGGGTCCCGCGCGCTGCTGCGGGTGATCGAGGCCCGGGCGAACCAGGTGAACATGCTGGTCATGGTGCGCACCGTGCTCGATGTCACGGCCGCGGTGTTCGCCGCGATGTTCACCATGGATCTGCTGGGCTCGGGCTCGTGGGCCATCCTCGTCGCGGTTCTCGCGGTGACGCTTTTGCAGTTCGGCATTATCGGCGTGTTCGCCCGCACCGCGGGCCGCCGCAACCCGTATTCGATTTCGCTGCGCGCCGCCCAGTGGCTCGTGGCCTTCCACACGGTGCTCGGGCCGATCGCGCGGCTGCTGATCTGGGTGGGTAACCTCTTCCACCCGGGCCGCGACTTCCGCGAGGGGCCCTACGCCACGGAAATCGAGCTGCGCGAGATGGTCGATATCGCCCAGGAACGCGGTGTCGTGGAGACCACCGAGCACCGCATGATCCAGAACATCTTCGACCTCGCGTCCACCTACGCCAAGCAGGTGATGGTGCCGCGCCCCGAGATGATCTGGATCGAGGCCGAGAAGACGGTCGGCCAGGCCACGCGCCTCATGGTGCGCTCCGGCCACTCCCGCGTCCCCGCGATCGGGGAGAACGCCGACGATATTCTCGGTGTGGTCTACCTCAAGGACATGTTCACCCAGGACGGCAGCCCGCTCGACCCCGCGACGCCCATCGCCGCCGTCATGCGCGAGCCGCTGTTCATCCCCGAGTCGAAGCCGCTGGATGTGTTGTTGCAGGAGATGCAGCAGGTGAACACGCACATCGCCATGCTTATCGACGAGTACGGCGGCGTCGCCGGCCTGCTGACCATGGAGGACCTGCTCGAGGAGATCGTGGGCGAGATCACCGACGAGTATGACGAGGCCGAGATGGCGCCCATCGAGTCGGTCGGCGCGCGGTGCTACCGCGCCCAAGCCCGCTTGCCGCTGGATGACCTGGTGGATCACTTGGAGGACGACATCGGCTACGAGCTCAGCTTCGACGACGAGGTTGTGGACTCCGTGGACACCGTCGCCGGCCTGCTGTCCTTCGACCTCGGCCGCGTGCCCTTGCCGGGCTCCTCCGTCGAGGTTTCCGGGCTGCGTTTCACCGCCGAGGGCGGCCGGGACCGCCGCGGCCGAGTCAAGGTCCGCTCCGTGCTTATCGACGTCCCCGACGTCGTCGACGAGTACCAGGCCCAGGACTAGTTCCCGTTGTGCGGTGGTGCACAATGGACAGTTATGAACATCCTCTCCATCCAGTCGGCCGTCGCCTACGGCCACGTGGGCAACTCGGCCGCTGTCTTCCCGCTGCAGCGCATCGGGCACGAGGTGTGGCCGGTCTACACCGTGAACTACTCCAACCACACCGGGTACGGCGCGTGGAAGGGTCCGATGATCCCGGCGGCCGACGTCGCCGCGGTCATCTCCGGCATTGACGAGCGCGGTGCGCTGGCGCGTGTCGACGCCGTCCTGTCCGGCTACCAGGGCGGCGACGACATCGCCGGCGTGATCATCGACACCGTCGCCCGCGTCAAGGAGCAGAACCCCGCGGCGCTGTACGCCTGCGACCCCGTGATGGGCAACGTCAAGTCGGGGTGCTTTGTCGCCGACACCATCCCGCCGCTGCTGCGCGACCGCGTGGTCCCCGTCGCCGACATCATCACCCCGAACCAGTTCGAGCTGGGTTATCTCACCGAGATGGACGCCACCGACCTCGACTCAACCCTCGCCGCCGTCGACGCGGCCCGCGAGATGGGCCCGGGCGCCGTGCTGGTCACGTCCGTTGAGCGCCCCGAGGCGGACCCGGAGAACTTCCTCGAAATGATCGTGGTGGACGACAAGGGTAAGTGGATCGTGACAACCCCGCGCCTGCCGTTCAAGCGCAACGGCTCGGGCGACGTCGCCGCGGCGCTTTTCACGGGCCACTACATCCGCACCCGCGACGCCGCCGACGCCCTGGCGCGCACCGCGTCGTCGGTGTTCGACCTGCTGACCACCACCTTCGAGGCCGACTCAAGCGAACTGCTCCTCGTCGAGGCCCAGGATGCCTACGCCGAGCCGCGGATGCAGTTCACCGTCGAGGCGCTCTAGTCCGCCCACTCGCCCACGCGGCGCAGCCCGCCCACTCGCCCACGCGGCGCAGCCCGCGGCCGCCCTCCTTCCGGCTCAGGGGAGGGACGCGGGCGTGCGGGCGCTAGGCGGCGGGAAAGATCGGCGGGTCGGGCGGCTGGCCCGGGTCGTCGAGCCCGCTCAACCGTCCCCGCGCAAACAGCTTCGCCCACGAGGATTCGTGGAACCCGCCGGTGTCGTTGAACTCGATGCTGCCGTCGGGGTTGACCACCGCGATTCGCCCGGTAACCGGGTCGCGGTCGACGTGGGATCTTCCGTGAGAGCCGTCCCGTGCGTCGTTGTTCCACCTGTGGTGTCGCCGGCACAGGGCGGCGAGGTTGTGCATGTCGGTGCGGCCGCCGCGGATGTAGGACATGATGTGGTGGATCTCGGCCTCGGAGGTGGGCACCGAGCACCCGGTCCACGCGCAGACCCCCTGGATGGCGAGTGCCACAATGCGCTGTTCCACGCTGGCGAGGCGTACGCGGCCCAGTGAGAGGGGTACCCCGGTGGCGCGGTCGATCTGCAAAATAAAGTCCTCGGTCCCGCCCATGCCGAGGCGGACGAGGTCGAAGCAGGTCAGCTCCACGCCGGTGTTGGTCATGAACGTGGTGTTGTAGTCGGCCTCGGCGAGGTCATCCAGCGTGATTGACACGACCACGGAGGCGGCGCCACGGTTCTTCGCCTGCCGGCCGTGCTCGTACTGCATCATGATGTTCCACAGCTGGTCGAACTTCCGCTGGCCCGGCAAACGGGAATCGTCCGTGGATTCGGTGTCCACGTTGGAACCGGGACCCGAGTTCTGGTCGAGCAGCGCTTTGACTAGGGCGTAATGGGCGTCGGTCAGCAAGACGCTCATGGTGCGGGTGCCGTCGGATTTCCTCGGGGAGAAGAAAACGTTGCGCTTGTCAAAACCCGCGTTCGGGTCACTCACTGGCCGGTGCTTGCGGTTGGCGCGGTCGACCATGCGGCGCACTACGCCGCGGAGGTCCTCGGGCGTGCGCGTCAGCGCCTCTTTCATCGCCCGGGCGAAGATCCCGGGGCGCTCGCCGGCGGCGTGCTTGGTCAACTGGCGCAGTTCGCGGTCAATGATGGCCTGCTTCTCTGCGGAGACCTCCCGGGCGTCTTCCCGCGCCTTCTGCTTTGCACCGGGGCGGGGAGGGAACAAACCAGAATTGTCTTCGCCAGGGCTATCTGCGTCACCCGGCGGTGGAGGAGGGGGAGGGGCGGGATCGAACAGGTCCTTGCCCCGGTCAATGCGCCGGAAGGCCTCCGCGCGCGAAATATCCAACGCCTTCTCTAAATAGTCGCTGGCCCAGTTGCCGCCGACGAGTCGCCCGGCGTTATCCCGGACGCACACGTGGGCGAAGGCGGCGTCGAGGAAGGCCTTCTTGGAGGAAGCCTTTTCGAAGCGCTCCATCTCCCCGCGAACGTCATTCAAAGAAACGGAAGAAGGGTCTTCGAAGATGGCGCAGAGCTGCTCCAAGGCGTCGGTGTAGACGTCGATAAGCGAGGCGAGCTTGCCCATGTCCCCTCCTTTCGTTTCGAATGCGTGTGCCCCCAATTTTAAATCCCTCACTCTCGAACGCAAAAGCGAAAGTGTCACCATAGTGTGCATCGCGACCCCCGTGGCTAAGATGGGCCACCATGGAACAAAACACGCCTGATGGCTTCCGCTCCGGCTTCGTCAGCTTCGTCGGCCGCCCGAACACGGGTAAGTCGACCCTGACGAACGCGCTGGTGGGGGAGAAGATCGCCATCATGGCGGACCAGCCGGAGACGACGCGCCACCCGATCCGCGGCATCATCAACCGCGAGGACGCGCAGGTCATCGTCGTTGACACGCCCGGTGTCCACCGCCCGCGCACGCTGCTGGGCGAGAGGCTGAACGACGTTGTCCGGGACACGTTCGCCGACGTCGACGTCATCGGCTTCACCGTGCCCGCAGACGAGAAGATCGGCCCGGGCGACCGCTTCATCCTGGAGCAGATCCGCGAGACGAAGCCGGACGCGCCGATCGTCGGCATCGTCACCAAGCTGGACAAGACAAGCAAAGACACCGTCGGCGAGCGCCTCATTGAGCTCCACGAGCTTCTCGGCCCGGACGCGGAGGTCGTCCCGGTCTCCGCGACCAGCGGCGTGCAGCTCGACGTCCTGCTCGACATCCTGGTTAACAACCTCCCCGAGGGCCCGCAGTTCTACCCCGAGGGCCACGTCACGGACGAGGACACCGAGACCCGGATCTCCGAGCTCATCCGTGAGGAGGCGCTGCAGGGCCTGCGCGAGGAGCTGCCGCACTCGGTGGCGGTGCAGATCGACGAGATGCTCCCGGACCCGGATAACCCGGACAAGCTGAAGATCTACGCGGTGATGTTCCTGGAGCGCCCGGGGCAGAAGAAGATCATCGAGGGCCCGGGCGGGCGGCGGCTGTCCGGAATTGTGCACCGCGCGCGCAAGCAGATCATCGAGCTGCTGGGCCAGAACGTGTTCCTGGACCTGCGCATCAAGGTGCTGAAGAACTGGCAGCAGGACCCGAAGTCGCTGGGACGCCTCGGGTTCTAAGGTGGCCTCGAGGCAGAGCTACCGCGACCGCGCGTTCGTCGTGCGCACCTACGACTTCGGTGAGGCTGACCGCGTGGTGGTGCTGCTGACCAAAAACCACGGTTTGGTGCGCAGTGTGGCCAAGGGAGTTCGCAAATCCCGCTCGCGTTTCGGCTCGCGCATCCAGCCGTTCGTGGACATCGACGTCCAGCTCTACCCCGGCCGCAACCTCGCCACCATCACCGCCGCCGACACGGTCGCGTACTTCGCCGGCCGCATCATCGAGGACTTCGACCGCTACGCCGCCGGCTGCGCGATCCTGGAAACCGCCGAGAAGCTGAGCTACTCCAACGCAGACGAGGGCAGCGAGCTTTTCGACGCCACCCGCACCGCCCTGGACAACCTCCAACGCGCCGACCAGCACCCGACGCTGGTGCTCGACGCCTTCATCCTCCGCGCCACCGAGCGCGCCGGTTGGGGCCTGAGCCTGTTCGATTGCGCCAACTGCCAGGCCCCGGGCCCGCACAAGGCGTTCAATGCGCCCGCGGGCGGGGCCGTGTGCAACAGCTGCCGCCCGCCTGGTTCCGCGGACGTGGACCCGGAGACGCTGCACGTGATGTGGCTGATCCAGAACGGCCGCCCGGCGCAGACCGACACGGTGGAGCAGGTGCACCGCCTGACCACAGCGCACCTGCAGTGGCACCTGGAGTCGGCCGTGAAGAGTTTGAGAATCATGGAGCAGGCATAATTAAGCCATGACGAGCCCCCACCCCAGACCCGACATCGCGCCAGAGTTCATTCCCCGCCACATCGCCGTCGTGATGGACGGCAACGGCAGGTGGGCGCAGCAGCGCGGTCTGAAGCGCACCGAGGGCCACAAGCGCGGCGAGGCGGTGCTGATGGACTGCGTCGACGCCTGCATTGAGCTCGGCGGCGTCGAGTGGCTCTCCGCCTACGCGTTTTCCACGGAGAACTGGCGCCGCAGCGCCGACGAGGTGCGCTTCCTGATGGGTTTCTCCCGCGACGTGCTGCGCAACCGTCGTAACGAGCTCCACGCGAAGAACGTCCGCATCCGCTGGGCCGGCCGCCGCCCGCGCCTGTGGCGCAGCGTAATCCGCGAGCTCGAGGCCGCCGAGGAGCTCACTCGCCACAACACCGGCCTCACCCTGGTCATGTGCGTCAACTACGGCGGGCGGGCGGAGATCGTCGACGGCGTGCGCACGCTTATCGACGCCGCATCCAACGGCCAGGTTCGGCCCGGCGACATCACCGAGGAGACGCTCTCGCAGTGGCTCTACCAGCCGGACATGCCCGACGTGGACCTGTTCCTGCGCCCTTCGGGGGAGCAGCGCACCTCGAACTTCCTGCTGTGGCAGTCGGCCTACGCGGAGATGGTCTACCAGGAGAAGCTCTGGCCGGACTTCACCCAGCAGGACCTGTTCGACGCGGTGCTGGAGTACGCCAAGCGCGACCGCCGGTTCGGCGGGGCGATCGAGCACAACGCCTAAGCGCTACTTTTTCCGCGCGGCCTGGCAGGCGCGGCACACTCCGAACACCTCGGCGTCGTGGCCCACGAGCTCGTAACCGTAGCGCTGCGCCACCAGCTGGGCCCACTTTTCCACGGGTCCGCCCTCGATTTCCTCGCTGCGGCCGCACTCCGCGCACACGAGGTGGTGGTGGTGGTGCTCGCTGAGGCAGTGGCGGTAGAGGGATTCGCCTTCCTTGTTCTGCAAAACGTCGACGGCCTCGACCTCGGCCAGCGACTGCAGGGTGCGGTACACCGTGGTCAGGCCGACTTTATCCCCGCGGTGCTCGAGGGCCTCGTGGATCTGGCGCGCCGAGACGAACTTGTCCATGTCCCGCAGCGCCTCCACTACTGCGGTGCGCTGCCAGGTGTTGCGCACGCCGAGCTTCGGTGCAGGGGTGCGGCGGCGCGGCGGGGAAGCGGACGAGGCTGCAGATGGGGGGGTGACCATGCATCTACCCTAATCGTGCGTGGGGTCGGGTGTGTGCGGCAGCAATCCGGGGTCGCGGGCTGGGCGGACGTCGCTGGGCGGGTCGACGATGGCGGCCGCGCCGGAGCCGGAGCGCAGTTCGGTGCGGCCGCGGCGCCGCGCGGCGACTTCGTCGCGCGCTTCTTCGAGTGTGGCCAGGTCGGCCAGCTCGTAGATGACGTCGATGATGCCGGGTTCCGCCAGTTCGTAGACCACCTCGCGCCCGAAGCGCGTTGCGCCCACGAGACGGGACTTCTTCAGCACCCGCAAATGCTGGCTGACCAGCGGTTGGGACTCGCCCAGCTTGCCCACGATCTGGTGCACCACGTGGGGGCTGTCGTTGAGCAGCAGGAGTATCTGCAGGCGCAGGGGGGAGTCCAGGGCGCTGACGAGCTCGGCGGTGCGCTCGAGGTCGGGAGGCGGCGATCCTTCCATGTTTCCCATGGCCTTAACCCCCTTTCTGGCCGTTAGCATACCCGTGGATGCCTCTTGACAATGATGTTCCCGAATATACTAGACGCGTGTCCGCGGAAGTTGAAAACGGCCTCATACCCACCCTATAGTGACCACCGTCTCCGGGGGGTGCAGCCACCCGCTACACTGGGCAACTAGTTTTGCCGCCGTCTGAATTTATAGGAGTTGTCCATGGCCTCCAGCAACATTGATACCGTCGTTAATCTCTGCAAACGCCGCGGTCTGGTGTACCCGGCGGGTGAGATTTACGGCGGTACGCGCTCCGCGTGGGACTACGGCCCGCTCGGTGTGGAGCTGAAGGAGAACCTCAAGCGCCAGTGGTGGCGCCACATGGTTCAGTCCCGCAAGGACACCGTGGGCGTGGATACCTCTATCATCCTCCCGCGCCAGGTGTGGGTGGCTTCAGGCCACGTCGAGGTCTTCACCGACCCGCTGGTGGAATCCCTGCACACCCACAAGCGCTACCGCGCCGACCACCTGCTGGAGGCGTACGAGGAAAAGCACGGCCACCCGCCGGCCAACGGGCTGGCAGACATCAACGACCCGGAGACCGGCCAGCCCGGCAACTGGACTGAGCCGCGTGCGTTCTCCGGCCTGATGAAGACCTACCTCGGCCCGGTCGACGACGAGGAAGGCCTGCACTACTTGCGCCCGGAAACCGCCCAGGGAATCTTCGTCAACTTCAAGAATGTTATGACGTCCGCGCGCATGAAGCCGCCCTTCGGCATCGCCAACATGGGCAAGTCTTTCCGCAACGAGATCACTCCCGGCAACTTCATCTTCCGCACGCGCGAATTCGAGCAGATGGAGATGGAGTTCTTTGTCAAGCCGGGCGAGGACGAGCAGTGGCACCAGTACTGGATTGACAACCGCCTGCAGTGGTACATCGACCTGGGCATTGACCCGGAGAACCTGCGCCTGTACGAGCACCCCAAGGAGAAGCTGTCCCACTACTCCAAGCGCACGGTGGACGTGGAGTACGCCTTCAACTTCGCCGGTTCCAAGTGGGGCGAGCTCGAGGGCGTGGCCAACCGCACGGACTACGACCTGAAAACCCACGCCGAGGCCTCCGGCGAGGACCTGAGCTACTTTGAGCAGGACTCGGGCGAGCGCTGGATCCCCTTCTGCATCGAGCCGGCCGCCGGCCTGGGCCGCGCGATGATGGCCTTCCTCATCGACGCCTACCACGAGGACGAGGCCCCGAACTCCAAGGGCGGCGTGGACACCCGCGTCGTGCTCAAGCTGGACCGCCGCCTGGCCCCGGTTAAGGTCGCGGTGCTGCCGCTGTCGAAGAAACCGGAGCTCTCCGGGCCGGCGGAGGAACTCGCGGACCGCCTCCGCCAGCACTGGAACGTCGATTACGACACCTCCGGTGCGATCGGCCGCCGCTACCGCCGCCAGGACGAGATCGGAACCCCGTTCTGTGTCACCTTCGACTTCGATTCGTTGGAGGACAACGCCGTAACGGTGCGCGAGCGCGACACGATGGAGCAGGAGCGCGTGAGCATCGACGAGCTCGAGTCCTACCTGGCCGCCCGCCTCATCGGCGCGTAAGGGAGCGGGCACGTGCATTACGTCAGCTGGGACCGCAGCGACAAGGAAAACCTGAAGCTTCTGGCCGAGGACGGGCCCGAGGTTCTCGGCGTGTTCACGCACGAGCGCGCGCAGGTTGGGGGCGAGGAGTGGGAGCTCGTGGCCTCGCCGGAGTCTGGGGCCGTGGCCACGCGGCAGGACCAGGAGATCGTGCGCGCTTTGGGCAGCCTCAAGCGGGACAAGACAATCGCCGTGGAGGTCGAGGGGCGCCGCTACGCGCTGGTCAACGAGGCATCGAAGAACTGGATCATCGACGATGCTCACGGGGACAAGGTGGCGCAGTTCACCCAGGACCACAACGGCGTGCGCCGCGCGATCCTCGAGTTCGAGGGGGACACCCAGCTGCCTGCCACAGATGTCGCCGCCCTGGCGTGGGTCTCCCGCGAGGTCCTGGAGACGAAGAAGATGCTCAATTCGACCGCGCTGATCGCGTTCCTCATCTTCCTGTCCATCTTCGTCGTCGCGGTCTTTTTCATCCAATGATCTGGCAGGGCAGCTCGCTTATCGACGGCCCCTCCAACGTCGCCGAAGCCACCCCCAATGAGCTGCAGTGCGGCTCGTCGACGCTGCGCCTGAACACGAGCTCCCCAGCCGACATCCGCGCCGTGGCTCCGGATGGCGCGGCCTACCGCCTGCACAAGGCTGGGCTGACGGTGTCGCGCTACCGCGCGGACTGCGGCGGCCGCGCCTATGCCCTGCACCGCACGAGCGGGAAGCGCCGCGAAATCCTCGACGCCGACGGGCGCGTGATCGCCCGCACGCGCGGTTTGGCGAGCGGGGACCTCGAGGTCGATCCGGTACCGGGCCTCGCCCCCGAGGTGATGCTGGACCTGGTGTTTATGTCGTGGGCGCTGACGTTTGTCGACGCGCCCGCGCGCCGCACCGTGTACTAGAACATTCCTCCGCGGCCGATCGGCCCGCCACCGGAGAACCCTCCACCGCCGCCGCCAAATCCGCCGCCGCCGAAACCGCCCCCGCCGCCGAGCCCGCCGGACAGGATGGAACCCCAGATAATGGCATCGGCCATGTTGCCGCCGATGCTGCCTGCCATCTGCTGGTTCATCCGCTGCTGGTAGCGCTGAATGTCGTCATTGGCGGCACTGGCGGCGCGGCGCGCGGTCTCGGTCGCGGTGCGCGCGAAGTCGATCGCGCCGCGGGTGTCCGAGGTAGCCCGGTTACGCGACTCGGCGTACTGGCGCTTCGCCTCCGCGAGCAGGGTGCGGGCGTGGGAGCTGATGATGCGCCCGCGCGAGTTGATCAGGTCTTCCGCGGTCTGGATTTGCGCCACGGCCACCTGCAGCTGCTGCTTCAACACGGTCAGCTGGCGGTTCTGGTCGGAGGCGGCGCCGCGGGCGCGGTCTATCTGCTCGTCGATACGCGTATCCAGGTCGGTTAGGTCGGTGTAGAGCGCGAGGGGGTCCGTCTCGGCACGCTTGCCCATCGACGCCAACGCCTGGCGCGCCTCGGCGGAGATTGCGTCCAGTGCCGGGACGTCGATCTGCGCCCCCTGCTGGCGCGCGCCCTTGAGGTTCTCGATCTCACGCAGCTCGTCCTCGATCTCCTTGATCAACGACGGCAGGTTCGCCTTCGCGTCTCGGATGTTGCCGTCGGCGTGCTCGATGGCGGAGAGGTTGGTGTCGGAAATTTCGATGGCGTGGGAGGCGGATGCCAGCAGGTCAATCAGCGCGCCCTGGCGGCCGGCCGGCTGCGCGGCCACGGTGCGGGCCTCGCCCAGCAGTTTCTCCGCCTCGTCGAGGGAGTCGGTGGCCACGCCCACGTTCGGGGCTATGGACTGTAGCATCTCACCGGAGTAGCGCGCGTGCAGGTCCTCGAGCGTGCGTTGCGCCGGCTCGAGCCGTGCCCGCAGGTCGATGGTGCGCTGCATGATCTTGTCAATCTCTTCGTCGGCGCGCATGAGCGTGCCACGCATCTCGTTGAACTCTGCCGACTTCGCCTGCAGCGCCTCATTGGCCTTGCCGGACGACGAGATGATGTCGATGAGCATGGCGCGCTTTTCCGGCTCGGTTTCCGGGATGGCGTCGTAAAGCTTCTGGTGGGTGGAAAACGCGCGCTGCAGGGTCGTGCTCGCGGTGTTCATCGCGGAGGTGAAGGGGCGCACGCGGTCGGGGCCGAACTCGGCGGTGGCCAGCTCGAGCTCTTCCTTGCCCTGGCGGATGGACTCGTCGGCGTGGACGAGGGCGTCGCGCGCGAGCTCTTCCAGCGTCGGCGTGGGCAGGCGACCCAGCGAATCGGTGTCACCCGGGTTGAGCTCGCGCGCATCTGCGACCTGCTGCTCCTTCGTCTTCTTCGTGTTGCGCCGCGACGCCGCCCAGATCCCGCCGCCCGCGAGCGCCGCCACACCCAGCCCGCCAGCGACCCAGCCGATGCCCTCGGCGTCACTCGAGCCGCTGCCGCCGCCCGTACCGCCCGCGCCGGAGGAGCCGCCCTTAGCTGCGGCATCCACGGCAGCAAGCGCGGCCCCCGACCAGTCGTTCTGCGTCAACCGCGAGTAGGCCGCGTTGTACATCGCATCGACCTCGCGCTGGGTCCACATGTCACCGGCGTCCACGGCGAAGGTGCGCTCGGTGGGCGAGATCGCGATCACCGCGACGTTGGATCCGCTGGCGTCAACCGCCGCCTGCGCCCACTGCTCGGCCGACATGGAGCCAAAAGAGTCCAGGTAGACCACGCGCACGGCCTTCTGCTTCTCGGCCGCGACCTGCTGGGCCGCCGATTCGATCTGGCTCACCTCGCCGGGGGAGAGGACCCCGGCTTCGTCGGTGACGACGTCGGTAAGCTTGCCGGGCTTCAGCGCGGTGGCCTGCGCCTCGACAGACGTAGTCAGCGCGAGCGCGGCGGGGGCGGCTGCGGTGCCCACACCGGCGGCGAGGAGCGGGGCGGCGAGGAGGATGCGGAGGTAGCGCGGTTTCATGCGTACTAGGGTAGTCGCTGTGTACCCCTATAGCGATGCCGACGTTGCACGCCGCGCGCCCGAGGGCCCCAAGGGCTCCCAGCTGGCGCAGACGTCCGACGACCGCGGCGCCTTCTCCCGCGACCGCGCCCGCGTCCTGCACTCCGCCGCGCTGCGTCGCCTCGCAGACAAGACCCAGGTCGTCGGCCCCCGCGACGGCGATACGCCCCGTACCCGCCTGACGCACTCCCTCGAAGTCGCGCAGATCTCGCGCGGCATCGGCGAGGGCCTGGGTCTCAACCCGGACCTCTGCGACATGGCGGGCCTGACCCACGACATCGGCCACCCGCCCTACGGCCACAACGGCGAGGTCGCGCTCAACGAGCTGGCGGCCGGCGCCGGCGGTTTCGAGGGCAACGCGCAGACCCTTCGCATCCTCACCCGCCTCGAGCCGAAGGTGTTGGTTGACGGCGAATCTTTCGGCCTCAACTTGACCCGCGCCGCCCTCGACGCAGCCTGCAAGTACCCCCGGACCCGCACGCTTGTCGACGGCACCGTCAACAGCAAATACTCAGCCTACGACGAGGACCGGCACATCCTGGACTGGCTCCGCGAGGGCCACGCCGACGAGGCCCCGCCGATCGAGGCGCAGGTGATGGACACCTCCGACGACATCGCCTACTCGGTGCACGACGTGGAGGACGGCATCGTTTCCGGGCGCGTGTCGCTGCAGGTCCTGTGGGATTTCGTGGAGCTCGCCGCGCTCGTCGACAAGGGCGCGGCCGCGTTCGGCGGTACCGCCGACGAGCTTATCGACGCCGCCGATCGCCTCCGCGCCCTTCCCGCCATCAACGCCGCGGCGGACTTCAACTACACCTTGTCTTCCTGGGCCGGCCTCAAGCAGCTCACCTCGGAGCTGGTGGGGCGCTACGTCGGCGCCGTCACCAGCGCCACTCTTGCTTTTGAGGGGAACCAGCCGGAGGCCCTGCGTTCGGACTCAAACCCGGCGGGCGCGCTCGGCCGCCAACACGGGCGCCTCATCATTCCCGCCGAGGCCGAGGCCGAGGTCCGCCTCTTGAAGACGGTGGCCGTGCTCTACGTCATGGACATGCCCACGCACCTGAAGCGCCAGGACCGCCAACGCGACCGCATCTACCGCGTTTACGACTACCTTTCCCATGGCGCTCCCGGCACCCTGGACACGATGTTCCAGCAGTGGTGGCTCACCGCGTCGTCTGAGCAGGAGCGCGAGCGCGTGATCATCGACCAGATCGCGTCGCTCACCGAATCGCGCCTGGAGCGCCTGGCGAAGCGCTCCGCCAGCCTCGACGGCTTCATGGGCTAGCGTTCTGCACTTTGGGCCCGGCCAGCGCCCCCTTTATGCAGACCTTGGGCCCAGCCAGCGCCCCCTTTATGCAGAACTTGGGCCCAGCCAGCGCCCCCTTTATGCAGACCTTGGGCCCAGCCAGCGCCCCCTTTATGCAGACCTTGGGCCCAGCCAGCGCCCCCATTATGCAAATGTCTATTTTCAGATGCCTAATTTAGACGGGAACGCCCCTTCCTACGAGCTCCGGAGCCCAAAACGGCCCATCACGTGCCTAAAGTAGACATATAAAATTAGGCATTTAAACTCGGGCCGGTAAAATCAGGCATTTGGACTCTGGCCAGACAGCTGCGGCCGGCCGCGGTTCTCCACCAGCAGCTGAATGGTCCGCAGCACGCGCTCCTCGTCCCGGATTATCTCCATCGGCGCAAAGCGGGCGAACACAAGACCCATGTTGGTGAGTGTGTCCTGCCTCCTCTTCTCCCGCAGTAGCTGCTCCTCAGTCATGCCCTCGTACTTGGAGTTGCCGTCGATTTCCACGGCAACAAAACCGTGAATCAGAAAATCCGGGCGGTACCAGGCCACAGAGGGCTGAAACTCGAATGGCCACCCGAGCTCAATGAGCAGAGCCCGGAACCAGCTTTCGAAGGCGGATTCAGACAAACCGGTGGCGTATTTCAACACTTTCCGCACGGTGCCTTTGCCTTTGAAGCGCCCGGTCACAGCGAACTCACCCTCTAGCTCCGCACGCGTGACCCCACCGTGCGATAGCAACCAGTCCGCCGCCACCAGCCCCTCGCGGAACCCGTGCCGGGCGGCGATATCGAAGCAGGTCCTGATTAACGACGTACACCTGACCCCGTGTAACCGCACGACCTCATCGGGGCGCAGGACGGACCGCCGATATCGCACTCCTGTGGGAGTTCGGGAGCGTCCCGGCACGTTCCCTGACGGCAGAATCAGCTCTACGGGCTCGAAATCCCCGAAGTTCATGGTCCACATCCCGAGCAACCTCGCGGCCGACCGGCCTGCCAATACCGCTCGGTGCGCGCACTTTCCCGCAGCGAGCGCCCTCAACCGGCGTTGCTCGTACCAGCGTAAAGCGGCAAAGGCGGGGGCAGGGTAATAGTGGTACGCCGACAACTGGATGAAGCTGCTGCCCGCCAGCGCCGCCCGCATCTGCGCATCGGCCGCTCCAACCCTCCGAGCATCTATCAATTGATCAAACACGCGCTGAGAGTCGCACACCTGCGTCACTCAATGAACGAACCGACCAGCACCCTGTGCATAAACCCCGGTTTTTCCACAACCTACACCCCTGGCACCTCGCAGAAGCTTTCGTAGTGGTCCCCGGTGTAGTACCATTCATCGACCTCACCGTCGGAACCCCCACCTGTGACAATGCGCCGCTCGCCGCGGTGGCCCAGCCCGGGCGTTTCCACCGTGTATTCGCGGTAGTACCCCAGCTCCTCGTCGGGCAGGACCCCCTCGTAGTTGCCGAAGCGCTTGTCGTCGGACTCCGGGTGCAGATAGGGCCCGTCCTGCTCCACCAGATCGATCGTCTCGAAGGCCTGCGCCGGCACCTCGGACGGCGCGCAGAAAGGCACCCCGGACGGCCCGCCCTCGGCGGCATTTCGCAACCCGAACATGCCCAGCGACGCCCCGACGAGCCCGATGAGCAGCACTCCGAGGTAGCGGTTGTTCAGACCCGACTTGTCAGACATGAGCAGCATTGTCCCACATGTCGCATGCGCGGTTATGATGAGCGCCATGGCTAAGGGCAGGATTCCGGATAGTGACATCCAGGCGATCCGCGAGCGCGCGCCCATCGAGGACATCGTGGGCGAGTACGTCCAGCTCAAGCCCGCCGGGCACGATTCCCTCAAGGGCCTAAGCCCATTCAAGGATGAGAAGACCCCGTCCTTCCACGTCCGGCCGGCGCGCGGTTACTACCACTGCTTTTCCACCGGCAAGGGCGGCGACGTCTTCTCTTTCCTCATGGAAATGGAGCAGCTGACGTTCCCGGAGGCTGTCGAGGCTGTGGCGGAGCAGATCGGCTACCACATCAACTACCAGGGCGGTTCCACGGGCGCGCGCGACGTCAAGCCCGGCACCCGCGCGCGCCTGCTGGCCGCGAACAAGGCGGCGCACGAGTTCTACCGCCAGCAGCTGGAGACGCCGGAGGCCCAGATAGGCCGGGACTTTTTCCGCGACCGCGGTTTCGACCGGGACACGGTCAACCATTTCGAGTGCGGTTACGCCCCCGACGGCTGGGACACCCTGACCAAGCACCTCCTGCGCAAGGGCTTCGACGTGCAAGAGCTGCAGGATGCGGGCTTATCGACGATGGGACGTCGCGGGCCCATCGACAAATTCCGCCGCCGCCTGCTCTGGCCGATTAAGGACGTCGCGGGCAACGTCATCGGTTTCGGCGCGCGCAAGCTTTTCGACGATGACCCGATGGGCAAGTACATGAACACCCAGGACACGATGCTCTACCACAAGTCCAAGGTGCTCTTCGGCCTGGATCTGGCGAAGAAACACATCGCCGAAGGCCACCAGACGGTGGTGGTGGAGGGATACACCGATGTCATGGCCATGCACGCGGCCGGTGTCAAGACCGCCGTCGCGTCCTGCGGCACGGCCTTCGGCAAGGACCACATGGCGATCATCCGCCGCCTCATGCTGGACGACAATTACTTCCGCGGCGAGCTGATCTACACCTTCGACGGTGATGAGGCCGGCCAGAAGGCGGCGATGCGCGCGTTCGAGGGCGACCAGGCGTTCACCGGCCAGAGCTTCGTCGCCGTCGCGCCGGAGGGCATGGACCCCTGCGATCTCCGCCTGGCCAAGGGTGATTCCGCCGTCCGCGACCTCGTGGCCAGCCGCGTGCCCATGTACGAGTTCGTCCTCGAGTCCCTCCTGCAGGCGTTTTCCCTCGACACAGCGGAGGGGCGTCTTCAAGCCTTAAAGCGCACAGTCCCCGTTGTCGCCGACATCTCTGACCCTGTCCTGCAGACCGAGTACGCGCGCCGCCTGGCCGGCTGGGTCGGGTGGCCGAACCCGGATGAGGTGATCCAGCAGGTCCGCGCGGAGATGAAGAAGCCGAAGAAGGAGAAGCGCACCTTCCGCAGCCAAGCGTCCGAGACGCCCCAGAGCACCGACGCGCCCCTGCTCAGGGCGCCTGCCGCGAACGAGCCGCTGCTCTGGCCGCAGCGCGAAGCCCTGAAGCTTGCGCTGCAGTACCCGGACTGCGCTGGCGACTATTTCGACGGCATCAACCCGGACGCCTTCAACAACGACGCCTACCGCCAGGTCCGCGACGCCATCACCACCGCCGGCGGCGCAGCTTCCGCCCGCAGCGGCGCGGGCTGGCTCAGCGCGGTAGCGGGGGAGATGCGCGACCTCGCTGGCCGCAACTTTGTCTCGGAGCTGGCGGTGGAGGAGATCCACGCCGACGACATCACCACGTACGCCGACTCAGTGCTTTCCCGCCTGCAGGAGACCCGGGTGGGCGACCAGATCGCCCAGCTCAAGGCGCAATTGCAGCGCATGCGCCCGTCCGATGACGAGCAGGCCTACAACGCGCTGTTCTCCGACCTGCTTGCGTTAGAGACGGCGCGCCGAGAGCTGAACAACCGCGCCTTTCGCCCCGGGAGCTAGAAGCCCAAGTTAGACCGAGCGCCCCAGCGCGTACTCCACGGCATCGAGCCCGGCGGAGGCGTCCCACTCGTCGCGCGCGGCCGTCACCGCAGCGAGGTACGCCCCGTAGTCCTCGGTCGACACGCGAAGCTCCGATGCGACCTTCTCAGCCAGCACAACGGGCGCGTCAGACTCGCCTGTCTGCGGCCCGGCCAGGAAGTACACCAGCACCGACGCGAAGCGCCCCGGCAGCCCGGTGGCGCTCACGGCCTCGTACTGTTCCGCCGGCGTCAAACCCTCAAGGGAGCGCAGCGAGCGCAGAAGCGACGCGGCCTGGCCCTTGTTGCGCAGGAACTGCTGCAGCTTCAGCTGGGTCTGCGGCGACTTGCCGGCGGCGAAAGCGAAAGCGGCGCCGATGAAGTCGATCAACGCGTCCTTGGCGAACCCGGAGGCGTGCACGTCCTCCGCGAAGGAGAACACGTCGCGCCTGGTCAGCGACGCGAACGCGTCGTCCTTGTACGGGGGCACGTGGCCGAGGTGGTGCGGCCAGCCTGTCTTCCAGCGGCGCGGGGAGAACGAGGAAGTGTCGTTCAGGACGTCCTCGGCGGTCGGGGCGACCTGGGACAGTTGATCATTCACGGAAGTCATGCGCTCCATTGTGGCAGATTGAATCGCGGCAATATGATGGGGCACCATGACTGTCCTGGTTCTCGACCCCCGCTGGCCCGACATGATCCCCTTGAACATCCGGATCCGTGGCCGCGTCGAGTTCACCAGCGAGGTCCCCGTCTCTGTCCGCTGGGCCCTCGACAGCACCGACGACACCGGAAATTGGCTGCTCACGACGGATCCCACCGACCCCCTGGTGCGAAATCGCATCGCCGCCGGTGAGGAGCTCATCGAGGTCCCGAGCCGCCGCGACCCGGTCCTCGCAGCCACCCAGACCATGAGCGTCGCCCGGCGCCGCGGCGAGTGGGAGCGCGCGATGACGCACGAGAGCCTGTTGCCGTACCTGGCGGAGGAGGCGCGCGAGTTCGCCGATGCCGTGCGCGGGGGCGACACGCACGAGCTGCGCAAAGAGCTTAGCGACGTCCTCCTGCAGGTGCTCTTCCACTCCGAAATCGCCTCGGACTTCGATTTCGCGGACGTCGCCCAGGCGTTCGTGGACAAGATGCGCTCCCGCGCGCCCTACCTGTTCGACGGATCCACCGGCCTCGTCGCGCTCGAGGAGCAGGATCGCCTCTGGGCCGAGGGGAAAGCTCGAGAAAAGGAAAAGGAAGACCTCAGCGCGAAATCAGTGCCTAAATAAGGCGCAAATCGCGCTGAGGTCTTCCGGGGCGGCGCTTAGAGAGCGGGCAGCAGGTTGCGCAGCTCCGGCAGACCGGCCTGCGAGGACAGCTGGGATGCGAAGGTGATGGCCTGGTTCAGCGGGGTGACCGGGTCCGGCTTGACCACGCCGCACTCGAGTGCGCGGTCGCCGATGGTGTTGATGGTCGGGGCTGCGACGAGGCGCAGGGCGGAGTCCTGGCCCACGGCCTTGTTCAGGCTGGCAACGAGCTCGCCGCGGGTGGTCTCGGCGCCGACGAGGCCGGTGGCCTTCAGCCCGGTGGACACGGTGCCGCAGTCGGCGGTGGCGATGCCGCCGTTGACTACCTTGGCAATCTCAAGGACGTTGGTCTGGGCGAAAGCCGGTGTGGACAAAGCGGCGGTAGAGACGAGGCCTGCAGCGAGGACAGCAGAAAGACGGCGCATAAGAAGTTTCCTTTGCAATAACAAAATGGGGGACAGCTAAGCACCATACCCGTAACCAGTGTTACGCATGTGAACAAAGTGAAGATTGTTACCGAAAAGTCCCCGTCGAGGGCGCCCGCGTCCCACCCGGTAGGATGGGCCGACATGACTTACCGCCCGCCCCGGCACGTGCCGGACCGCAACCGCTCCGGCAAAATTGCCGCCGGGTGCGGGTGCGCGGGGATCGTCATGGTTGTCACCGCCATCGTCCTCATCATCGCGCTGACGGGCTGGATTTTCTCGATCTTCACCGACATCAGCCCCACCCAGGCTCGCGAGCCCGTGCCCGCCGACGTTCCCCCGGCAGCCGCGCAGGCGCCGCCGCAGATCGATGTCCACGCGCCGGGCCGGACCTCCGACAACCTCGCCGAGTGGGCGGGCCCGATTTCCGCGCAGACGGCCATCGACCCGCAGGCGGCGCGCGCGTACGGCAACGCCGCGCTGATCGCCCAGGAGGCCTGGCCGAACTGTAACTTGAGCTGGAACACGCTCGCCGGCATCGGCTGGGTGGAAACCCGCCACGGCACCTACACCGGCCACGCGTTCAACGCCGGGCGCCTCAACGAGGACGGCGTCGCGGAGCCCGCGATCATCGGCCCGGCGCTGGACGGTTCCGGGAATTTCGCCGAGATCCGCGACAGCGACGGCGGGGAGTACGACAACGACACCACCCACGACCGCGCGGTCGGCCCGATGCAGTTCCTCCCCGGCTCGTGGAAGATCTACGGGCGCGACGCCAACGGCGACGGCGCCACGGACCCGCAGCAGATCGACGATGCCGCGCTCGCCTCAGCGAACCTCCTGTGCGCCGACGGCCGCGACCTGTCTACCCCGGAAGGGTGGCGCGACGCGATCTTCGCCTACAACCAATCCAATGATTACGTGTTAAAAGTCCGCGATGCCGCAGCGAATTACGCGTTGAACCAGCCCGCGCACCGTTAAAGCGCCGCACGCCCGCCACGAAGCGCCCAAACTCTGGAACAATTGAAGCGAAAGTGCTTACAAACAAAGGAGCAGAAGTGGCTGACATCATTCACGCATTCGCACGAGAGATCATGGATTCCCGCGGAAACCCGACCGTCGAGGCGGAGGTTTTCCTCGATGACGGCGCCCACGGCGTCGCCGGCGTGCCCTCCGGCGCGTCGACCGGCGTGCACGAGGCGCACGAGCTGCGCGACGAGGACGAGCGCTACTCCGGCAAGGGCGTGCGCAAGGCCGTGGACAACGTCAACGAGGAGATCGCCGACGCGATCGCCGGCATCGAGGCCGATGACCAGCGCCTCATCGACCAGACTATGATCGAGCTCGACGGCACCGAGAGCAAGTCGCGTCTGGGCGCGAATGCCATCCTGGGCGTTTCTATGGCCGTCGCTAAGGCGGCCGCTGAGTCGGCTGGCCTGCCGCTGTACCGCTACATCGGCGGCCCGAACGCGCACGTCCTGCCCGTGCCGATGATGAACATCCTCAACGGCGGCGCGCACGCCGACTCCGGTGTGGACGTCCAGGAGTTCATGATCGCCCCGATCGGCGCGGAGTCCTTCGAGGAGGCCCTGCGCATGGGTGCGGAGGTCTACCACGCGCTGAAGTCGGTGCTCAAGGCCAAGGGCCTGTCCACCGGTCTTGGCGACGAGGGCGGCTTCGCGCCGTCCGTCGATTCCACCAAGGCCGCACTCGACCTCATCGTCGAGGCCGTGGAGAAGGCCGGCTACACCCTCGGCGAGGACGTCGCGCTCGCGCTCGATGTCGCGTCGTCGGAGTTCCACGAGGACGGCGTGTACAACTTCGAGGGCGGCCAGCACTCCTCGGCTGAGATGATCAAGGTCTACGCCGAGCTGGTGGAGCAGTACCCGATCGTCTCCATCGAGGACCCGCTGGACGAGGATGACTGGGACGGCTACGTCGAGCTGACCCGCCAGATCGGCGACAAGGTGCAGATCGTCGGCGACGACTTCTTCGTCACCAACCCGAAGCGCCTGGCGCAGGGGATTGAGAAGAAGGCCGCCAACGCGCTGCTGGTCAAGGTCAACCAGATCGGTACCCTCACCGAGACCTTCGATGCGGTCGACCTCGCGCACCGCAACGGCTACCGCACGATGATGTCGCACCGTTCCGGCGAGACCGAGGACACCACCATCGCGGACCTCGCCGTCGCTCTTGGCTGCGGCCAGATCAAGACCGGCGCCCCCGCCCGCTCCGAGCGCGTGGCCAAGTACAACCAGCTCCTGCGCATTGAGCAGCAGCTCGGCGAGGTAGCCGTCTACGCCGGCCGCAGCGCCTTCCCGCGCTTCGCCCGCTAGCTCGCTTATCGACGCCCCCACGACGCGACCCTTCCCCCGCCGCGCGCGCCGAATGCAAACTAGTACATGCAAGTTAGCCGAGTAATCCCGCCCCCACATCCCGGCCGCACTCGACTAACACGCATGTACTAGTTTGCGTTTGCGTTTTGCATGTGCGTGACGTCGCTCGGTTCTGCCCCGTGGCCCGCCGTGGCACCGACGCGCACACAACCCAACCGACTACACTCCATAGTCACTATGACCACACGCGCCACACCCCCGGAGAACCAGCCGCGCCGTCGACCCAGGACGACGACGGTTCCCGTGGTGTCGCGCGAGCGCGAACGGCAAGAGCGCCAGAAGGCTAAGCAGAAGAAGCGGACGAGTTTATTCGCCCAGCAAGACCTCACTAGCTGGGCGATCCTGATTGCGGTGATTCTCGCGGTGCTCCTCGCCATCGCAGTGCCGCTGCGCAACTACTACGAGGGCCGAAGCGAGATCGCGCGGCTCAACGACTCCATCGCTGCGCTTGAGCAGCGCAAGACCGACCTAGAGACGGACATCGCGAAGTACCAGGACCCGGAGTACGTCAAGCAGGAGGCCCGCCGCCGCCTCGGGGTGATGGAGCCGGGTGAGACGGCGTGGCGGATCATTGACCCGCGCATGACCCACGGCGAGAACATCACCACGGAGGAAGCCCCCGACGAGCGCACCTGGACCGAGGTCATGTGGGACAGCTTGCGCGAGGTGCCGGCTGCGCCACCGGCCCCAGCCACCGAGAACCCACTTCCGCAATAGTTAAGAAACTACGTTCGATTCGCCGTTCCAGTTGTCCCTGAGCGCACTATTCTGCCGTATAGGCACACACCCTTAACGCAGTGAGGAACGAATTATGAGCGAGAACCCGTCGGATAACTTCGACAACGAAGAACTAGCCAAGGTGATCGAGAACTTCGACTTCGATGTCGAAGAGCACGGTGACGTTGAAGAGATCCTCGAGGCAGAGATCCTGGCACCCGACGTGAACCCCGAGGACGTGGAAGACAAATCCCTCCGGCAAATAGTGGCGGAACAGAATAGCCAGGCGGAACAGGTCGCCGTTGCCTTCCTGAAGAAGGTCCTCCGGTTGCGCTTTGTCAAAATCGACCGAGAACAGTTTCTCCGCTCTGAGCTCAAGCAGCGCTGGGTGTCTGATGAGGACATCGAACGAGCTATCTCGACGGACGTGGTTACAGCCGGGATCAAGCCAGAGATCCTCGACGATATCGCCAAGTCGGCGATCGACTTTGAGACACGTAAGTCCTCCGCCTTGTCTTTCGCTTCCGGTCTAGGTGGGGTGTTTGTCATGGCGGGCTCACTTCCCGCTGACCTTGTCCAGTACTACGTTCACGCCTTCCGAGTAATGCAAAAGCTGGCATACGTTTACGGGTGGAAGTCTTTCTTCGAGCAGTCGGATGAGGTCTCCGACGAGGTCCTCGCGCAGTTTGCTACGTTCCTCGGTGTAATGCTGGGCGTCGGCGGTGCCGCCAACGGTATCCGGAACTTCATGGTTCAGATGGCTGCCCCGGCAATCCAGAAAAATCTGGCCCGCAAGGCATTAACCAAGACGGCCTGGTACCCGATTGTAAAGAAGACCCTGCGCATGGTGGGTGTGAAAATTACGAGGGACAGTGTGGGTAGGGCTGCTGGCAAGGTCGTTCCGGTGGTCGGCGGAGTGATTGGAGGATCAATGACTTACGTGGCACTCCGCAGTGAATCTAGGCGCTTGCAGTCCACGTTGCGTGAAATTCCGGCCCCGCACAGCACATCCGGGGTGTCTTACTTCGGCGTGGACCTCACCAAAGCGGACGAGGAAGCAGGGGAAGTAAAGACGAGTGCCACCGCGAGACTCGCCGGCGCGGTCAGGGACAACGCGAGCGCGTGGAAGAGCAAGGCCCGACTGCCGTTTCGCCAGGGCAAGAGCAAGGACCCCGAGGCCGAGTAGCGGGGTGGGGCAGACCTGGGTACCCAGGTAACATCTCCAACCATGACCCCCACCCCCGAGGACCTCGCCACAGTCGCTGAGCAGCTCGGCCGCGCCCCGCGCGGCGTGCTCGAGATCTCCTACCGCACGCCCGACGGCCAGCCCGCGGTGGTCAAGACCGCTCCCAAGCTTGACGACGGCACCCCTTTCCCAACCCTCTACTACCTCACGGACCCGCGCCTGACCGCGGAGGCGTCGCGCCTCGAAGTCGCTCAGGTGATGAAGTGGATGGAGCAGCGCCTCGCCACCGACGCGGCCCTCGCGGAGAACTACGAGGCAGCCCACGAGCACTACCTCCGCGAGCGCAACGCCATCGAGGACCTCGGCACCGACTTCTCCGGCGGCGGCATGCCCGACCGCGTGAAGTGCCTCCACGTGCTCATTGCCTACGCCCTTGCCGAGGGGCCGGACCACGTCCGCTTGGGCACCGAGGCCGTCGCGCTCGCCGCCGACCACGGGGGCTTGCGAGGCACCGCCATTCCCGCCGAGTGGCCCACCCCCGAAGAACTCGGGATCCGGGACGCCGTCAACCAGGCCGTTCAGGAAGCGACAGGGGAGGAGCTGCTGTGACTGCTGTGACGCGGACCCGCACCGTCGCGGCCGTGGACTGCGGCACGAACTCCATCCGTTTCCTGATCACCCGCAAGCACGCCGACGGCACCCAGGTCGAAATAGCCCGCCGAAACACCATCGTCCGCCTCGGCCAGGGTGTCGACGAGACCGGGCGCCTGCACCCGGAGGCCATCGAGCGGACTCGTCGCGCGCTGAGTGCCTACGTGGACGAGATGCTCCACGAAAACGTCTCGCGGGTGCGCATGGTGGCCACCTCGGCCACGCGCGACGCGTCCAACCGCGATGACTTCTTCGCCATGACCCGCGAGCTCCTCGGCCGCATCCAGCCGGGCGCCCAAGCTGAGGTCATCACCGGCGACGAGGAGGCCGCACTCTCCTTCGCCGGCGCGACCGCGGATATCGACCCTGCCCGCGGCCCCTTCTGTGTGATCGACCTCGGAGGCGGCTCCACGGAGTTCGTCACCGAACACGCCGCCATTTCCACCCAGATGGGCTGCGTGCGCCTGACGGAGCGCTTCATGCGCTCCAACCCGCCGACGGAGCCCGAGCTTATCGACGCCCGCGTGTTTACCCGCGAGCGCCTCTCCGAAGCCCGCAGCGTGGTCGACTTCGCCGATGTCGGCATCTTTGTCGGCTGCGCCGGCACATTCACCACTCTCTCAGCGCTGACCCAGGGCCTGGGGGAGTATGACCCCGTGTGCATCCACTTGTCGGAGGTGGCCTTCGCTGACGTCCGCCGCATCACCGAGCAGCTGCGCGCACAGACGTCCGAGCAGCGTGCCGCCAACCCGGTCATCAGCGAGGGCCGCGCCGACGTCATCGCTGCCGGCAGCGTGGTCGTAGAGGAAATCATGAGCGCCATCGAGCAAGCCTCCGCTCAGCGCAGCTTCGTCATTAGCGAGAAAGACATCCTCGACGGTATCGTGGCCGGCCTCTCGCGCACTGCGAACTAATCCTCGTCGGGTTCGTAAATCTTGTCTTCCGTTACCTCGGTGGCGGAGGCATCTTTACGCCCGCGCAGCCGGCGCTTGGATTTCAGATCCTCCACCTCGCGCATGCGCGGCTCGGGATCGAGCGAGTTCGCTAGCGCCTTGCGGGTGGAGGTGACCACCTGTTTGGTGATGGGGGAGTTAGCCACAGCGCGTGAGGCATCGACGATTTGGTGGTAGCGCTTGCGGCCTGCCTTCGTGCCGAACACGTACCCGGCGGCGGCTCCGACAACGAATTGAATCATGCGCTACATCGTACAGGGTTAGCGCCAGCCCCGATTCATTCCTATCTTCTGTGAAACCTCTGGGATTACAGTAACTTTGCTACAACAAGGACACGTTGTGTCACCACTATGAGGCGAATTCGAGGAATCGTGCACAAACCCAAAATCATGACCGTTTACGGGACCCGGCCGGAGGCGATCAAGGTAGCTCCCGTGATCACCGAACTACAGCGAGACGAGCGATTCAGGTCCATCGTCGTTTCAACGGGACAGCACAAGGAAATGCTCGAGCAGGTGAATAAGCGCTTTGGAATCGAGCCGGATTACGACATGGCGCTGATGAAACCGGGACAGAGTCTCAATGAGCTAGTCTCCCGTGCGATGGCGGGCCTGGACACCATCATCGACGAAGTGGATCCCGATGTGATCATCTCCCAGGGGGATACGTCTACCGCGATGGTGGCAGCCCTAGCCGGGTTCCATCGTGGCGCAAAAATCGTCCATCTCGAGGCGGGTCTCCGCACCGGCAACATTTGCTCGCCATTCCCCGAGGAAGCTAACCGCCGAATCATCGGCCAGGTGTCGACGGTGCACCTCGCTCCCACGAACGAATCGCGCGAGAACCTTCGTCGAGAGAACTTCCGGTCGAAAGACATCGTGGTCACCGGAAACTCCGTGATTGACGCCCTAATCGCTGCCTCTAAATGGACGGTGGAGTTCGAGGATGAGACGCTGAAAGAAGCAATTGAGTCAGAAAAGCGACTCATCCTGGTCACCACACACCGACGAGAGAACCTAACCGCAATGAAGGAGATTGGCGGTGCGGTTCAGGATCTGGCTAAGGCGTTCCCTGACCACGTGTTCGCCCTCCCGCTGCACCTCAATCCCAAGGTGAGGGACGAAGTCCTCCCCGAAGTAGAGCACCTACCAAACGTGGTTATTACTGACCCTCTTCCTTACGACCAGTTCGTCGCCCTGATGAACCGAGCACATATTGTTCTGACGGATTCGGGCGGCGTGCAGGAGGAAGCACCCTCCCTCGGCAAGCCTGTGCTCGTCATGCGTGAGAACACGGAGCGACCCGAAGCGGTTGTGGCGGGCACCGTGAAGCTAGTGGGTACCAATCGCGGCTTGATCGTTGCCGAGGCTACAACGCTCCTCGAGTCCGAGGCGGCGTACAAGGCGATGGCAAATGCCGTTAACCCATACGGAGACGGTAAGGCGGCAAAGCGGGCGGTTGCAGCGATCGGATTTCTCGTAGGCGTCGGAGAGAGGCTTCCGGAGTTCGAACCGGGCATTATGTAGCAAAAAGCCCGAGACTCTAAGTCTCGGGCTTGAAAGCTCCTCCAACTGGGCTCGAACCAGTGACCCTTCGATTAACAGTCGAATGCTCTGCCAACTGAGCTATGGAGGAATGTTTTGATGCTCTGTGCAACGAATAGTCACTATACAGCGCAAGTATTAGTGCGGACAAATTGGCTGCTTGAGGCCTGCTTTTTGCAGAAATTTCATGTGTATATCTGGGCGCGGGGAAGTACGCCCAGATGGCGACAAAAATAAGCCACGCGTTATAGAATCGAATTTATTCGAACTTTAGCAATTAACGACTCTTATCGGTGAAGTTCCGATGGGCGGGATTCGAGAGGAATTACTCAGGGTGGAAAATCCAAATAAATCAACATTCGAAACCGTCTGCGTGGTGGGTTTGGGGTACATCGGACTTCCGACGGCGGCATTCATTGCGTCAAAGGGGGTCAAGGTTACAGGGGTAGACGTGAACCCTGATTTTGTCGAGAGGATTAACCGGGGCGAGGTGCCGTTCGTCGAACTCGGATTAGACAACCTCGTTAGGTCTGTCGTTGAACGCGGTTTGCTCACCGCTCGGTCGACACAGGTTCCGGCGGATGCCTACATCGTCTGTGTACCCACACCGGTCCGTGGGGAAAACCACGAGGTCGACACTAAATTTATCAACGCAGCAGTAGAGGCTATGGCCCCGCATCTATCCCCGGGCGCATTGGTTGTGCTTGAATCCACGTCACCTCCTGGAACTACTCGTGAGATGGCACAGTTGATTATTGAGAGGCGTCCGGACCTCTCGCTTAACGACGGGGACGAGAATGCAATATCCGTCGCGCACTGTCCCGAAAGAGTGCTGCCGGGGCGGATCATGGAAGAAATGGAGTCGAACGATCGCGTTATCGGCGGTTTGACCCCTCGTGGTACCCAGATGGCTGTCGACCTTTACTCGACGTTTTGCACTGCAGAGTTGCTCACCACGGACGCAACGACCGCGGAAATGGCCAAGCTCACAGAGAATTCCTTCCGGGACGTGAATATCGCATTCGCCAACGAACTATCATTAATTTGCGATCGTCTCGGAATTGATGTGTGGGAGCTTATCGAACTCGCTAACCATCACCCGCGAGTCAATATCCTTCAGCCGGGCCCAGGTGTGGGCGGCCACTGTATTGCGGTGGACCCGTGGTTTATAGTTTCTTCCGCACCGGAGGAGTCGAAACTAATAAGGATGGCGCGGAATGTCAACAACGATAAGCCTCAATGGGTTGTCGATAAAGTAACCGAAGCTATCGAGAGCTTAGAAAAGCCTGTGGTGTCAGCCTTGGGCATAGCTTTCAAGAATGACATTGCCGATTTGCGCGAGTCGCCTTCTAGGCACATCGTTCGTCAGCTAGCAGAGGAAAACCCGCGTGCGGAAATCAGGGTCGTTGAGCCAAACGTTGGCGAGTTACCGAACGATCTTAAAGTGCTGAAGAATGTTAGAAAGCAAGATTTAGACGAGGCTGTAGCGGACTCGGACATCGTTCTGTTGCTCGTCAACCACAGGGAGTTCTTGGCTCTCGACCCTTCAATGATCGGAGCGAAAACCGTGATCGACACTAAAGGGGTTTGGAACTTTGGATAGATTTTCGGTAATGTTTCTACGAGTTTGTCTCAAGTAGCTAATGGCCGGTATTACCACGCGGCCATTCAAGGGGCTATAGCTCAGTCGGTTAGAGCCGCGGACTCATAATCCGCTGGTCGCGGGTTCGAGCCCCGCTGGCCCCACACTAAGACCATTCGAACTGTTGAGGCGTTTCACGATGCAAATAGCAAAGTTCCAGATAGGAACTCTATGAATGTTCTTGTTGTCACTCATTTGTGGGACCCTGATGAAGGAGTCCCACTGCAGAGGTGGAAATGGCTGTCTAAGATCCTAAAAGATGAAAACCATGACGTGACGATATTGGCGCCGTCCCAGAGTTGGCAGTGCACAGGAAACCTATTTGCAAGGACCCGTTCTCTGCGTAATCGCTGCGGTGCCGTGGAAGAACACGATCAAAATGGGTTCCGAGTTGTAAGAACCGCGCGCCGCCAGTCCGGCACTTCTATCTCAAGCAAAGCTATTAGCCAGGGCATCACAGCCTTGCATCAGCTGTTTGCGATTTCGCGAGTAAAGTCTGCGATACCAGACCGGTCCCAATTGGTCGTAGTTGGTACTATTCCCGCGATTCCAACCGCTATAGTTGCGTACTCATATTCACGAATCTTGGGTGCACCGTTAGTGATCGATCTCAGGGACGCGTGGCCTGACCTTTTGAAAGAATCATCTCGATGGAATTTTGCGGTTGGGAAGAGATCAGCCAGGGAGAGAGTTCTGTCGTTTGGACCATTACAGGTGGTTAAAGCGTTAACATCTTGGCTGCTCAACCGTGTTCTCCGAACTAGTTCAGCGATCATTGTGACATCTGAGGATTTCAAGAGACATCTCGAGAAGCGCTTCTCGGGTAGTACCGAAAAGCCAAGTCCGCCGATTTTCACAGTTCGCAACGTTTTTCCAATGGAAAGTAGTATTACCTTCTCTGAACGCCGGGAAGGTGATAGAGGATCTTTGAAAGTGCTTTATGCAGGGACAATCGGTAGAGCGCAAAACTTAGCTAATTCGATCGAAGCAGCTGCGCTGGCTATCGACCAAGGAGCGGATGTTCGTCTTCGGTTCGTCGGAAATGGGGCTGGAAAAGACGATTTGACAAGAGCCGCAAAAATTTTCAATGTTCCAATAGAATTGGCCGATAGAGTGTCTTACAAGGAACTAAGCTCACACTATCAATGGGCTGATACGGCCCTAGTTCATCTCACCGACTGGCCGGCGCTCCGAATGACAGTCCCCTCTAAAACGTACGAGCTAATGGAAAGTGGTATCCATATAACCGGTGTAGTAGATGGCGAAACAAAAGGATTGATCGAAGCTTTAGGAGCCGGAGTTACTGTATCGCCAGAGAATCCCGAGCAATTGGCGGTTATGTTTCTCGACTTGTTTTCGAGAACGCAGCTCTCCAAACCTGATAAGAAAGCTGCGGAGTGGGTGCGGTCCCAGAGGGAAGTAACCGCTCGACAAAACTTTCTAGTGGCTATGGAGGCGGTACTCCAATGCTCAAAATAAGGAATCTAGGCGTATCCAATCTGGCCATTTATTCCTATTTGATTACGGCTTCGGTTGGAATGATGTTGGCGCATCCCTCGAGTTTTTTTGCGAAAATAAGCGAAAGACTAAGAGGAGACGGACTGAATCGTCTTTCGAGTTTCTTCAGGTTTCTTTCGCGGATTCGATTATCTCCGAACGAGGGCACAGACAGAAGGCTGTCGGGTGATATCAGCTCAGCCATTGCCTACTTCGAGTCTCTACCACTGTTACAGCGAGTGCTGTACCGCGGAGAGCTAACAAACTGTCGTAAGACCTTGGACAGTTTGGACGTGGAACCAGAGGCAAGCCTGGAACTGAGGGAGAACGCGAATGTGATTCTCGGTTTTTTCACGAGCAGTATGCCTCACACGCAGTCGGGATATTCAATTCGTACCCAAGATGTACTAAAGGCCTGGTCGCAAACGGGTCTAGAGTTCGTCGCAATCACTCGGGTAGGTTACCCATTAATCGTGGGTAGGGTTCCCTCACAGCTCCGAGAAATTTGGAACGGGATCGAATATCGCCGAATAATTCCTTTCGTCTTTCGTTCGAGCGGAGCGGCCAAGGAGAATTTGGCCGTGCGGGCGCTCTGCGCAGCTGCTCGAGAATGTAACGCAGATCTTCTTTACACCACGACAGATTACAAAAATGCGACGGTAGTGGCTAAGGCAGCGAAGATTTGTGGGCTGCCCTGGTTTTACGAGGTGCGGGGGGAAATGGAGAAGACCTGGGTAGCGCGGGCATCTGGCAAAGGTAGGGACAAGCGTCGAAATTCGGAATACTATGAAAAGGTTCGTCGCGCCGAAGAGAAGTGCATGCATGCTGCAGCTCAAGTGATTGCATTGAGTGAAACGTCAAAGGGAGAACTCTGTAGACGCGGCATTGATTCAGCAAAGATCAGCGTAATCCCGAATTCGGTGGACGACCATTATTTCAGCCACACTTACAAAAGGGGCGACATTCGCGAAGCTCTCGGATTACCATCCGGACAATGGATTGGGTCTGTTACCTCAGTTGTTGGGTATGAAGGTCTCGATACTCTCATCAAAGCACTGAGATACTTACCTTCAGATATGAAAGTATTGATAGTTGGTGAGGGGGATTGTCGTCCTGAACTGGAGGCGCTGGCCCAACGCGAAGGTTTCCAAGATCGCGTGTGGTTCGTGGGCCGACAGCCATACAGCGAGATTTGGAAATGGTATGCAGCTCTCGACATATTTGTTCTTCCCAGACGTGACGTCGAAGTGTGCCGGCACGTTACCCCGTTGAAGGCCCTACCGGCTCAAGCTTTGGGGGTACCTGTTGTGGCTTCAGATTTACCTGCAGTGCGCGAAATTACGGGAAATATCGCACACTACTTTAGGGCTGACGACCCTCGTGAGCTAGCGAGAGCAATCTGCCTAGCGTATCGTAACACCGTTAGGTTGTCGGAAGACGGCAAACGTTGGGCCGAGTCCAGAACCCGAACGCAGATGTCTAAACAATATAAGCAACTTTTCATGTTTACCAAACGGGGTAACCCCGAGGGAGAGTGAAGCAGTGTCTAAATGGCCCACCGAGCAATGTCGCCGCTTAATAAAACAGATAAGAGTTCGACCGCGAATCGAGAATTGGGAGGATCCCGAGTTTCGTAGCTTTGCCGCCAGTCTAAATCAGGAGTTTGAAAGGGAAGTAGTTGCAGGTTTCGCCCCGGACTCCGAGCAGACGGCGGCATATTTCGAGATCATCCGCATGGATTGGGGGCCGGAAGCGGTAAAAACTACAGGACACCGTTTGATAGGCAGCGGGTTAGATCCTGCAACTGTCAGTAGCGCTTGGTTGACCTCGTTCCAAGCTGGGGGTGCTCACACTCTCGCCGCAGAACTGTTAGAGGAGCTTCACTTCAAATTTCGCACTAATGAGATTGTTGCGTTGCGCTATGGCCAATCGCTCGCAGCAGTCGGGCGGCGGAACGCGCTTTCGACGCTCGCGGAAGAAAGTGCGCTAATTTACGAGTATGGAGAGTGGGGGAAGACCCAGTGGGCTAGCTTGCTTCTCGATGCGATGCTGCCCGATAACGCAATGGTGTTCATACAATATATGCAAAAGAACGAGAGCCTTCGCGCTTCACTTTCGTGGCGCGCACAAGGACTGAGCGTTAAACCTGAGCCGTTCCCCTATGAGACGCTACTCATTAATTTGAATCGTGAGCCGAGGAAATGGCGAATCTCAGAAATGCTTCTTAAGCTAGGTGGTTTTCAACCGACGCGAATAGAAGCGATTGATGCGCGAAACGTTCCTTATTTTGCCTTAAAGAAGGTCGCGGCTAACCAAGAAGTAATGGAAAGCCAGGGGATATCGGCGATAGCTACGGCTTTAAGCCATTTAAAATGCTGGGAAAAAGCATGCAACTTAGAAAGACCTACACTAATTCTCGAAGATGATGCGGTGCCTTTTGTAACGTGGAACCACATCGCGAGTGAGGAATTCGAACCCGGAGCATGGGATCTTTTGTTCATAAATGAACGTATGTCCCTGTGCTCTTCTCTCGATACGGAAAACCAGGCCGTCGACCCGTGGCATGTTTTGTCCAATCGTCGTGGAAATGTTAACGGGGTCGGGACGGATGCCTACATGGTTAGCCGTGAAGGCGCCCGTAAGTTACTGGAACTCTTCGATCGAGATGGTATTTACGGTCATATTGATTGGCAGCTAGGAGCGTATGCGGTAGATAAAATCGTTGATCCGGACAAAAGTAATCCGTTGCATGAGGCGCTCACGCACAGGCTGGCTGCACTAGGGGATTCAAATGGTTTAAAGGTAGCGTGCATGGATATTCCTATGTTCAAAGCAGTCGACCATGGTGTTTCCAACACTGTCGACATTTCACGTGAGATGCGAGAATGATGAGAATGAGAAACAAGTTCAAGAGTCGTTTGAAGAAAATCCTGCGCACGACCATCGCGGTAGACACTGATCGTAGAACCATTCCGGATAGGCGCATACTCCCCAGAAAGGTTTTTTCAATGCAAAGTGTTTCAGGCCCCTCGGATCAACAAGTTTCTTGGACCCTGCGACAAGGAAGCAGCGCGGTCATTCATGTCAGAGAGCATGGCCTATCGACCATGACAACGAAAGACGACGGACCGGTATATTTGGTGGCACAAGGGTCCGACGCGGACTTCCGAAAGCTTTCGCAAGGTTCGGGCTTTGCTGTCGATGAATTTCAGGGGGTTGAAATCAGAGCCGCGATGAGAGCGGAAGGCAAAGCGTATCCAACCCTTCTATTCTTGGAATTCGATGGAAATCGGAACAGGATTGGCGAGCTGAAGTTCAAAGCCAATGGGTGGTGGCGAGGCAAGTTTTTAGATGAAACAGCCTTTATCCTCCCTACGATTCGCATCGCGGGTAGCGGAGAAGTCAGCGTTAGCGCGTTACACTTTGAATTCTCAGAGAAACTTGAACTTACCTCGCCCACCCGCATCGCCGAGGTTAAAGAACCTACGAGCGATATCCTCGGCGGAAAACGTCGAAGTGCTCAATTCGAGGATGCACTCGAGAAGCTTAAGAATGCAGCTTCAGATGTCTTGGCTTTAACTAAAGGCGATACGAAGAGTGTTGGAAATGATGTCCCCCAGTTCCCTACCGCCGAGACAGATAGATCAAAGTACCGCGAATCGTTGGTTAAGAGTGTCTTAGAGGCAATGGCTGCCGGCCTACCGACATCAAACGGAAGTCACCACCACGGTGTTATTCCCGCCAGAGTGGGAATCATAACTGACGAATACATGTTTAATTTCTACCGGGATGTATTCGAAGAAACTATCTACTTGTCTCCTGGCAATTTCGAAAAAGTTATCGATACTGTGCCGTTAGATGCGATCCTTTATGTTACTTGCTGGCGGGGGATGGCCAATGATGAGTGGAAAGGAGTCAAGTTCCGCGAGAGGCCCAAAGCGGCGCTAGAAGCGATTCTCGAATATGCTAACAAAAACTCGATCCCAACGATTTTCCAGTCCATAGAAGACCCATCTAACTTTGAATACTTTCTGCCAGTAGCCGCTAAATTCGACTTTATTTTTACGAGCGATGCAGAAGTAATCGAAAGCTACAAACGCGAACTTGGCCACTCTAGGGTGTACTACGGTGAGTATGGCGCAAACCCCGCCGTTAATAATCCCATAGGAAACTCACGCGTTTCGCTAAATTATGCTTTCTTTGCAGGATCATATCCCGAACGGTATGCTGAGCGGACTGCAGACATGCAGACCGTTTTTGACTCCGTGATTAAAACAAACGGTTCACTAGTGATCCTCGATCGCAACTTTGACATCGAGGGTTTCGATTTTCCAGGCGCGTACCAACGGTTCATTCTGGGACCCGTAAGCCACGAGCGCTTACAGAAAATCCACAAACTTTTTCAAGTGAGCCTGAATTTCAATTCGATCAAATCCAGTTCAACCATGTGTGCGATGCGTGTTTACGAACTTCAGGCCCAAGGTTTACCTATCGTATCCAACTACGCAAGATCCGTCTTTAATAAGTTTCCCGAGATTCGATTAGTTCCCCAAGAGACAAATCTGTCGCTCTTTAATGATGAGAACGAGTACATCAGGGAACTCGAAGTAGCTAATAGAATGGCCACATCCCTGTTTTTGGAAAGGTCGAGCTACGCGGTTGTGGGGGAAATGGCGAGAATCTGCGGTCTTCCCCGGGCCCTGGATCGTAATTCTGAAATATTGGTAGTCGCTCCGAATGAGCAGCTGGCGGAGATTACCAAGCTGGTCCAGGGACAAAGTGGGGTTTCCGCAACGGTCATGGGTTTATGCGATTTCGACGCGAGCGTCTTAGACAGTTACGGTTATGTGACTTTCATGGACCCGAGATTTCCGTACTCGCGCCACTATCTTGCAGGTAAAATGGCGGCGTTTGTGTACACGAACTGCCACTTCGTGACCCAAGCGGGAGAATATGATCCAAGTGGGAGCAGCATTTGCAAGACGGTGGCTAATGAGTACACCGAGTTAGCTAACAGGCGCGAGCTCACCCTTGTATCCACGGATCATCCAGACGCCTTTGCTTTTGTTAGTGGTGGAGTTGGATTTATTTCTGGCAGCGGGTACCAGACTCCTTCTTACGATGTGGGATTCGCGGAATGGGACGCTAAAACTAGTAATGCTTCACTCGAGTCCACACCGATTATTACTGTCATAATCCCCGTGTACAACAACGGTAGATTCCTAGCGGCTAAATGTTTGCCGAGTTTACGGCGTAACGACAGTTGGAGCCGCATGAAAGTTTTGGTGGTGGACGATGGCTCAACTGATGTCGAAACGCTTACGATTCTTAAAGAATTAGAGAGCTTATACTCGAACATCTCGACCTTTTACTTCGGCGACGGAGGTAGTGGGAGTGCTTCTAGGCCCCGAAACAAGGGAATAGAACTGGCCGATACTGAGCTAGTTACATTTCTGGACCCCGACAATGAGATTAGTTCCGGCGGGTATGACTCTCTGATTGCTACGTTCGAACGTAATCGGGCTGCAGGTGAGCCGACCGAATTCGTTAGTGGATACCAATTGAAGGTTGGAGAGACTGTAAAGATTACTGGTAAGCATGCGCGAGGTGGCGCTGTCACAGTGGACAACCCGAGATCTCAATACTTCGAAAAAGGAAAGTTTCCGGTGGTTTCCACGCAGGCGGCAGTGATAAACAGCCGTTTTCTCAAGCGTGAAAATCTGACATTCATCGAGAACGCTGTTGGTCAGGACACGCTTTACGGTTGGCAGGTCCTAATGCGTGCGAATAGGCCAGTTTTTACGGATGAGGCTTACCTCATCTATTACGCGGAACGTTCTGATTCGGTGACGAACCAGGTAGGAGAGGACTTTTTTACAAAAAGTCATACCATGGAACGAGCGCAAGTCCGAATACTGAAGGAACTCGGAATCTTTGAGGCTTACAAGCAGCACCAGCTTCCCAATTTCGTTAGGAATTGGTATGGAGAAAAACTTCGGAGGGTCTCAGCCGGTGAACGGCGCCGCGCAATGGAACTAGTAGGCGGAATTTGTGCGCTTTACGGGTATGAATACAACCAACTCCTGGGCGATGCCTCGGAGGAGAATAATGGCGTATAAACATGTCAATGAGGTGCGAAACAATGGTTGATATTGGGGTAGCAAAACGGCAGCAGCTAGGAACTTGGTGGACCCCGAAGGCAGATGACTTGAAGGTCGCTGAAGAAATTGTTAGTGGAAATCTGACACTCGACCCGCACCCTTCTTGGTTTTTTAATGGCGAAATCAGCTGGAATGCGGACCCCTTCCAGCAGCAGAATTGGCGATTTCAGCTCCACTCCATGAAATGGTTAGATCCATTGAGGCGGGTTGCGCTTTCAGATGATCGTTTTCGCAAGCAATATGGCGATGCATGGTACGACACGGTACGCGACTGGTGTAAGCACAACCTCGAAACCGAGGACGACTTCGCTTGGATGGACATGGCTGATGGTCTGAGAGCGATCACCTTCACTTTGGGGGCTGCCTTAGTTCCAGAAAGTGAATTCGAATGGTTCACCGACGTGATCAAATTCCACGAAGATAGGTTGAGAGACAAGTCGCGTCGAGTAAGCGGTAACCATGGACTCCACCAGATTCAGGGCCTATTCGTTGTTGCTTCATTTCTTGGCAACAAGCAAGTTCAAGAGGAGGCTGTACGTGACTTAACGGCTCTATTCGAGGATGAATTTGACGCCCAGGGTACAAATTTGGAGGGCTCGTTAGCATACCACGATCTGAACTATCATTGGTGGAACCTTGCAGCTCAGCGGGTGCAGGCTGAAGGCATTCCGTGCCCTGAGGTGTCAAGTAGATTGCAAACGTCGCGCGGTAATTTAGCGCATTTTGTTCGCCCGGACGGCTATCTCGAAACTATTGGCGATACTCCGCCAGGCAGACCGCTCTCGGATGACGATCTAGAGACTACAAAATTTGCTCGGTCTCGGGGATCGGAGGGAATGCCACCCGAGAAAAAGAGCATATCATTGGATGCAGGGTACGCCGCGGGCAGAAGCGAGTGGGGACGGACTCCGTGTCAATTCCGAGATTCGAGTTTCTACACGCTGAGATGGGGTACAGAGGCTATTCACGGACATGATGACGCGAGTTCGGTTACCGTCTTTTCAAAGGGGGTCCCCTGGATTGTCGATCCGGGAATGTTCGCCTATCAAAGAGGAAAGGAGCGACGATACTTTAAGGGGCGGTCGGCACATAACCTTCTCATTGCCGAAGAGCGAGACCCTGATGCGACAGGTGCGGTACTAACCGGCCACTCTAGTACTGAAGATGGCGAGTCATACGTTGTAACGAGCAACGCGTACGATGGCTACGTCTTGGAGCGGCGAGTAATCTATCTCCGGGAGTTCGATGCCCTAGTTATTAGCGACTCTGCTAGAGATTCGAAGGAAATTGATCCGAACTCAACCCTCAACTTTCATCAATTGTGGCATTTCCACCCCAAGACTGAGGTGAGGGTTGGGATGAGAACGGTTACCCTTGTAAACGACGGTGCTCACCTGTCGATGCGCTGGTTGAAACGTCCCCGATTTGATTTAGTTGGTGGTGTCGAAGATCCAATGCAAGGCTGGTACTCACCACATTACGGCGAAAAAGAAGCATCCTCCGTTCTCGAAGTCTTCCCAACTCGACGGGGTGATCAGTCATGGCTCACGGTCATTTCCTTGGGTGAGTACGAGATATTTCCGATAGACATTTCAGAAGTGGCCGGTGATATCTCATTGAAATGCGAAATCGACGATGCCAGCGTAAAAGTGGTATCTAAACGGACTGGGGAGTTCACACTCGCTGAAGGGCAATAGCCTCTGTTTCGATATTGAATAGAACTCTCCTAAGCTGGCCCGCTCGTTCGATTATTGCATCGTTGCTAATCTTTTTGTTGAAAAAGCATTTCGTCCAGTACGTATCCGAATGGTCGATACGTGGAGCTCATCAATCCGAGAATTTGAATTTGCGTGCGGGAGAGTTAGGGAGATACTCATCAGAATGAGTCATAACAACGAAAAAGTAGTTATCGAAGCAAATGGATTGTTTCGAGTAGAGGTTAGACCGACCTTTTCTCACTATATGCGCTCCGCATGGAGACGTCGGAACTTCATCGTAGCTGAAGCTAGGAGCGACGCATTTAGTATTTCTAGAGGAAATGCTTTAGGTAAGTTTTGGATTATATTAGATCCGCTTCTACAGTCTTCAGTTTACGTCATAGTATTTGGGTTGATTCTCGACTCGGTTCGCGGAGTAGAGAATTTCGTAGGCTTCTTGATAATCGGTACTACGTTCTTCGGCATATTTTCCAAAGGCATAACGTCAGCCGCGGGAATGGTTCAGAAAGCCAATCCTCTAATATCCACATTTAAAGTTTCACTACTAGAGGTGGCGCTCGCTTCAACTTATCGGCAATTTCTGGACGGCATCGTTCCGATGGGGGTTGCGATCTTGATCGCCCTGGCGTTTCAGCTCAATGAGACTATCCCGTTTCAATTGGGTCTCATCGTGCCACTGTATTTCCTTGCTCACATTTTTATTCTGGGGACCCAGTTATGGGTTGCGCGAGCAACTGCTTTTCTACCGGATTTGAAACAATTGGTAAGCGTCGGAGTCCGGGGTCTCTTTTTCTTGTCCGGTGTATTTTTCACGGTGGACCGTTTCGACGCAGATCCCCTACTCGAATCTATCGTGAAGGCAAACCCGATATATCAGTTCTTAGACATTGCACGCAACTGCGTTCTCTATGGTGAAACGATACCTTTAGAGCAGTGGCTTTACGTTTTAGTTTGGGCGGTTATTCTTGGCTTGTCCGGGATGTTGTATGCGTGGAGGGCAGAGGGAATCTATGCCTCAATCAAGTGAAAAGACTACCGTAGCCGTTACCGGCGTAAGCAAATCATACAAGTTAGCTAACGCTCGGGGGCTTGGATGGTTTCGACAGGATCAGTCTTCTGCAGCAGTTGCTGCCCTGCACCCGATTTCGCTCGTTGCGCGCTCCGGTGATTCAATAGGACTGATCGGTCAAAATGGCTCGGGCAAATCAACCTTACTCAATATTATCGCAGGGAATGAGCGACCCAGTACTGGTGAAGTCTGGGTCTCGTCGTTGCCGACGCTTTTGGGTGTGGCTCCCGCACTCCAACCGCACCTGACAGGACGAGAAAATGTCCGTTTAGGGTTACTAGCCTTGGGTTTAGAGAAGTACGAAGTGAACGATTTAACTCCGAAGGTGCTCGAGTGGTGTGAGCTCGTGGAAGCAGGTGGTAGGCCCATGAACACCTACTCGTCGGGTATGAAGGCGCGGCTCGTGTTTGGAATTTCAACGGCAGTACCTCGGGAGATTCTTCTTATCGATGAGGCGCTTTCGACCGGCGACTCAACTTTTAGTGCTAAAGCAGAACAGCGTATGGAAGAGTTCCTAGCAGATTCGGGCACCTTGTTCTTGGTTTCGCATTCTCCCGAGACAATTGAAAACTTCTGCAACCGTGCTATTTGGCTTCATGACGGAGAAGTTATCGGCGACGATGATCCCTATTATTTGTCCCGAGAGTACAAGCGTTGGAGTCGCCACACCGCAGCAAACGGAGCTAATAGCGCGGATTGGGCCATTGAAAACCGTCGAGCCAGTTACCTAGCCCCAGAAGTGATTCTGCGAGGGACACAAAGCACGGGTAAACATCGGCGTTAGTGGCGAAAGGATCGTCGTGGTCAAGTCCTAGGTAGTGGTGTATTTGCTTTTCGAATCTGTGGTTAGTGTTGGGCTGGTTGTTGGGGACCGTCTCGGGGATGATAGCTGGTGGTGATCATGCTGGAATCTCTTTGTTGTCGGTAGGTTTGTCGTCGATGACCCCGGCGGTGTTGACCTCTTTGGTCTGGGTCAGGCTAGTTAGCGGCATGTAGCGTTTCTGCTGGATCCTTCTCACTCGTGTTGTTCCGCGAGCACGGCACCGACGAGTCGGATGACGGCATCACGGTTCGGAAAAATCCCCACCACATCGGTACGCCGGCGGATCTCCCGGTTGAGACGTTCGGTGGGGTTGTTTGACCAGATCTTGGTCCACACACTCTTTGGAGCGTTCGTGAACGCTAGTAGCTCGTCGAGTGATTCCTCCAGGCAGTCAGCAACATGAGGGAATTTCTGCTGGCAGAAATCCACCACCTCACGGGCCTGGGCCCACACACTGTCAGCGTCGGGTTGCTGGAAGATCGTGTGAAACATCGCAGACAACGTCGGCCACTGCGTTTTCGGCACCATGGAGGAGAGGTTCTTCGCGAAGTGAGTCCGGCACCGCTGCCAACTCGCCTGCGGTAAACAGTCATTAACTGTCAGCGCTCTTTGAAAAGTAGCCCAAAACGCTCCTCGAAAAGTAGCCCACCCGGAAAAGATTGGATGGGTGATTTCATTGGAGGAATGGGCGCAGATCCGATACCTGCGTGGGCAGGGTCTGTCATTGAGGAAGATCGCGGCCGAAGTGGGCTGTGCGAAGAAGACGGTGGAGAAGGCTTTGGCTTCAGATTCGCCGCCTTGTTACAAGCCACGGGATGCCAAAGGCACGAGTTTCGATCCGTTTGAACCGCAGGTCAGGGAACTTCTCGCGGAAACACCGCAGCTTAATGCCAAGGTGTTGGCTCAGCGAGTGGGCTGGACAGGCTCGGATTCATGGTTTCGCAAACACGTTGCCAGGATCCGGCCTGAGTATATGCCCGCCGACCCAGTCGATACCCTTACTCACGCCCCGGGGCGTGAGATCCAATGTGATCTCACTTTTGCACCGGGTGGACTACCTGATGCTGATGGGGTCTACCGCGCGTTGCCGGTGTTGGTGATGGCAGCCTCGCATTCTCGCTGCGGCGTGTGTGCTTCCCTCGCGCACGACTGATGACTTGATCGCCGGGATGTGGCAGTTGATAACACGTGATTTCCAAGCGGTACCAGATCGGCTCGTGTGGGATCACGAGTCCGGGATTGGCAAGGCGAAGCTGTGCGAGCCTGTTGCCGCATTCGGCGGGGCGCTGGGCTGCAGAATCGTTCAGACCCCACCGCGGGACCCGGAATCTAAAGGCATCGTCGAGCGCACCAACGGGTACATGAAGCGTTCCTTCTTCCCCGGGCGCCGGTTCAGCGACCCGGTGGATGTGCAAGCCCAACTTGATGAGTGGTTCACCACAATCGCCAACGCACGCGTTCACACCACGTTGAAGGCCACACCGGCGGACTTGTTCGCAGCTGATCAGTGGGCGATGCGCCCCTTGCCACCGTATCCGCCGGTGTTCGGTGTCAGGCCCGCGGTGCGCCTGCCACGTAACTACTACGTCACCGTTGACACCAACCAGTACAGCGTGGATCCGACATTCATTGACCGACTAGTCACTGTGCGCAGCACGCTTGATGAAATCGCCGTGACCGGGCCACCGGTGAACCCGCCGCGGTGCACCCACGCCACTGGGGCCAGCACAAGGTCATCACCGACCCCGCCCACACCCAAACTGCCCGCGCCATGCGCCGCGACCTAGCTACGGCGGGCGAGAGATTCCAGCCAGATACCGCTGTTGACATCGCTGACCTATCCATCTACGACCACATCGCCTAACACGGCCTCAACGCCCCACAAACTTCAAGGAGAGCTCTTTCGGACCTGACCCCTTGGTGGTGGACACGCTGAAACCAGCATCTCGCTGGGAAAGTGAGGTACCTTTCCACCATGCCACGCAAGACCTACACCGAGCAGTTCAAGCGTGACGCAGTGTCGTTGTACGAGTCGACCCCCGGAGCCACGATCAACGCGATCGCCTCCGATCTCGGGGTCAACCGCAACTCCCTGCGCACCTGGCTCGACGCCTTCGGCACCGGCACCAAAACCAACGCCCACGGTGAAAAAGTCGCCAGCCCGATCGCCGCAGCCAACAGCGAACGCTCCCCGGCTGAAGGACTCTCCGATGCCGAGCGGATCCGCGTGTTGGAACGCGAGAACGTCAAGCTCCGGGAGGTACGAGAGATCCTGCGCAAGGCGGCCAAATATTTCGCTTAAAGAGACGAACTGGTGAACCGCTTTCAGTTCGTTGATGACCACCGAGACTTCTACGAGGTCAAGCGGTTATGTGAGGTCCTGAAGGTCAACCGGTCCTCGTATTACAAATGGAAATCTGCTGCTCCTGCCCGCCGGCGACGCCTCGTCGCTGACGCGGCGCTGGGAGCGAGGATCAAGGCCGTGTTCACGGCCGAGAACGGCTGTTACGGGGCGAAACGTGTGACTGCGGCCATCAACGCCGATCCCGTCAACGACCGGGGCAATAGTGACCGTCTCAATCACAAGCACACTGCCAGGTTGATGCGGCAGATGGGTCTTTTCGGCTACACCAGGAAACGCCGGGTGAAGACCACCGTGTCCGCGAAACGTGCGCCTAAATTCCCTGACCTTCTGAAACGCCGGTTCACCGCGGAGAAACCGAACAAGGTCTACGTCGGCGATATCACGTACCTGCCGATCGCGGACGGGTCGAATATGTACCTGGCCACGGTCATCGACTGCTATTCGCGGCAGTTGACCGGTTTCGCGATCGCCGACCACATGCGCACCGAGTTGGTCGAAGAAGCCCTCACGATGGCTCACGGGGTCCGAGGTAGCCTTGACGGGGCGATTTTTCACTCGGATCACGGCAGTGTCTATACCTCTGAGCAGTACCGGAGGTTATGTGAGCGGTTCGGTGTCACCCAGTCGATGGGTACGATCGGGACGAGCGCGGACAACTCGTTGGCGGAGTCGTTCAACGCCTCGTTGAAGCGGGAAGTCCTGAAGGACGAGCCTGTTTTCGCCAGTCAGCTGGTGTGTCGCCGGGACGTGTTCCAGTGGTGCATCCGGTACAACACCCAACGGTTGCACTCGTGGTGTGGCTACCGCTTGCCGAACGCCTTTGAAGCCGCCGAATCAGCTACACTTACTATCGCATCTTGATTAAATCCCCGTGTCCACTTTCCGGGGTTCGGGCCCGGCCCAGGCCCGTGAGGTGGTGGATTTCTGCCAGCAGAAATTCCCTCATGTTGCTGACTGCCTGGAGGAATCACTCGACGAGCTACTAGCGTTCACGAACGCTCCAAAGAGTGCGTGGACCAAGATCTGGTCAAACAACCCCACCGAACGTCTCAACCGGGAGATCCGCCGGCGTACCGATGTGGTGGGGATTTTTCCGAACCGTGATGCCGTCATCCGACTCGTCGGTGCCGTGCTCGCGGAACAACACGAGTGAGAAGGATCCAGCAGAAACGCTACATGCCGCTAACTAGCCTGACCCAGACCAAAGAGGTCAACACCGCCGGGGTCATCGACGACAAACCTACCGACAACAAAGAGATTCCAGCATGATCACCACCAGCTATCATCCCCGAGACGGTCCCCAACAACCAGCCCAACACTAACCACAGATTCGAAAAGCAAATACACCACTACCTAGGACTTGACCCCGTTACGGTTTATCTGAGTCGAATCGAGATCGCCATGGTTAATCAAGATTTCAACCTAGTGCTGGTGCCTCCTGTTGTCTCCGGGTGGTTCGTGGGGCAGCGGGCCGGGGAGTTTACTGCCGGGGTGGCGGTGGGTTAGGAACTCCGTGGGGAATGGCACACTATTTCGGACGTATCAGCGCAGGGGTTGGAGAATGTGATGGGCATTGGGAAAGTGCTGGGATGGGCCGGGGCGCTTCTGGCCACGGTGATGGTTGTTCAGGCGGTTTCGGCCGGTGATCCGGTGAGCGTCGAAAAGATCGTCGACGGCGACACCCTCGATGTCCGCCGTGAAGGCGAGACGACGCGCATTCGTCTGCTCAATGTGAACACGCCGGAGATTGGCCGCGATGGTAAGCCGTCAGAGTGTCTGGCCGAGGATGCCCGCGACTACCTCGCTGCATTGCTGCCGGTGGGAACGACGGTGGAGCTCGCGTTTGATGAGGAGCGGGAGGACAAGTACGGCCGCACGCTGGCAGGTGTGTTCCGTGACGGATCGCTGGTGAACGCCGAGATTGCGCGGGAAGGTTTAGGGCACGCCGTCAACATTGCGCCCAATGACCGCTTTTACCCGGACGTTCTCTCGGCGGAGCAGGAGGCGGCTGCGGCCGGGAAGGGGATTTCGACCCTTGGCCCGGAGTGCCTCGTCGCGCCGCAAGACGCGGAGGTTCTGAACAATGCCCAGGCGGCCCACGACGAAGCCACCGCTGTCATTCCGCTGCTGTCTGACCTCGACGATGACTACACATTTGGGCGCGCCGGGCGGGTTTCTGCCCGTCTGACGGCTGTGCGAGAGGCGCTCCGTGCGCTCGACAGCGCCTCGGAGCGGCAATCCGAGTTTCAGAAGGGCGTCTACGGTGACCAGCTCCAACAGGACGTTGAGAGACTGGGCGGTGATCTCGCGAAAGCTCAGCGCCAGATCGACAGTGCGATCATGGTAGAAGAAGATCGCAGGGACGAGGCGAGGCGTGCAGAGTTGGCTGAACAGGAGCGTCAGGCCGAGGAAGCGCGCGCTGCGGAAGAGCGCGCCGCGGAGGAACAACGCAGGGAGGCCGCGCGCCCTGCGCCTGCAGCCCCGGCGGCACCCGCCGCACCAGCGGGGTCGGGTGGCGGCGGAGACACGTACACGGGGTGCCGAGCCTATGGCGGCAACTACGCCTTCACGTCGGTGGATGACAACGGGCGACGCTATGCCAAGATCGACTGCGCGACAAAGGTGCAGAACGGCTAACGGCACGGCGATGGTGACGGCCATTTCTGACTAAGGTCGGGGCCATGAGACGTTCACTAGTTGCACTCAGTGCCGCGAGCGTGCTGGCCCTTTCCGGGCTGCCCGTCACGGCAAACGCTTTCGAACTTCCGCAGGAATCGTCCGCGGCCGGGTCGGCGGGGCTGGATCACGCGGTGCACTCGTTTTCCCAGACGAGTTCCAACACCGTTGGGCAGTGGGTCGAGCGCGCGGGGCTCAATCCCGGATTGTTTCCCGGTCTGCTCCCGGTAGATCTTCCTCGCGGAGGTTGCGCGCCACAGGACTTTGATGCCGTGGTGCCGGGGTGGCCGAATTTCACCGGCACGTCCGTGATCTGGTGCGATGGCCAGTGGGCGATTGCCGGCGCAAACCAGACGGACTGGCGTGTCTTCTTCCACCACGACGGTGAGCGCTGGAACGCGCTGCCGCCGCGCGGGACGAAGAGCACTGGAATGCAGCAGGGGTGCTTCAACGGCATCGAGCTGCACGAGCAGGGCGCCCCGCAGGAATTTGTGGACCGGGCACCGATCTGTACGCCTGAGGAGATCGGGAACTTCCCCTCGTAATGAAGGTTCCGTTTTCGGGCCGTCCCGCGTCGTGGGTGGGCGCGGGGCTGGTGTTCGGTGCCGTGCTGCTTATCATTTCGCCACAGGCCCCGAACGGGCAGCGCGGAACGCTCGGGTTTGCCCTTCTCGCACTCGCGATGGTCGTGCCCTCAGCGTGGTGGCTAGTGTGCGAGGGCCTCGGCGTTCGCCGACGTTACTGGGCGCTGGTGGGGGCGGCATCGGTGCTCATCGGGGTGGTTGCCTTGATGCTTTTCCCTGCCTCGGAGGACACTCCGTTCGGGGTTGCGTTCTTCGGGTGAGCGGGGAGGGGTACGGGCTCGGGGTCAATTACGGGACAGGGGCATCCCAAACTCTCGCGTACTCGTCGGCGAAGAAAGGCCACAGAAACTCTTCCGCGTCGGCCGCCGAGTTCAGCTGGCCGGTGAATTCGCCCCAGACCACGAAGTCGTGTTCAATAGGTCGTCCCGCACGATCTTTTCGCCCCTCAGGATCCTCGATGCGGAATGCTACACCATCTTTCAACCTGCAGAAAGCGGGGCACGTCGCCCCCAAAGAACTCGTAGATTCCTCGTAGACCAGTAGTGGGTCTACAAAGCCACCATCTTGCAAGAACCTGAAACCCCAGTTGAGGCCCCGCGTCGCCCAGATCACTTTCATTCGGTTGCCCTCAAGAGAATGCCCTTTTCCTCCGCTTCGGCGAGGCCCCGCTGCATGCCGAGCAGAGCGGCCTGGGCATAACTCTTGTTCTGCCTCGCCTCGGCTTCTAGCTCTCGCAACCGCTCAGCGCCGAAGGTTGCCGCAGCGAGGAACGCTTCGAGGAATGCCTGTTGTGCCGCAAACCCCGGAACCGGAATTGGCAATGCGCGTGCCAAGCGCCCCGCCACCGCTCCGATCGCCTTAACCACAGAAGGGGTGTCTTCCGTCAGCGCCGCGACCGCATTCGCCGCTCTTGCCAACTTCTCCACGGGGACAAGTTTTCGGTTTTCGATCTTGGCAAAGCGCTCTACCGGGAGCAACGTGGCCAACGGAACGATGACATCCAAGCCAATGTTTGTCGTAGTATCCACGTCCCCGGGGGAAAATTTCGCGGATGAGAGCAGGAGGAAGTCCTCGCCCAGTGACACCTTGCCCCCTAAAGCGAACTTTTGCAGAACTGACCGTAGCTCATTGAGCTCATCTCCAGCTTTAAGAACTACCAATTCCTTGAATTCGATGGCGGACATTTCAGGCATGACGTCTGCTTTGGAAAGCGTGATGACCCAAATCCGTGGGAAGTTGACCAACTTCTTCTCATCCGACAGCAGCTCATCTTCGAGATTCTGGATGCTGCTCCGGAAGTTACCGAAGAGGCTTTTCAGATACCGGTCTTCTTCACCCTGGTAGGAATTGAGTTTGTCCGCGTCGACGAGAATCAGTGCGACGTCAGACTCGAGTAGAGCTTTGAACGTATTGATCCGTCGACGCTCTTCTTCTGGGCCCGAGGTGGTTTGCTCGAACCATTCTCCTGGGTAGTCATGCCATGTGAGGTCAACACTTTTCAGAGTGACTTCACCGGTTTCCTCCGGTGACTTCAGCGCGATCCGGAAAGGATACTGCGACGCTCGGAACTTATCCGGGCGGGGCGGGGTATCTTCCTTTGCCATCCCCAAGTAGTCCTTGAACAACTTTGTTCGATGGGTAGCGTCGGTGCAACGCACTGTGTAGTGATCCGAAAACTCAACTGATGGATCCGTGGCGCGGCCGTAAAAAACGCTTGCCAAAACAGTTTTGCCGCTGCCACTCTCACCGAAAACCGCGAGCTCTTGGTTGACCTTACGGTCGTTCAAATGTGCCATACGATTCAGGCTAAAAGAATTGCGCGGTTCGTGTCGGATAATTACCTACGTTCACCCGAAAGGACGCAACCCCGGGGGGGAGGCGGACGTTCGCGCGACCTGTCGTTCCGCGCCGCTTTCGACGGCGTTGGGGGAAACGTCGATAAGCGTGCTGAACGCGGAAAGCCCGCCCAGGAACTTGCTTCTGGGCGGGCTGAGGAGCCGGGTTCTAGTAGGAAGCCGGCGGGTCGGAGGCGGGGAAGGACTCGTCGATCTGCTCGTCAACAAGCTCGTCTTCATCGAGAGTGCCGTCGTTGCCGACACCCGGCTTGGAGGTGTCTTCCTCGTGCTCGGCGGGGTTCTGCTTCGGATCGCTCATGTTTCCTCCATCGGTGGGGACAGTTCGTAAGTTCCGAGAATACACGGGTTTCGATGGGTGGCGGGTGGGCATTGGCGGAGCTCGCCTATCGGCACGGGATAGGGAAAGACCCTGTCCCGCACGGGCAGGACAGGGTGAGGATGAGTCGGTCTAGCGGGGGTCGCGCTCGCAACCGACCCCATCGCCGTTACTATCCAGGGCGGGCCGGTAACCAGCTTCGTGGCTGCGGATCGGCCGACCCAGCGAGTTCCACACTGCCGTGCAGTTGGCGTAGTACGCACCGCTCGGGGCAGGTGCGGGGGCGGGTGCGGGTGCGGGAGCGGGCGCCGGTGCAGGAGCCGGTGCCGGAGCAGGCGCGGGAGCAGGTGGCCCGGGAATGATTCCCGGCAGGGGGTTGGGGATGAGCCCCTGCTGAATCGCCCAGAACCCACCGCCGGCAATCAGCCCCGCTACGGCCAGGATGCTGGCAACGGCGATTCCCGCAATCGCCCCGTCGGAGAGTTCGCTGGAACCCTCCGTTGAAGTAGACGAGCTGGAGGAAGAGTCATCCGGTGCAGCTTTGGTCGTAGTGGCCGCGGTGGAGAGATTCGCGGATTCTTGAGAGTGGGCCACCGACAGGGACGTGACAGTCAACGCAAAGGCGGTGGCAAGGGAAATGCAAGTTTTACGCACCGGGAGATAGTAAACACATGCACACTTTCCGCGCGCGGTTTAATACCACCATTAGCCTAAACTGGGGGTGGATTTTGAACGTACCGTTATGCCTATGGAATTTTTCAGTCACGACGACGTTCTTGCCCGCCTAAGCCCAGCCGCTGCGGTCGATGCCCTTCGCGCCGCGCTGAAGGCCGGGTTCGATCCCGCCACGGATCTACAACGGGAAAAGGTTGCGCTTCAGCGCGGGCAGATGCACATCATGCCGTCGTCGCTGCCGCGCGTTTCAGGAATCAAGGTGCTCACCCTGCAACCGGAGGACCATGACCCGTCGCTGCCGCTCATCCAGGGCCAATACCTGCTTTTCGACGGCGCCACCCTCGCTCCCGCCGCCGTCCTCGACGGCGCAGCGCTGACAGCCCTTCGTACCCCGGCCGTGTCGATTGCGGGGGTCAAGCCGTTGCTCACACGTGGTGAGGGCGAGTTGAAGGTAGCGATCTTTGGCACCGGCGCCCAAGGTGTCGGGCACGCTGAGACGATCGCTTCTGTGCTCAACGGCGTACGCGCCGCGCGATTCAGCTACATCTCGCGCAGGCCGGCGGACCTGCCGGGATGGGTCCAAGCTGGATCCTCCGAAGCGCAGAACGCGGTAGCGGAGGCGGATCTGGTGGTGTGCGCGACGACGTCGTCAAGCCCGCTGATCTCGCTTGCCGACGTCCGCCCCGACGCGGTAGTCATCGCAGTGGGGTCGCACACCGTCAACGCGCGCGAGGTGGCCAGCGATTTGATGGGGGCCGCGAATGTGATTGTCGAGGATATCGAGGTCGCGCTGCGCGAGGCGGGGGACGTCGTCCTCGCAATCGAGGAAGGGGCGCTTCCGCAGTCGGCGCTGCTACCAATGAAAGACGTGGTCACCGGCGCGGTCGCTCTCGACCCCGCGCGGCCGACCGTGTTCAAGACCGTCGGCATGCCGTGGGAGGACCTGGTGGTGGCGGATGCTGTGGTGGGGGCGCGGTAGGAAGCTACTCGCAGGCAACCCCGTCGCCGTCGCGGTCCAGCTTGCTGGCGTAGCCAGGCTGACCGGCATACAGCGGTGTCACACCTGCGGCGCGCGCCTCGGTACAGTTCGCGTAGTAAGCAGACTGCGCGGGAGCCGCAGGAGCAGGAGCAGGAGCTACGAAGCCCATTGGCCGGGTGTCGGGATCTGCTGCTGGTGCCTGCGCCGGTTCGGGCTCAGGGGCTGGTTCCTGCACCACGGTAGGCTGAACCGTTTCCGTTGTTGTCAATGTGTGGGTTACAACTGTGGTCGCAGTGACCGTCGTTCCCGGCGCGGTCACGGTGACGGTGGCGGGAGTCTGCGCAGAGGTTGTGCCGCCGCAGGCAGTGAGAGTCAAAGAACCGGAGGCGAGAAGGAAAAGGGCAGCGAGACGCTTCATGGATTGTCCTTTAGGGGGGCTGAGTGGTGCCAGGACAGTCTTCCCCCAAACTGTGAGTCCCGCTTGCTCAGAGTGAGGTGATTTCTGTCACCTGTAGTTCTGTGTACTACTGACCTTAGTGGTGCCGACTGCCTCTGCGCATTGTGAGGCCCACACCGACCTACCCCGCCGGGTAGTGCATCGGCGCGCCGGGACCCAGCGGAATGCCCAGGAAGTACCAGAGCAGGAAGAACAGGAACCAGCCGACAATCATGGACAGGGCGTACGGCAGGGCAAGGGACATCAGGGTACCCACGCCGGCTTTCCGGTAGTAGCGCTGCAAGAAGGTTAGGGCCAGGGCGAAGTAGGGCGACATCGGGGTGATGATGTTGGTGGGAGAATCCCCGATGCGGTAGAGCATCTGGGTGACCTCGGGGGAGACACCGACGTACATCATCATGGGCACGACCACCGGAGCCATCAGCGCCCACTGCGCGGAACCTGAGGTAATCAGGAGGTTGAGCAGGGCGACCATGGCGACGAATGCCGCGAATAGGACCACGGCGGGCAGGTCCCAGCGCTGGAGCAGCTCGGCTCCCCGGATCGCCGTCCAGGGGCCCAGGTTCGACCATTGGAACCAGGCGAGGAACTGGGACACCGCGAAGAAGAGCACCAGCATGGGCAGCAATGTCTGCAGGCCCTTGGCCATCATCTCGGGGATGTCGGAGGAGGTCTTGATCGAACCGGTGACGAGGCCGTAGGCGAGGCCGGTCAGGAAGAACGCCAGGGCAATCGGCACCGCAATGGCCTGGATCAGCGGCGACTGCATGAAGCCTTCCTCCGGACGAGCGAAAGGGGACGCGGGCACGAAGAGGAGGGCGAAGTAGGCCACGAGAAACGCGAGCAGAGCTAGGCCGGCGGCCTTCAACCCCCTGGCCTCTATGGGGGAGAGGGTGAGGGAGATGTCTTCGGTGTCGTTGGTGGGGGCGTCGATACGCTCGTGCTCGAAAGAGACCTCGTCGTGGTCAATAAGCTGGCGCGCCTTTTTGTCCACGAAGAACTCAGTGACCGCGGTGATGATAAGCGAGAGCACGACCGCCGACGGGATGACGAAGAAGATGTTCGCCAGCGGCGAGACCACGTAAGTTTCGTCGACCATCTGCGCGGCGGAGGTGGAGATGCCTGCCAGCAGCAAGTCGGTGATGTTGAGGATGAGCGAGGCGTTGAAGCCGGCGCTGGAGGCGGCGAAGGCGACCATCGCGCCGACGATCGGGGAGCGGCCGACCGCGTGGAACGCCATCGCGCCGAGCGGGATGATGATGACGTAGATCGCGTCCGAGGCGACCGAACCCGTCACACCCGCGAGGGCGACCATAAACGTCAGCATCGCGGGGGAGACCTTGCCCACCATCGCGCGGATCATCGCGGACAGCAGGCCCGTGTACTCCGCGATGGCCACTCCCAGCATGACCGCGAGGATGACACCGAGCGGCGGGAAAGAGATGAAGTTCTTCACCGCGTCCGTGACGATGCGCGAGAGGTTCTCGGTAGTCAGCAGTGATTCGACGGAGATGGTCTCACCGGTCGAAGGATCGGTGGCGGCCATGCCGATGCGGTGGCCAATCCAGGATGCGGCGACGACAACGCCGGAGAGGATGACGAAGAGCCAGAACGGGTCGGGGAGCTTATTGCCGATCTTCTCGATGGCGCCGAGGAAGCCTCCTTGTGAAGCATTTTCCGGTTCTCGAACAACAGCAGCGGTTGAGCCCGAACTTGATTCCGGTGTCGTAGTCATTGGTTCACTTCCATTCGGGGGTTAGGGCTTTATCCAGACAAGACTAAACCAATCTGCACCCCGGAAATTTTTTTAACCAGGGATCTACGCGTGTGGGAAATGAACGTGCCAACATATCTACATGGCTCCACATGGTGAAAGAGGCGAATGGGTAACGAAGCAGGTTTTCGTACCCAAGGGAATGAAACTCGCGAAGGATGGCAGAAACGCCAACCTCCTGACTGCATCGAATCGGCTCAAAGGACCCGCCAAGATGAGGGATATAAAGCAACCCCCGGCTAAACCTGGCGAGGACTTGATCGCGCAGCTTGTTTACGTCGCGGTGGTCGATATCGGAGTACCGCTTGTCACAAATTGGGCTCAGAACAAGGCGCTCCCGGCAATCCACCGCAAGATGATTCTGCACAATCAAAAGAAGTCCTCTGAGGACGCCACACAACCCGCCATCAAAGCGCCTGCTCAAGAGAAAAAGATGTTACTTGGGCGCTGGCGAAAGCAAAGTAGTGGAAACGGCGGCGACTACATAGATGCCGAAGTTGTCGACCCTAACGCACAATCCACGAAGGAGTGGAGGGCCTGGATTTTCGAGCTTATGGGACAAAGCTACATTGACAAGAAAAGTGCTGAGAAAGCCGACAGTGTGCTCGATCAACATGTGGGAGAGCACCTTACGGCGGACCAATTCTTGGGCCTGCTGCCTCGCCGAGTCAAGAAGGACATAGCAGAAGCCGCCGAGGAAATTGAGTTACGTAGGCTCGAAGACGTCTTCGGACCTGACTCCGAAAAGCAAACGGCGTTCGAATGGCGCAGGTGGTTTCATTCGGAAAAGAAAATTGATACCTCGATCAGAGACGCGCTTGACGACATCTTGACCGAGAATAATGAGAGAGAATTCTCAATGAACCAGTTGCTCTACCTGCTGCCGGAAAACCTGCAGGACTCCCTGATGCATTCGCTGTCTGATATGGCCGCCGAGTTTGAGAGACGACAGTCAATTCTGATGACTTTGGACCAGTGGGAACAGTGGGTCACCCAGCAAATGAGCACGGGTGGAATGGACGAGAAGCTGGGGAAAGCTGCTTTGAAGACCCTGGAGCGATCAGAGCACGAGCAGCTGACGGCGGCAACTCTGGTTGAAAGTTTGCCCCCTAAGCACCGTGAACCATTTGCCTCCCTGATCCAAATAGGTGACCCACCGCCCGGACATGGCGGGGCGCTAAAGCAGTAACCGCCCCGGTCGCCTTCGCCTCGAGGGTGAGCTCGCTCCCGGCGCTGGACGTGCTTAAGGGACAGTAGTCAAATGTCTAAAGTAGACATTCAACAGCATTTTTCAATATTTCGGCCCCATTTCGGCGTAGGTGTCTATTTTCGGTTCTGGCTCAGACCGTAGAGCCACGTGGCGCACCGGGAGACACCACGCGGTGTGGATGCTTTCGGCTACCCGGCTGGTGGTCTTATGCGCGGGACCCTGGGAAGTGGCGTCGCTAAGCGCATGTCGAAGTAACCGCGGTATGCGAAACTCTTGTGGTCTGTATGAGAAACGTGAGGAGAGAAATGAGCACGGTGCAGGAAACTGGAAGCAGGCGGCGCGGAGGGTGCGCGAGCGTGGTGCTGGGCATCATCGCGCTGCTGGCGATCGCGGCGCTTGCCCTGGCGCTGCTGCGGCCCGCGCTGTTCGGGCTTGGTGGCGAAAAGATCACGCAGCGCGAGATTGGAGCGTCGTTCCAGCAGATAGCGGAGCTCTCGGTGGAGGAGTACGTCTACTCCAACGTCGGCACCTTCGACCAAGAGGGGTTCAAAGTGGTCGGACGCACCGTGCCGTTCACCGGGCGCAACTTCCTCGTCCAGTACGACGGTTCGGTGAAGGCGGGCCTGCGCGACGCCGAGCAGGTGAAGGTGGATGTGGACGATGCGGCGCAGTCCGTGACCGTCGGCGTGCCGCGCGTGGAGGTCACGGAGAACACCATTGATCCTTCCACCATCGTTGTTTACGACCAGTCGCTGAATCCGCTCAACCAGGTCAAGGTGGAGGATGTAACTGAGTTCCTCGAGGAACAGGAGAAAGTCGCCGTTGACAAGGCCGTGAATAGCGGGTTGCTGGAGCGCGCCCAGACCCGGACGGAGGAACTCCTGCGCAGCCACGCAGAGGTGCTCATCGACGGCACCAACATGGCGGGTTACCGCGTCGAGGTGCGCTGGGTGTAGAAAGCCGCCACCGGGTTAAAATCCGCGGTGTGAATGCCACCGAATTAGAACCGATGCTGCAGGTCGTCTACCGCGTGCTTGAGCTGATCGGCGTGTTCCTCGCGTCGCTCGTCGGCGGCACCGTGGCCAGGAAGATGAAGTTCGACATCATCGGCTTTATCCTCCTGGCCATCGTTTCGTCTCTGGCGGGTGGCGCGATGCGCGACACCCTGATCGATTCCGGGCTTATCGCGGCGCTGGACAACCCCGAGTACGTGTGGACGGCCATGGCCGGCGCCGCGGTGGCGTACCTGACCCGGCTGCGCGGGTTCTTCTGGACGATCATCCAGTACCACGCCGACATGGCCGTGCTGGGCGTGTGGGCGGTGACGGGTTCCACTAAGGCGCTGCTGCACGGCGTCTCGCCTCTGGGCTGCGTCCTCATGGGCGTGGTCACCGCGACCGGCGGGAGCATCCTGCGCGACATGATGTGCGGGCAGGTGCCGGCGGTGCTGAAGAACCAGCAGATGACGGTGATTCCCGCGGTGGTGGCGGGCACCCTCAACGTCGTGCTCTATCACTCCGGGCACGACGCGTGGGGCATGATCGCCTCGCCGGTCGTCGCGTTCCTGCTGGCCATGCTCGTGTACTGGAAGGGTTGGTACGTGCCGGCTAAGCAGGACTTCGCCCCGGTCAATGACCTGGCGTGGAACCTGAGGCAGTCGTTTAGTGGCGTCGAGAAGCAGCTTCGCAAAGCCGCGCGCAAGGCCGAGCCTACGGAGGTGCGCAACTGGCGCCACGAGAAAATGGAGGAAATCGACGAGGAGGAGAACCAGGAACTCGCCTCGATCGAGGGCGCGGACACCGGTGATCTGCGGGAGTCGCCCACGCGCGAGTCGGTGCAGGACAAGCTGAGCCAGGATCCCTCCCGCGACGAGTTCATCGACGCGCTCTACCGCGCGTACGTGAGCACGGACAAGGACTCCGACTCGGGGTGGCTCAGGCGCAAGTAACATCGGGCGCATGGACCTCTCAACACACCTGGGGCAGTGGCAGGTAGACAACGTTTCCGCCGCGGTGATTGGTTCCACCGAGGCATCGTACGGCGACGAGGACCGCGTCTACGAGCTCAAGAGTGTGACCAAACTTCTCGCCGCGTACAGCTTTCTCATGGCGGTGGAGGAGGGGGCGTTCTCGCTTGACGACGCCTGCGGGCCCACCGGGTCGACCGTACGCCATCTGCTGTCGCACGCCTCTGGAGTGGGGCTGGATTCGCGCGAGCCGCAGAAACCAGTGGGGGAGCGGCGCATCTATTCCTCGGCGGGTTTCGAGATTCTGGACGACTTCCTCACGGAGTGCTCCGGGATGAGCCTGGGCGAGTACGCGCGCCTGGGCGTGTTTGAACCGCTCGGCATGTCGACGGCCGAAATATATGGCTCGGCCGGTCACGAGGGGAGGGCGTCGCTAAGCGATATGCGCGCGTTCGCCCGCGAGCTCGCGTCGCCATCGCTGTTGAGCGAAGAGACGCTTAGCGACGCCTTTGCCAACCAATTCGGAGACCTACGCGGTGTCGTTCCTGGTTATGGCATGCAGAAACCGTGCCCGTGGGGCCTCGGATTTGAGATCAAGGGGGAGAAAGCGCCGCATTGGACCGGTGAGAATATGCCTGCCGATACCGTCGGGCATTTCGGGATGTCGGGAACGTACCTGTGGGTGGTGCCGGCGTGGTCGTCGTCGCCCGCTGCGGGGACCGCGATGGTGGTGCTGACCGACCGCGATTTCGGCGACTGGGCGAAGCCGCTGTGGCAGGAGACGAACGCGGCGGTGTTTGCGGAGCTGTAGCGGTTGCCGGTTTTGCGGTTGCCGGTTGTGCGTCGCGCGGGCATGATCGGGGTGCCTAGTTTGCTTTGCGACTTTGGGGGGTTTCGGGGTGGCGCGTTTTCAGTTCTGGGGTGTTGTGGTTGGCGCAGCGTTTGTGCTTTCCGGGTGCGGGGTTTTGGAGGGCCCACCGGCGCCTGATGTCGGGGAGTCTGATGACGCGGGCTCTGCTGCGGAGGGCCCCGCGCAGCCGGCCGCGGCGGAACCCGCGGCCTTCCATTTCGACAGCGGTGACCTGGTCTTGGGGCCGTTCGACCCGGAAGATGTGAAGGACAATCTGTTCGACCCGTGCACAGAGATCTCGGATGCGGAGTTCGCGGCGGCGGGGTTGGTGAAACGTCAAGAGCAACCGGGCCACCAGATCGATTCATCAATCAATAGCTGTTCACTAGATGCAGGCGCTACTAATTTCTCGATCCTGCTGGTAGCTAACGCGTTAGATAAAAACGCAATCGAGAGTGGGTCGCCGGTGTTCGATTTTGAGGTGAGCGAATTACCGCAAGCTTTCGCTTTCGGATCTCCGGTTGATTCAATTTCGATGTGCGATGTGGCTGTCGAAACGCGACGCGGGACTGTCTCCGCAAGCGTGTCCACCGTGCGTTCCACGGACGCCGTTTCGGAATTGTGCCCTACCGCCGCGAATGTGATCATTTCACTATTCGCCCTCTAGCAGAAACCCTAGTGTCACTTTAATGTGCGTAGATCGCCACCTCTCTCCTCAGAGCGCCACTAGTGTCGTGAGGGAATCTCCTGAGGGGGCCGAAAGGGATCAGGGGTCTACGAGGTTAAACTACAGTGGGGGAAACATTGATTCTGAATCTAGACACCAATTCTGTTGAGAATGCCGTCACACAATTACGGGATACCGCGACGCGTATTCAAGACGTAGTAGCTGCTTCGGCGCGAATGAGTCTTGCGGGATTCTCCGCGGTGACAGGATTGAGTCAATCTGGCATCTCGCATGGGAAAATTTCCACCGTTAACCAACCTGAATCAACCCAGGCATTCGCAGCGCACCTCCTCGACGCCGCAACCATCCTCCAAGCCAACCTCGACAACGTCGTCGGTGCGGACGGGGCGATCTCGCGGTTCGTCGGGCGGATCGGGCTCGACAACCAGTTCGGGAGCGATGCCGCGAACCTGGAACTGGACCTGAGGATGGCACAGGCGGAGAACCCGACCACGAACCCGTTTATGTTCGGCCAGCCGGTGGCGGGATATGTTCCAAGTTTGCAGATCCTGAACGGACAGTTCTACGCCACCGACCCCACGCGCGCGGCCTCCGAGGCGGCGGCGTGGCAGTCGACGGCCGCGAAGATTACGGGGATTGTGTCGGAGCTTCATGGCGTGGTGGCGTCGCTAAGCGGATCGGCCGAAACGGACTGGGTGCGCGAGGCCATCGAGCGGGTCAACCGCATCCAGTGGGCGGGCGGCCAGTATGCGGCGCACGCGACCGCGATGGGTGTGCACACCGGAAACCTAGCCACGGTTGCGGGTGCTGAGAAGATCGCGACGGCCGCGGCGTATTCGACGTGGCTCGCGGCGCCCCCGCAGGGGAAGCCAATTCTGGAGCAGGCGTACATGACGGCCTTCACGCCGCGCCTCAACGCGGGGCTCATCCCCACCGTTCCGGCGTTCAACCAGCTGCTTCCTCCGCTGGACGCGATGCCCGGTACGGCGTACCAGCCGGAGGGGGTAGAAGCGCCGCCGACACCGTCGTTTAGCAGGAGCCCGCTTCCCCGGATCGTGCAGGAGGCGCTGTCGGCGAACGGGTTTGAAGAGATTGCTTACGCGGAAACGCCCGCGCAGGTGGTGGAGCAGTTCGGCAACGCCTCGCCGCAGGTGATGGACGCGATCAGCGCCGCGGCAACACCGACAGAGGCCGCGTCGCTGGCCACGCTGCCGTCCGCGCCGATGGTATCCGGGCCAGGCTCGCTGGGCGCAGGATCGCTGGGTACAAGCGGTATGGGCGCAGGCGCGTACGGGCAGGGTGTGAGCCCCGCTTCGACGGCGGCGGGTTTCGCGCCGGGAGCGTTCGGGACTGGCGGCGGCGCGCACCGTGCCGGGGCGCGCCGGAACGAGCGCAAATCCGAGGTGGGTTCCGCGCTGGGGTCCGCACTGGGTGCTGCCGCCGGCACCGGCACCGCCGGGGCGATGGGTGGGTTCGGCCGAGGTTTGGTCGGCGCGCCCGGTGGGGCGATCGGTACGGGTGCGGCGCCGGTGGTTCCCGCGTCGGCGACGGGTGCGGCCGGAACCGGTGCCGGGGCGCAAAACGCTGGCCGCGCCGTCGCGATGGGCGGGCCGATGGGCACCGGCGCCGCGGGCAACCAGGGTGGTGGTGCACGCAATCGAAAGGTCCGCGCGGTCACCAGCGCGGTCGAGAGGCAGGGTAATCTCCGAGCGCTCCTGGGTGAGGCGCCCGCGGTGCTCCCGGACGTTATCGGCAGCAACGTGCGCGGCCCGCGGTAGTGGGCTTATAACACTAAACGCATTTATGGTGGGCGGCATGACTCCGCAGATTCCCGCCCATGTTGAAACCCTGTACTTCGTACTCGAGTACACGGGCGTTTTTCTCGCCGCGTTGGTTGGGGGGACCGTCGCTAAGCGAATGAACTTGGACATCGTCGGCTTTTACGTCATCGCCCTCGTGTCGGCTCTCGCGGGCAGCTTCATCCGCGACGCGATGCTTAGCGACGGCCCCGCGGCCGCCCTGCAAAGCCCCGGATACATGGCCGCGGCCACGGCCGGGGCACTGGTTGCCTACGTCGTGGACTTCAAGGCGCAGAAATGGGCCACCTTCCGCTTCTACATGGACGTGGTCACCATCGGCGTGTGGGCGGTCGTTGGTGTGACTCGGGCGGTGAGCAACGACCTCCCCTGGATCTCGTGCATCGTCATTGGCGTGGTCACGGCGACGGGCGGTTCGTTCGCGCGCGACGTCATCCTGGGCAAGATCCCGAGCTTGTTCACGTCGCAGAAGATGTACGTGTTCCCGGCGGTCCTCGCTTCCGCTGTCATGCTCGGATTCCACCACGCGGGCCGCGACGCGGTGGGCATGGTTGCCGCCGCGGTCGCCGGCTCGGTTCTGGCCATGGTGGTGTACTGGCTGGGGGCGTTCGTGCCGTCGAAGAAGGTGGAGTCCCGCGAGATCGACGCGATGCGCAACGAATTCGCCGAACGCCGCGGTGCCGATCTCGATGACGATGCTCTCGCCGACGCGATCACGAACTCGTCCGACGCCGAGTTTGTCACGGTACTGAGGGCGCTCTACCTGGACAAAGCCCGCGAGGGAGCAAACGCTGACAGTGCGGCCGCCTAGGCGTTTGAAAGTTCCGGTAACACCACCCTTGCTTAGGGTAGCTAGTTTTTGAGGCGGGGCAGAAGACGTCAGCGCGATTTTGAGGCTGTTGTGGCGTCGGTTTTGCGCTGAGGTCTTCTGAGCGGTCGCGAACTCTCAGGACTGCGAGACCCGGAGTAACCTCAACGCTCATGCTCCCCGTCCTCAGCGCACTCGCCATTGGCTCCATCGTCCCAGTCCAGACTGCGGCCAACTCCAGACTGCGCCTCAGCGTCGGCGGGTTCCCAGTCGTGTCCGCGCTGGTGTCGTTCACCGTCGCCCTCGCGGTGTCTGCGCTCGCGACAACCGTGATCACCGGCGCGCCGCTGCCGGACTTCGCCGCGGTCGGGCGCGAGCCCTGGTGGGTGTGGACGGGTGGTGCGATGGGTGTCTCATTCGTCATGGGCAACATACTTCTGTTCCCCCGCATCGGCGCGGTGCAGACGGTTGTGCTGCCGATCCTCGGGCAAGTCGTCATGGGCCTGCTTATCGATCAGTTCGGTTTGTTCCGCGCGCCCCACATGGACGTCGGAATCGGCCGGATCCTCGGTGCAGTGGTCGTGCTGGCAGGCATCGCGCTCGTTCTCCGCCTCGGCAGGCAGGGTGACCGGCAGGGGAGTGGGCCCTGGCTGTGGCGCTTGGTCGGCGTCGGCATTGGCATGGCCTCGGCAACTCAAACCACCGTCAACGGTTACTTGGGTGGAAGCGCGGGATCCTCCATGCACGCGGCCGAGATCAACCTTGCGGTGGGTGCATTGCTGCTTCTCGCGATCGCGCTCGCCACCTCACCGCGGCAGCTCGCCACCGCGCCCGCGCCGGGTCCCTGGTGGATGTGGCTCGGGGGCGTCGTCGGCGCGATTTTTGTCATCGGCGGGGCCACACTCGCGCCCGTTCTGGGCACCGCCACGACTGTCATTGCGATAAACGCTGGGACGATCGCGGGCGGCCAGCTCATGGAATCCATGGGGTGGTTCGGGGCGAAGCGCCTGCGCATGAGCGTGGTGCGGGTTGCCGGACTCGTGTTGATCTTCTTTGGCGTCGTCATGGTGCGGGCGTTTTAAACCTAAACGTCAGCTTCAATAAACAGGGGTGTCAAGCGCTTATTGAGGGTTGCCCGTGGTGTTCGTGTGACGCAATATCGGTCAGGAGAAAACAGAGGCCGTTGGGGAAGACGAACCTCGTCTCGCCGCGCAGCTGCCCGCTAGTCACGGGCGGCTTCGCGCGGCGCCGTCACCAAAGCTGAGGAGCCCCATGACCACGACACTCGCCGCCACCACGTCCGCCGTCATCGCGATCGATGGCATGCCCGCTCGCCTGCGGGGGGACGTCGAAAAGCTCTTGCTCGAGCTGCCCCAGGACCAGCTGGACTTTTCACTTTTCGACGTCTGGGACACCAACTGGTTCACCCGCTGGCACCGCAACGCCGACGGCACGATCGGCTGCCGCGAGCTGGTGTACGCACCCGCAGCGGACCTCGCGCGATTCCGCAAAAATCTGGCTGAGCTGTCCGAACGGGCGGGCTTTGACGCGCAGCTCACAACCCGCGTCGCATAAGTTCCCTACCATGGGTGCCATGGCTAATCCGTACCGAGTTCAAAACCCTACAACCAACGAAATCGTCGAAACCTTCGACTTCATCACGGACGACGAGCTGGAAACCGCGCTCGCCAAGGCCGATGAAGCGTACACAACCTGGCGCGACACCTCCTTCGAGGAGCGCGCGCAGGTCCTGCACAAGGCCGCATCGCTTTTCGACGCCCAGCGCGACGAACTGGCGAAAATCATCGCAGAAGAGATGGGCAAGGCGCTCAACGAGGGCGACGCCGAGGTCGACGACATCGTCGAGATTTTCAACTACTACGCCGACAAGGGCGCCGAGCTCATGGCCGACGAGCCGCTGGAGACCGAGGGCGGCAGCGCCGTCATGCGCAAGGTGCCGCTTGGCGTGATCGTCGGCGTCATGCCCTGGAATTTCCCGTACTACCAGGTTGCGCGCTTTGCAGCGCCGACGCTCATGGCTGGCAACACGGTGCTGCTCAAGCACGCCGAGATCTGCCCGCGCTCCTCGCAGAAGATCCAGGACATCCTCGCCGAGGCAGGCGCGCCGGAGGGCATCTTCACCAACATCTACGCCACCCACGACCAGATCGCGTCGCTGCTGGGTGACAAGCGCGTGCAGGGAGTCTCGCTCACCGGCTCCGAGCGTGCCGGCCGCTCCATCGCCGCCACCGCGGGTCAGAACCTGAAGAAGGCCCTGCTCGAGCTCGGCGGCACCGACCCCTACATCATCCTCGACACCGACGACGTCGCGGAGTCCGCGAAGACCGCGTGGAAGAAGCGCATCGGCAACACCGGCCAGGCCTGCACCGCGAACAAGCGCATCATCGTCATGGAGGACATTTACGACGAGTTCGTCGCCGAGATGGTCCGCATTGCGGAGTCCTTCACCGAGGGCGACCCGATGAACCCGGGCAAGGGGCAGTACTACCCGCTGTCCTCCCGCGACGCCGCCGAGCTGCTCGCGCAGCAGGTCAAGCTGGCCGTCGACGCCGGCGCGACCCTGCACACCGGCGGCGAGCTCACCGGTGACGGCGCCTACTTCACCCCGGCCGTGATCACCGGCATCCCCGTCGGCTCCGACTCCTACTACGAGGAGTTTTTCGGACCCGTCGCCGAGATTTACAAAGTCTCCTCCGAAGAAGAGGCGATCGAGGTGGCCAACGACTCGAACTACGGCCTCGGCGGCGCCGTGTTCTCGACCGACGAGGAGCGCGCCAAGAAGGTGGCCAATCGCATCGTCACCGGCATGATCCACGTCAACATCCCGCAGGCCCGCGGCGCGGAATTGCCCTTCGGCGGCGTGAAGAACTCGGGCATCGGCCGCGAGCTGGGCCCGCTGGGCATCGACGAATTCGTCAATCGCCAGCGCTTCTACGTCGCCGACGAGAAGTAACTAGCTCCGCAGTCGCCGCGCCGTAACCGCGAAAACGAGCGCGGCGACAGTGAGCCCGACAATCCACGCAAGCCGCGCGGCGGTGGGCGTATCGACGGCCCCAGGAACCAACAGCACCGCAGCTGCCGCGCTGAGTGCGGCGAGGATGATGCACACCGCGGTGAGTGCTTGGGCGTATTTCATCGTGACCTCCTACTTGATGCAGCTAGCTGTCGCCCTAAGGGGCCTTCCACGCGACCGAAACCCGGGCGGGCGATTTGGGTACTTAAGTACACTCACGTCTCGCGCGCGAATGCCCTAGCCAATTCTTCGACGGTGAGGGCATCGGTGTAGAGCGACTCATCGATCTGCATGCCGAACTCCTCCTCGGCGCGAACCGCCAGCTCAATCCGGTCGAGGGAACCCACGCCCAGCTCGGCGAGCGTCTTGCCCGGGTCAACCTCGGCTCCGGTGATGCGCGAGATGAGCTCGCCCAGGCGAGCTTCGGCACTGCGGTCGGCGTTGCGCTCGACCTCGTTGGCAACCTTCGGCTGCAGCGCGCTGACGTCTAACCGTTGCGAAAGCTCCATGCACCTATATATACACTGACGCCATGTTGAGATACGACCGCACGGGAACCGTAGCTCACGACGGTGTCGACGTGCGTTTCTACGACCGCGGCCCCGTCGACGCGCCCTTGACCGTGCTCTACGTGCACGGCTTCAATATTTCGTCCGAGTCGTTTTTCATGCAGGTCGACGCTCTGGCTGAGCTGCCCGTTCGCCAGCTGCTAGTCGACGTCCGCGGGCACGGACGCACCACCTCCGTCGCGCCCCGGTTGTGCACCGTGGACCTCGCCGCCGACGACGTTTTTGCGGTGCTGTCGCACCTGGGCGCGCGAGGGCCGTTCATCATTGTCGGACACTCCCTCGGCGGTCCCGTTTCGCTGTCGCTCATGCGCCGCCACGACCTCGACGTCGCAGGCAGCGTGCAGATCTCCTCGGCCGTCGAGCCATTCGCCATGCAGGGATTGCCACAGATTCTCGCTGGTCCGGTAGGGCGTGCCATCGAGGCAGTACTGAGGTACACCCCGGGCTTCGCAGAGGGCATGCGCCGCGTGATCACCAGCGCGATCGCCCCGCTGCTCGCAATGGGTTTTTACTTCCGCCCCGTCAGTTACGACCTCATCCGCTTCCACGCCCGGATGATCCGGCGCACCCCGCTGGCCACCTACGCGGGATTCTTCGACGATCTGCTGCTGCATTCCGAGCTTTCCGCGTCCGCAGTTCTCGCGGGCATTCCGGGTTACATCTTGGTGGGGGAGCGCGACACCGTGGCGCCTGTGTCCCAGTCGGCGCGCCTGCACGAGATCTGGCCCCGCGCACACGTCCAGGTGCTTCCGGAGAGCGGGCACATGCCGCCTCTCGACGCTCCAGGCGCTGTGACGACAGCGATTCTGCGACTCGTGCATGAGCATCTTTAGCACCCCGGAAGACCTCAGCGCGAAATCCGCCAAAAAACGCGCTCAAAAATGCGCTGACGTCTTCCCGGGGAAGACCTCAGCGCGAAATTTGCCACAAAACGCGCGCAAAAACGCGCTGACGTCTTCTGTGCTGGTTGTCCACAGGGTTCTGGTGAAGAGTCAACAAGCGGGGCGATAGTCCACAGGTATGGGGGAAGGTGCGTGACAGGGGCGTCGATTAGCGCCATGCTCTGATACGTGGACAAGCAGGGGGAATGGGATGTCATCACGGCAGTGGCGCGCCGTTTTCCCCGCGCGACGCTGACAGGTCCGGCAGCCGCGCGCGTGTGGGGGTTGGCGACGCTGGCGTGGGTGACCAACGTTGATGTGCTGCCTCCGGGCAAAACCCGCGCGAAAACGCGGGGCGGGCAGAGCTGGACCTTCCGCCACGGCAAGACGCCGGAGCGCCAGACTGCGATGGTGCAGGGGATGCGGGTGACAAAAGTAATTGTAATGCTTTTTGACACCTACCGCTACCACGGCAGGCTTCCGGGCCTGGTCACGCTGGAGTCAGCGCGGAACAAGTGGCCGGAGATGACCGTGGACAGGCTGCTTGAGCTGGCGGAGGAGTTGCCGCGCGCGAAAGGGTTGCGCGGGTTCAGGAAGCTGGTGCGCGAGTCGGTGGGGACGTCCGAAAGCGCTCTTGAAACAGTGGTGCGTGACATTGTGCGGCAGATCGAGGGTGTGGTTGTCCGGGCGCAGGTCGCGTTCCAATACAGGGGGCAGTATGGCGACCCGCGCACGGGCAGGATCGATCTGGTGGTCAACGACGTCGTCGCCATCGAGTGCGACGGGCGAGAGTTCCACGGCCCCGGAGTCACGGAAGAGGAGCGCTACCGCGAGAAACAGCTCCTGAACCGGGGGATGGTCGTGCTGCGGGTGGGGTGGAAGGAGGTCAACGACGGCACACTCGCGCAGCTGGTGGAGAACGCGCTGGAGAAAATAACAAACGCGCCCCGCCGCGCGAAGCGACCGAGCGCGTGAGCTGCAAGGCGTCTACTCCTCGTCGCCGGTGCCACCGTTCGGGTTCGGCTCGGTCGGGTCGTCGATGTGCAGGTCCTGCGCCGCCTGAGCCGCGACGGACATGTCGATCTTGCCTTCGTTCGCCAGACCCATCAGCGCGGCGACCACCATCGACTCAGCGTCGATGTTGAAGTAGCGTCGCGCGGCCTCGCGGGTGTCGGAGAAACCGAAGCCGTCCGCACCGAGCACGATGTACTGGCCGGGAACGTAGGGGCGGATCTGCTCCTGCAGGGCGGTGGAGAAGTCGGAGGTAGCCACGTACGGGCCCTCCGTCTGCTTGAGCTGGCTGGTGGCGAAGGCCTCGCCGAAGTCGTCACCCGGGCTGTTCAGCTTCTTCTTGTTCAGCGCGGCACCCTCGCGCGCCAGCTCGACCCAGGAGGTCACGGAGTAGACGGCCGCGCCGACGTCGTAACGCTCCTGCAGAATCTCCTGGGCCCGCAGCGCCTGCTGCATGCCCACGCCCGAGGCCAGCAGGGAGACGCGGTTAGCCTTGTCCACACCGCGGTCGAAGAGGTAGATGCCCTTGTGCAGGCCTTCGACGTCGAGGTTCTCGGGGCGGGCGGGCTGGTGCGTCGGCTGGTTGTAAACGGTGATGTAGTACATCACGTTCTCGCTGTTCTCACCGTACATCCGCTCGATGCCCTTGGACACCAGGTACGGCATCTCGTAGGCGAACGCCGGGTCGTAGCAGGCCACGGCCGGGTTCGTCGACGCGATGACGTGGGAGTGGCCGTCCATGTGCTGCAGGCCCTCGCCGAACAGGGTGGTGCGGCCGGCGGTGGCGCCGATGATGAAACCGCGGGTGTGCTGGTCGCCTGCGGCCCAGAAGTTGTCCCCGGTGCGCTGGAAACCGAACATGGAGTAGAAGATGTACATC